>NZ_VOXS01000019.1:0-49115 GCF_013420655.1 Acinetobacter sp. Q186-3 | reverse complement strand
ATCTAATTGACGTTCAGTATTTTGTTCAGTTGAACTGACTCGAATATATCCGACCTGATTAGGCATTCTGTACCGTTAGAGTTTAGATAATTAAATACATATTGTACCGAAATTAAATATTAAGTCTCGCAGATTCAAATACCAAGTGCGACATATTTGTAGTTAGTTGAAAAAGTTAGGTGTATTAAAATCATTAGACTTTTTTCAACTCGCAATTGGAAAGCACCCAATGAAGCAATACACCCAACTTTCTCAAGATGAAAGATACGAAATTTATGCTGCTTTGAAAAGCAAATCTTCAATCTCTACCCTTGCCAGGGAGCTTGGACGTTCTCGATCAACCCTTTATCGTGAGATCAAAAGAAATACTGGAAAACGTGGATATCGAGCTCAACAGGCAGAGAAATTTTCAAGTCAAAGACGATATCGATCCTCTTCACAAATGACAGATTTTGCTCTCGTTTATATTCGTTATCTGATTGGCTTAGATTGGTCTCCTGAGCAAATTTCAGGTGCTTTAACACAACGAGGTTGGCTTGATGTGCCTTCACATGAATGGATTTATCAGTATGTTTATCTAGATAAATCTAAAGGTGGTAAGCTCCACCTTCATTTAAGGCATCAAAAGAAATATCGTAAACGAGGTTATAAAAATACAGACCGTAGAGGCCAACTCGTTGATAGAACAAGTATTCACTGTCGCGATGAGGTCGTCGAGAAACGTCAACGCCTAGGTGATTTTGAAGGTGATACCGTGATAGGCAAGAATCACAAGGGGGCATTATTAACTCTGGTTGAGCGCAAAAGCTTGTATGTACATATCGTTCATTTGGGACAAACTAGAACCACAACTAAAACGATTTCGTGTGCTTTAGCATGTTTGCGCAGCAGTCATGCCTACAGTGTAACCTTTGATAATGGTAAGGAGTTCTCCGAGCACCGGCGGATAACGGAAGCAGGGATAGAGACGTACTTTGCAGATCCATACAAGTCGATTCAACGAGCCAGAAATGAAAATACCAATGGTCTGATCAGGCAATATCTGCCAAAATCATCTTCGTTTGATGAAGTGTCAAATGAACAAATAGAGCAGATAGAATTTGCTCTCAATCATCGCCCTAGAAAAACACTAGGCTGGTATACGCCTAGTGAAGTTATGGCTGGTTTTTATACTGTTGCACTTGCTGCTTGAATCCGCCTCTATAAATACGGTTTTTGAGTTGCTTTTTAAGACTTTATTTTGTTCCGTTAGGCTATACCCTATTTTTACATATAAAAATAACACTTCTTACTTTTATAAACAAGCTTATAAAAAGTAAGTTATCTAGAATTGGGATTAGGTAAAGAATCTAACTAAATTCATGAAATATTGAACGAATAGTGGTCTCCGACAAACCCGGTACGGTTCACACCGCACAAAAAATCGTGTTAAGGTTTGAACGGGAAAGCGGCATTGAACTGTCCAGAGACTTGAATGTCCTGATCAAGGTCAAAGCCAAATTTGATCCGCAATATGGTTTCTCCGTCAATATTGAAGATATCGACTCCAGCTTCACCTTAGGTGACATTGCCAAACGCTATCAGCAGATCCTGCAGCGCCTGACCCAGGAAGGCCTGCTCAATAACAACAAACAGCTACCGGCACCTTTTGATTTGCAGAACGTACTGGTCATCGCCCCGGAAAATGCCGCCGGGCTGGGAGACTTTAAAAAAGATGCCGATGCCCTGGCTCAGGCGGGTGTCTGCCACTTCGTTTATCATTCAGCCACCTTCCAGGGCAATACTGCCCCAACCAGCATCATGCAGGCTCTGGCCAGTGCACTCAGGCAGTGGGCTCAAGATTACCAGACCGCTCCCGACCTAATTGTGATCATCCGTGGGGGTGGAGCAGTGAATGATCTGGCGTACCTGAACGACTATGATCTGGCTGCACTGTTGTGTAAAAGAACAGTGCCGATCTGGGTGGGCATTGGCCACGAGAAAGACCGCACCATTCTGGATGAAATCGCGCATCGCTCCTTTGATACCCCAAGTAAAGTCATCGCCGGGATCCGTAACCTGATTGTCGAACGGGTCAATGAAGCCAGTACTGCGCTGCAAACCATCAAACTGCTGTCCCAGCATCAGCTGACCGCCTATCAAAGCCAGAATGACCAGTATCTGAAAACCATCCAAACCCTGGCACAAAGCCAGCTCAATGATGCGCAGCGTAGCGTTGATCTGCTGAAAAGCGATACCCAGTATTTTGCCCAGCAACAGCTGCGGCAGGCTGTACAGCAGACCGAATCCCTGATGCGGGAAACCTTGCTACAGAACCCACGAAACGTGATGGCTAAAGGCTATGCGATTGTCCGCAGTCAGGGCAAAGCCATCCGCTCAGTGCAACAAATCACTGGCCAGCAACTCCAGATCGAACTCCAGGATGGCATGATTGATGCCACCGTGACACAGGTAAATACACATGAACAATGAAGAACTCAGTTTCAAACAGGGCTACGAGATTCTGAAGAAGAATGCCGAACTGCTGGAATCGCAGGAAGAACCGGATATTGATAACCTGATGGCGATCGTTGAAGAATCCATGACCGCCTACAAAGCCTGCAAATCAAGGATTGAGGCGGTTCAGCAGGCGCTCAATGACACCTTTAAGGAATAGAAAAAAAGCCTAAGGACCATAAAAACGCTTTGTCTGTTCAGTACGTATTCCTGTACTTAACTGTATAAAACCATGTGTTAGGTACAAAAATATGGACTTAACGATAACGATCAAACCGGATCTGAGCACTCGACCGATTGAACAGGAGAATACCGTCCGTTACTGCAATCCATGCCGGTCTACCTATCAGTGTTTTGAATCTCGTGAAAAACCCCGTGTTCATCTACCTGCATGTGTGGAATCGGGGTATGGGTCAGTTCTGCGATCGCAATCAGGTTTGCGGACATTTGCTTGCCCAATAACGCTCTAGCTTCCGTTACTTTGTCAGAAACTTCACTGGCTTGAGCTGATTCTTCTACAGGGATTTCGTCCTTTGTTGTTTTAGCCATGCGATTTAAGCCTCCTGAGTTGCTTGCAATATGATGAGCTCAATGTTTTACCATAGCGATATGAGTATCTTCCCAGCAGCGATCCGTCCGCAATAGGGGGGCTGGATAGATGTCCGGTTGTTAATTGTCACCTGTTTAACCTAAAAAGGGGTGTTGGCTTAATGGGTAATTTTCAATAATCCCTGCCAGCTGAAATAGTTCTGGGTCAGATGTGTCCGGTTCATCGACCATTTCCGCTGTGGTAAATAACACGATCCCACTGCCAGTTTAGTCTTGCCATATCTGGCTTGCACGGCTTCTAAAGCCTGCATCAGCTGTTCGTTGCTTTCACGCTGGCGATGGTCTGTAAGCAGATCAGGCACATAGCGGGTCTTGCTGACCAGACCGGTCAGAATCACCCCACATTTTTTATACTTTACCTCTGGCTTATAGATGCCTTGCAGTAACTGCATCGCAGCATGAATCAGATCAAGTACACAGTCCGTGGGTTCCGGGAATTCAAAGGCCAACGATTTGCTGTAATACGCTGTGTTTTGATCAAAGGGATTGGATTGCACAAAAGCAATGATACAGCCACACAGCGAGGCATCCGCACGCAAGCGCATGACTGCATCTTGCACATACTTACCCATGGCTTCTTTCAGATCATCCAGCTCAGTAATCCGTTCTCCAAAGGAGCGGCTAGCCACAATCTGCTGCTTGGGTGCAGGAGCATCCTCCAGTTGCAAACAGGAGATGCCCTGTAATTCCAGCACCGTGCGCTGCATCAGCACTGAAAACAAACTTCCCATGCGATGCGCATCCTGCATGGCCAGATCCAGTACCGAATGGATGCCCATCTGGTTCAGCTTTTTGACCAGCTTACGTCCCACACCCCAGACTTCACCCACCTCAATTCCAGCATACAGCGTTTCCTGATCCAGATAATCCAGCTCCAGCACATTGCATACGCCTGCAAAGCCAGGCCATTTCTTGGCAAGGTGATTGGCTAGCTTGGCTTCGGTCTTGCTGCGACCAATCCCGATGGATACCGGCAACCCGATCCAGTCCCAGATCCGCTGTTTCATCTCTCTGGCATAGCGGGTCAAGTCAAAATGCTGTGCATAACTGGTTAAATCCAGAAAACATTCATCAATCGAATAGATTTCCTGTTCATGCGGAGCCACATAACCGGCCAAAATCGAATGGAAGCGATTGGACATTTCCGCATACAGGGCATAGTTGCTCGACAGCACCACCACTTGATGCTGCCGGACAATGTCCTGAACCTGAAACAACGGAACACCCATCTTGATGCCCAGGGCTTTGGCCTCATTACTGCGGGCCACTGCACAACCATCATTATTGCTCAGCACAATCACTGGACGGTGATTCAGGCTGGGATTAAACACCCGTTCACAACTGACATAACAGTTGTTGATGTCGATCAGGGCATAAATCCGCTCGGGGCTGTTCATCTGAACTTCTTGATGACACTGGTGACTACACCCCAGATCAGCAGGGTCTGACCATCTTTCAAATGGATATCCGCATAATCCGGGTTTTCCGCCTGTAACCAGCGTTTGTCGCCTTCAATCATCAGTCGTTTGATGGTGAAATCATTGTCGATCAGGGCCAGAACAATATCACCATGCTTGGGCTCAATACTGCGGTCCACGATCAGCTTGTCCTTCAGATCAATCCCGGCATCGCGCATGGAAAGCGATTCCACCTCAACGATAAAGGTAGCCTGCTGGTTCTGGATCAGGAACTCGTTCAGATCCAGGGTCTTGTCGATATAGTCTTGGGCTGGGGAAGGGAAACCTGCAGCCACCTTTTGCAAGGCAACCGGAATCTCATAATGTGTTCTGGCTTCAACCGGAGTAATCGAAGCAACATCATTGCGGGCTGGTTTTTTTATCTGATCCAGATACTGCCTGATCTCCAGTACACGGGCTTCGGGAACCCGGATCACTTTGGTTGGGCCTTCATGAACTGGTTTGCGACCAGCACCTTCACGGGCACCACCATGCTGAAATTCATCCATTTTACTTGTTCATCTTGATTGTGTAACATAATCAAGATGGTAAAACAGCAGTGGAAAAAAACAACTCCATTCGTCGGATTGTGTTCTGAATATCTATCTCACCAGAAGGTGGTTATAGATTACTTAGAGCAATCAAACTTGAGCTAAAAATTATTTGCAGCCCAAGCTGTTGAGGTTCAACTTCTACTGCAGAAGGTTTAAATCAAACCTGAGGGAACATGCCACGTGCATAAGAAAAAGGGCACTGTTGCAAATAACCACTAATGGTAAGCTGAATCCTCTTTTAGCTAAAGGTGCAGCATATGAATCCCTTCCATGGTCGGCATTTTCAGGGTGAAATCATTCTTTGGGCTGTATGTGTCTAGGAAAGTGGTGGCTATTCAGGGCATGGTTCAAGCATGACTTGAGTAATACTCGGGCTGTGCTCATGATTTGCTTGAGCATTACTTGCGGATTTTCCCCAACGTGCTTGGGCTGCATTTTTAGTTTTATCAGATTTGATTTGAAATCAAAATATGTATAAGTTTTTGTAGTTCTCAGATTATTTTAAGTCATTTTGGCTTTGTTGCATAAATATGTAAGCATCTGATTTAAATAAATTTAATTTTGGATCAAAAACAATCAAAACTTTTAAAATCATATAGTTATGAAATCTTTGTGCAACAAAGCCATGTCGATTTGATCCGCATTTATCTAATCAGATTTATGATCTAGATGTGTATTTCAATCAGCTTTCATATAAAAAAATTAATTTGAATGGATTGGGGAGAATTCACCTTTTGAATGTTTGTGTAAAAAAGCTGTTTATTTATCATATTCTGAAAATATTTCTTCAATTTCATCCCACTGTGGCAATTTACAATTTTTTTTATTCACTTCGAATTGTAAACCAACACCATCAAGCACACGTTCAAATATGTCAAATGAACCTGTAAAACGGCCATTTTCCATCTCTGAAATTGTTGTTTTATTGACTTTAGTTTTTTCTGCAAGACTTTTCTGTGTGTGGCCCAATCCTTTTCTGGCCAAACGTATTTTTTTACCTATTTCACCTCGTGTAGCCATTTTTTGCTCCCCAAATTTGTTAGCTATATAGCAAACTTTTAACTAATAATAGTTAATGTTCGCTATATAGCAAACTTTTATAATGACTCTTGAATGGCTAAATTGAACTTATAAGATTCAATTTAGCCTCGAATTAAGTTAATAGAATCCGTATATGTATGGCAGTTATCAATAATGAGACAGTCATATACCTCTTGAGAAGAGGAACTTCATATGCCTTGAATTTGAATGATTAGACAAAATTATGACTTTTAATTTTCTGTGTAATGAAGCTTTGTTTTATTAATATTTACCCTGAAGCCGAAGTCCTTCGGTTACGTTTAATACAGTGGTTAATCCCTCAGTAGTCTGAATCTGCTCTATCGGAATGCCTTTGGTTAACTTACTTGGTGACTTCATAAAATGTTGCATCCATTTAGTCTCTCCACCAGTTAGAGCATCTAGTGATATCGCAATACGAATTAAAATAATTGCGAGTTCTCCCTGACTTGAATCTGGATCTAACTCAAGCGAATTTAAAGTTTCCATTGAATCTAAATTTAGAACGATGGCAAGCTGCTCCTGTGTCAAACCAAGTTGCTTTGCGGAAGATAAAACAGCTTTAGCTAATACCTTTTTTTGTTTTGCAATTTTTTCTGATGTTTTATGCATGACTGATCTCAGTTTCAGACGTTGCTGATACCTAGAGTTTATACTATTTGATTATCGTTTCTCAGAGTTCAAATTTTTATTACAAACAGCTTAAAGATGAGAAACTATCATGAGATACATCAGTAACTTGAATACCCCAAGTGCTTTTACATCTTTACTTTTGAAGCAGAACTTAATTCGCCTTTCATTTTCATTCAGGCTGAAGTTTTTTGAACCTAATTTCAAACCCTGTAATGTATTCTTGAGCTGTTCTTTGCTCTGTTTAGAAAGTTCGAGGTGAAGATATTCTGTTGGAAACAGTTTACTAATAAAAGACAGAAACTTTTTCAGTTGACGTTTTTCATTTATTTCAAAAATGAACTGAGCAGAATTGGGCTGAACTTTTTCAAGATAAATTGAGTAGATCGTATGAAGCTGTTTTTTGTATTTACTTTGTACATTTGCATAACGCTCCTGAACATGTTGAATGACCTTTTTTTCCTCCTGATTGGTCGGCAACATGGTGACTAATGCATCAGGAGTTTTCCTTAAAAAATCTGTGGTAAATAACCTCGATGATTTTTTTTGGTTTACACAGGAGGTTTTCAAATGCAGAGCTCTGGCACGTAATTTTTGCGCGATTTGCAAAGGAATAGCTTCAGGTAACAAAAGGTCTTGTTCTTTTTCTACTGCAAGAATGTGATGCAATAGTTCAAAAGTCATCTCTGAGTCATGAGCTCCTAGCATCAGTGAATCAGGTGATTTCTGTTGCCCTGGTTGATATTGATGATCATGTTGCCTGTAACGGTCTTTAGTGAGTTGATCAAATAAAAACTGTTTGATCGCCCGTTGCTGAACAGGATATTTAATAGCATCATCATGTTTTAGAATATTAAAATAGGCTTCTTTAGGAAGCGGGCTGTGCATTTGATTCAGCTGGTAGCTAATTGCTAGATGCATTAAATGCAGATAGCTAGAACAGGTAGTTTCAGGTGTCAGGTGCCCGGCAAAATGAGAAAGCGCATACCAGGTTTGCTGAGTATTTCTGTTTCGCAGCAATGCATAACGGATACGTAATTGCTCATGTGGGCTATAGTCAGTAAATGCATCTGCAAGTGTTGAGTTTTTTAAAATCAGGTAAAGATGATTAAATGCAGAATGACGCAGACTATGGTAAGTAAAATTGTGCTCTCCAAAAGCTGGCTGGATCAATTGTTTCAATAGGGAATTCACTGCATTTTCATGAGTTTCTTCTAAGGACTGTTTTAAAAACAGCGGGTGTGCAACTGATTTTCCTTGTTCTTTTAGCAGACGTTTTCTATTCTGACTGTATGTTTTAAATGCATGTAATTCGTCGGCTTTAAGTAGATGATGCAGGGGAATCTTGCGGTAAGCTGAGTAGCTTTTTTGATTTTTATTGCGATTGTTGCGAATGGTGAGTATCACAGCATCTTCACTAATAAATAGATCACGTACGAAGATATTCAATGTTTCATTGATCCGTAGTCCGACTCTGAATCCTAGAATAAAAATCAGTTTAAATATATTTTTATCCTGAATCGAAATATCTTGAGTATTTTCGAGCTGCTCTAGCATGTGGTGAAAAATATGGGGCGAGATCAATGCGGTTCTGCAGATTTTTACCTGGATTAAATTATCCAGATCAACAGTGGGTGCGTTAAAAAATAAGGTCTGTTTGTGATGAAACTCCTGTAGACGTTTTTGTAAAGTCGCTCTAGTTGTTTCTTTCTTTAATAGAAGCATTTCTCCATACAGATCTTCAAAATCAGCATCTGAAAATGATGAAATATCTTTGTCTTGCGTTGCCTGCAGCCAATGGACTGCAAATTGTGAAAACATGGTTTTTAGAGAGCTTTGTTTAATTGGCTGAAAATCTGCGCGTATAAGCTTGCGCTTAAATCGTTGCTGCTGCTGAATAATATGATTGAGAAGGTCCAGTTGAGGTTCCGTTACTTTTGAGCGTAGAATGCTCCACAGCAGCAAACGTTCCAAGGCTGGAGATTGTTCTTTAGCATATAATTCTATGAGTTGATCGCTATAGTTTTTTGCACGAATAGCTTGACGTATTTCTACTAAAATATCGGCTATATCTAATGCAATAGTGACTGTAGACTGGTCCTGAGGGTTCTCATAAACTTTCTGAATCGTATGGGTAGGCGTGGGTTCAGGTTGAATAAAATAAGCTGCTAATTGTTTTTCGAGAGGACTGGAACTGTAAATTTCATTTTTTAAGATACAAATGGACATTTGATCCAGTCCGCTGTTTTTCAGGAACTGTGTATAGTAAAAACCGTATTTTAACAGGTCTTTACAACCCACCTTCTCTTCAGGGAAGCATTCAATAATACAAGTGTTAATCAGATTTTCTGCATCTTCAATATCTGAAAATAAATCAAATTTCTGATGTTTTAGTCTGTAGATCCAGCATTTCACAATGTCGTGTAGCACAAACGTTTTTGTATAGCTGACTGAAAAATCAGGGTCATTTATCCGCTGATTACCGAAATGCCGGTTCGGGATTTCGAGTGTAATCATATGATTTAGATTTAAAAAACTTTGAAATTTCTTTGTTTTTAAAATGATTTTTAAAAACTTTTGCAGTTCGGCATGGTTATAAATGCCATTAAATAATATTGAACTGATCAAGCAGAAGCCAAGTGATTGGGTTGGACTGAAGTCATTATGTCGTGTCCAGTAAGCAATCATATTTTTGGCAAATTGAGTAACTTTTTTACCATGTTTTAAGGTTTCAATATTTTGTAGTGGCAGAGACCTTTCGTGCCTCACGGGGGCAGCAGGCACCGGATAGTGGTGATCCGATGAAAGATTAAAGCGCTTGATATATTTAGCAAATTCTATACGTGCTATTTGGTAGCTTCGGATATTGGATTTACAGCGCTCTAAAAGCCGGTCATCAATTTGTCGATAAACTTCAGGATAATTTTCAGGTGTCATCTTTGAGCATTTTTCGCTAAATAATTGCAGAAGAAACGCTTTTCTCTCTCTATGTTTCTTTAATCGTTTGAGCGAGTGAGGATGTTTGCTCATGTAATCATTATTCCTGTGAAACTTGACATGCTTTTAAGTTCTAAAATTTCGACCAGCTTGTCTTGTGCTGTTCTGATTTGATCGTAATCAGTCGCCTGAAAAGCTGAATAGCGGTCAAACAGTTCCTGCATAGCTTCGTCATGACTAAAGATGCCTTTTATTAGATCTTCATTGCAGTATTGGGCAAAAAAATAGCGAGCGAAGTGGCGGGTCCAATTGCGCTGTAATGCTATTTCAGTACAGTATTTTTGAATATCAGAAAGTTCCAGATTTCGGATATATCCTTGTGGATCGTAAAATAATAGAAAGGGGCGTTCCCCCTCGAAGACCTCTTGGATTGCTTGTACTTGTTCTTGCGACAGATAGGCTTTAGTGAGGTGCAGAAAATGTTTCAAATACTTTAGGTAATGCTGTATTTCATCACGAAGAAAATTATTAAAAGGTAAATAGCGTCCAATGGTGCCCGAATAACGCTGCTCTTTATCTGCAACAGCCATCAATTGGTTGTCAAGGTCAATATAATCTAGATTGGGTGGGAAGGACTCACTCGGCCGTGCTGAAGTTATCAGCATGCAAATATGCCACAGCCAGATTGAATAATGATTTAAAGTCTGAAAGGGATTGGGATTATTCCGAACTTGGTGGTCAAGCTGGTAAAAAAAAGACTGGACGAATGGGAGATTAGGTGTCTGCTGGCTACCAAAAGAATGCGGATTGCTGAATTCTTCAAGATATTCAGTTTCCAGTTGAGGAACAGTCAAAATTAGAGTTTGAGTATAAATATCAAAAATATCTACGATCTGTTTTGAAAAGTAATGGCATGGAATATAGTGCTGAACACTTTCTCCATTCAGTAATTTGCTTTCCAGCTCATACCCCATTTCATTCAATGCAATATCACTGAGTAAGCGAGGAAGATTTTGTGATGTTAACTGGAAGGTCAGCCCTTTATTAATTTTTCGTAAATACTCCTGTATCTTGAAATCAATCTCAACACCATCCATTTTTTTCAACTGATTTAGATTTTCCAGATAATATTGAGGCAGAGGAATCGTAAAAGAATTCACGGTATTCAACCGATGTTTTCTTAAAACAAAATCCTTGAATTTTGAGACTTCAAAGCTTTGCTTAAAGAAACATTTTTGGGGTTTCAGTGATACTTCTTTGTTTTTCGTACTGACTCGTAAATTTTTTTGAAATACCGGCAGATCTTTATAATGAGTAAGACTGAGGGCTGAAAATAAAAGCAGGGTATGAATTGGAGAGTTTTCTGCCTGTTCTAATAAAATTTGCATAATGTACTGTGCGGTAGGCAAATCGAAGACCCGAGGATTCGGCTTGCTCATTAGCTCATTCTTGTTTTGATGCAGAATTTTATTTTTGAGATTATTGATCTGAGCTGTAATAGAACATTGCTCTAGTGAGTTAAATTCAAAATTATGATCTTCAACTTTTTCTATAGTTTTATCCTCAGGTGGCTGTTTTGCCACACCTCGCTCAAAATGAGTTTGATATGTTTTTTCTCCATCAAGTGAAATTCTTAATGTCTTTTTAACGTCAGTTTGAGACTGTTTTGGGGTGTTTGGATTACTTTGACGATTTCTTTTTTGACGTTCTGATTGAATATGGGTATACGTATAAATAACGCGGATTTCTGCCAGTTGGCCCATTTCCCTTTTCTCTAAACTCTCTTTAGATTCGTCAAATAATTTTCCATTCTCAGTTTCAGCTTCTTTTAGAAATTTAACAAGATCGTCTAATTCGATCGGAAGAGACGGTAAAAAATTGTAAAGCCAATAGTATTCTTTCTTTGTACTTGCTAAACGAAAACGCCTACATAGATTAGCTACAGTTGCTGTATGTTCTTTACTATTCAGTAACTCGATACATTGAGTATTGAAAATAGCCCATTTCAGTGCATTTGATTGATATGCTGATGGAGTGTTGATCAGTGCCAAGAGATAATGCGCCAATGGATATTTACTAATCGATAGATCAGTAGGATGCTGAGTCATAATTTTAATTAGTTTAACGACTTCAGTTGGTTGGATGAAATCATTCAGCTTAAAGAAGTCCTGATCATTTTTCAGTTTTGCTTCCGCCAGTGCTTGATAGAAGTCTCGAAATGGCTCAAGCTTTAATTCTTGAGTATCTTCTAAATAACTATATCCGTTCATTATGCAATTCCCTCCAGAATCTTTTCTAATGACAGTGGGCCGGCATAATTTGAAACAGAACTTACTGGACTTTTGGATTTAGACAGTCCTGATAATTCTCGTAGATGATCGATAGTTAAAACTTCATGACCGAAAACGTCCTGAAGATGTACAGCTAAGTATTGTTCATTTAGCCAATTTGAAATGACGTCTAAGCCATGAATTGATTGATGTAATCCGGAACACAGTAAGGCCCTTACTTCGCTTAAAGCCTGGATGGTGAATTCGTAGGAATTATTTTTCTCATAAGCTCTGAACTTGAATTCATTTTTATTTTTGCTGTAAAAATAGGCATAGATCCAGCTGAAATGACTACTAAAAAAATAGAGGTCCGGTTTATTAGTTGTAAGGAGCGGGATGTTGATATTCTGTTTAAAAGTAAAATCCAAATGATAGCTTTGCTGTTTTTCATTAAGTTGAAAAAATAAAGCTATCCAAACTTGGTAGGCGTGCATACATTTTGGATAGCATATTAATTGCAGATTTTTTGCAGGTACGCGGTAATTGGGTATGCTTTTCTTTTTTACAGACATACAGTGATACTTCCCCATATTTGTGCCAAATGGCTGAAAATAAAACAATAATATTCATATAATTTTCAATAGGGGGTAATGGCTAAAAATACCATATATTGTGTTTTTAGATTATTTAAATCACTATATATAGTTATCTGTTGTTTGTAAAAGTGTGATTTAAATCAAAAATAAATAAGTTTTTTCTAAGCAGGGGACAAATTTAACTTGATTGATACCGGGAGCCGTATATGGAAATTAAACAACTGAAACAGGTAGAAGTCGTTACCGATGTTTTATGTGATGTATGCAACCAATCAACGAAATTGGAGTTTGGAACTTTATCGGCACATTGGGGCTATGGCTCCAGGCATGACGGGGAATGATATGAATTGCAGTTATGTGAAAAATATTTCTTTTATGCCTTGGCAATATTGAAAAAAGAGCGAGCAGATGAGTTTATGTTTGATGAAAATTTTGACCTTTCAACCCTGGATGGGTTTGGGTTGAAGTGAACCTATCATCGCGACAGGTTCTAAGAATCCAGAAAATACTGATTCAGATCCACGCCAGCAGCTTCATTTTTAATGGCGAGTAAGGGATTCAGGAAAAATATTTTTCTTTGCTTCGAGGTCACTGAGTTCGGAAAATGCTTGAATACCGCCTGCGGCTTTAATTCCATCTAAAGCGACAGATAGAGCTTCCTGATCTGACGGGAATGTTTCATCCCATACAGTAGAAGTACCATTTTGGTTTACCACTTCCAGTGTCCAGTCACTATCGGGTAATCGATAAATTAGAACTTCAATTTGCTCATTATCCTCTTTTAAAATTTGAGACAAGGGAGAATCGATTAAATCATTTTCATCATAATCCATAGTACTGTCATTATCAGACATCAGCGGCAGCCTTTATTGTATTTAACATCCGTCCATAGTAATGAATGAATTAAATTTTGCCTAGCAGTGGATATTATGAGGTACAAAGAATGGCTAAATTCAAAAAATAATTGCCCCGACAATAAAACAAAATAATCCAAAAATCACCCAAATCCAGACATTCGATTTGGGTTGCTCAGTATGTGATGTATAGAGCGGTTGTTGTTCCTGAGCAGGATTTTCTTGGTTGCCGGCTCTGTTTTTATAGGGTTGGTGCTTGGAATAGGATAGGCCTGTGCCAGGAATACCAACGCTGGTTCGGGTGCCTTTTTTGCCAATATTTAAAGAAGCACCAGGTTTGCCAATGCTCGCGCTACTAATGCCTTTATGCGTCAGATTGATTTTTAATCCAGGTAATATTTTAATACTCTTGCGAAATCTGAAGCCCATTTTTTTCCATTTAAAAGAACCAGTTTGGTTTCTATCTCAGTTGTCCGGATACAGTGAAATAAGAGTTTGATTCATTCATAGGACTGATCATTTGACTTATCTAGTGAAAAATCAGTATGTTCTTTAACATAAGATATTGGCTTTTAGACAATGAATCAAACATCAAATTATTACAATCAACATGCTCAAGCATTTTTTGAAAATACCTATCAGGTTGAAATGGAAAGTCTTTACGCACCATTTCTAAGATATTTGCCGGAACAGGCATTGATCCTAGATTTGGGCTGTGGCTCGGGGCGGGACACTTTGGCATTTAAGAAAAAAGGCTATCAAGTTGAGGCAATTGATTATTCTGCCGAGCTGGTTAAAAAGGCCAGGGAGCTGACCAATATTGAAGTACGTCAGCAAAGTTTTTATGACCTAGCTGAGAATAATAAATACGATGGTATTTGGGCTTGTGCATCTCTTTTACATTGTGAAAGAGATCGCCTAACTGAAGTGCTGGGGCTTATATTCAAAGCATTAAAGCTAAATGGTGTGTGTTACATGTCTTTTAAGTATGGCAATACAGACCGTGAGATAGAGGGGCGTAGCTTTACTGACTTGAATGAACAGCAAGCTCATGACTTACTTAAGCAGATCGATCAGGCTTTACTGTTACAACAATGGATTACTGTAGATAAACGTCCAGAGCGTACAGAAGAGTGGATGAATATTCTGATTAGAAAAGTGCAGGCTTAGATATGTTATTCAGTATAGCCGAAATACCAACCCCTCAAGAACAGTTGAAATTCTTAAAGCATATTCAGCAGATTTTGCAGTCAGGGACTTTTACTTCGACATATAAGTTTGCTTTGCTGATAAGTATCACGCGTCTGGCGATTGAACAGGGGCAAGATACTGGTGCTGCCTTGCATTTAGAATATCAGGATATTGCTGAAAAGTTTATTGACTTATACTGGAAACAGTCACTGCCGTTTCAGTTTAACCAGTATGAGCCTTTTACTATTCATCAAAGCACTGGTAAGCAGGCAAAGATCATCAGTGAAATCCAGAAAGCACAGCAACAATTCAAGACCTTGGCCGCGTTGAGAAAGGATGTACTTTACTGGAACAGGCTGAAGCGAACAGTGGCGACAACGGTAAAGCAAATGCCGGTGGTATATTTGCAGAATCTGAATGGTCAAACGGTAGAATTTCTCTATTGCCTTGAAGACTCCAAACAGTCCCTCAAGCTGTTGCCCAAGGTGATGTATTGCTTAAGACAGTTTAGTGAAATCATTGAAGAGTTGTGTCAGAAACGCTGGATTGATTTCGTTCGGCTAAATAAGCAGAACCTGGTGGTACTGGATGGTTTGCCTGACCTAGATGAATTCATGTTTGCACCGAGTCGTAACCAACTAGGACAGGTCGCAGACTTTCTGATTGATTTGCAAGAATGCCAGTGTTTTTACTGTGGCAAAAGCCTAAAAAATTCAAAATATGCCGTGGATCATTTTATTCCATGGTCATTATATCCTGCCGATACCGGACATAATTTTGTCCTGGCGGATGAAAAGTGCAACTCACAAAAAAGTAATTATTTGGCGTCAGAACAATTTCTGCAACAGTGGCAGGAGCGGAACTATCTACATGATCAATCTATTGTTCGGGAAATTTCTCAATTAGGTTTTTTAACCGATCTGCAACGTTCGCATCGGGTTGCCGACTGGGCGTATAAGCAGGCAATAGAGAATGAATATTTAGTCTGGCTAGGTGGAAAAGATAAACATATATTAGGTGTTTAGTCCCATATCTGGAGTACTTTAATGTCTTTATTTTTCTGTAGTGAAGATTACTGGAGTAGGCTGCTATAAAATTTAGATCATGTATCTGTCTAGCGCTTGAATTGATAGATTACATCGCTGGAGCACGACAATTCATGTCCTTGTCCACCTTTTTACTGCTGCATGATTTAGAATTTTAGGTAAAATCATTTAATTAATGATTCACTTAATTGGACTTCTATAAAAATGACCCAAGTACAACTGCAAGAATTACAAAAACAACTTTGGAATATCGCCAATACTTTGCGTGGCACCATGGGGGCAGATGAATTCCGTGATTACATTCTGGGTTTTATTTTCTTTAAATATTTATCGGAAAAGTCGGTGAACTTTGCCAATGAATTGCTCGATGGTGAAGACCTCAGCTTTTTAGAATTAGATGAAAATAATGCTGAGCATGTGCCGTACATCGAAGAAATTAAAAAGAATGCCATTGCCGAAGTGGGTTATGCGCTTACACCAAAACAGCTATTCCATACCTTAGCCGAGCGTGGTCGTCAGGGCGAATTCATTTTGGATGATTTAACTGCGACCTTAAAATCGATTGAACAAAGCACTTTAGGCACCGACTCTGCCGATGACTTTGCCAACCTGTTTGAAGATTTGGATCTAAACTCGACCAAGCTCGGCAATAATGCCAGTGACCGTAATGCACTGGTGGCGAAAGTCCTCAGTCATTTAGATGATATTGATTTTGATATTTCCAATACCGAAGCCGATGTACTGGGGGATGCTTACGAATACCTGATTGGTGAGTTTGCCTCAGGCGCGGGCAAAAAAGCGGGGGAATTCTATACGCCACAAACGGTATCGACCTTACTAGCGAAGATTGTCACGCAAGGCAAAGACCGTTTACGTTCAGTCTATGACCCGACTTGTGGTTCAGGTTCGTTGTTGCTACGGGTAAAACGTGAAGTGAAAGATGTCGATATGATTTACGGTCAGGAGATGAACCGTACTACTTACAACTTGGCACGCATGAACATGATTCTGCATGATGTGCATTTTGCCAAGTTCGACATCAAGCAGGAAAATACTTTAACCCGTCCGCAGCATTTAGATAAAAAGTTTGATGCGGTGGTGGCGAATCCGCCATTTTCTGCAAAATGGTCTGCCGATCCGTTATTTTTACAAGATGAACGCTTTGCTGCGTATGGCAAACTGGCGCCAAGCTCCAAAGCGGATATGGCATTTGTACAGCACATGCTGTATCAACTGGATGACAATGGCACCATGGCGGTGGTGTTACCGCATGGCGTATTGTTCCGTGGTTCCAGTGAGGGTGTGATTCGTCAGTACCTGATTGAACAGATGAACGTGGTGGATGCCATTATTGGTCTACCCGCCAATATTTTCTATGGAACGTCTATTCCGACCTGTATTTTGGTGTTGAAGAAAAATCGTGAGCAGAGCGGTAATATTCTGTTTATTGATGCCAGCAATGATTTTGAAAAGCAGAAGAACCAAAACAAGTTATTGCCTGAGCATTTGGATAAGATTGTTGCGGCATTTGAAAAGCGTGAAAATATTGAAAAATATGCGCATGTGGCGACCTTGCAAGAAGTCAAAGATAACGATTACAACCTGAATATTCCGCGTTATGTGGATACTTTTGAAGCGGAAGCCGAGATTGATTTAGATGCGATTGCAAAACAGCTTCAAGCTTTGGAAGTTGAGAGCCAAAAGACCGATGCCATCATTGCAGATTTTTGCAAAGAGCTAGGCATTGTTTCACCGTTTGCGGAGGTGAAGTAATGACTACCCCTAAATTGCGTTTTAAAGAGTTTGATGGATGTTGGGTTGAGAAAATAATCTCAGAGATTGCGGATGTTCGTGGTGGCAAAAGACTACCCAAAGGATATTCACTTCAGGAAGAAAATAATGGGTTTCCCTATATAACTGTGACGGATATGGAAAATGGAACAGTTAATTTAGAAAAGATTCGTTATGTTCCATTAGAAGCAATTGATCAAATAAAACGATATCGGATTTCAGTTGATGAAATATATATTTCCGTGGCAGGAACTTTAGGACTAGTTGGAATTATTCCTCAAGAACTTAATAATGCCAATTTAACTGAGAATGCTGATAAATTAACTAATATCAAATGTAATCAGTTCTATTTGTTACATTACCTAAATAATGGATCATTATCTAAATTAATAGACTCTGTTTCTACAATAGGTGCACAACCTAAGCTTGCTCTTTATGCAATTCAAGGAATGCCTATTTTTCTCCCATCTTTAGATGAACAAACAAAAATTGCCTCTTTTCTTTCCGCAGTAGATGAAAAGATTAATCAACTGACACAAAAACACCAACTGCTGAGCCAATACAAACAAGGCATGATGCAAAAGCTGTTTAGTCAGCAGCTTCGTTTTAAGGCGGATGATGGTAGTGAGTTTGGGGAGTGGGAGAATAAAACACTTGGTGAAGTTGGCGAAAATATTATAGGTTTGACTTACTCTCCAACAGATGTGACTAATGACAGTACAGGGATACTTGTTTTGCGTTCTTCAAATATTAAAGAGGGGCGTTTAGATAA
Organism: Acinetobacter sp. Q186-3; assembly: GCF_013420655.1. Classification (NCBI taxonomy): domain Bacteria; kingdom Pseudomonadati; phylum Pseudomonadota; class Gammaproteobacteria; order Moraxellales; family Moraxellaceae; genus Acinetobacter; species Acinetobacter sp. Q186-3. The sequence goes on along the minus strand of NZ_VOXS01000019.1, from coordinate 30,853 downwards.
ATCTGACCAAGTGCGAGTGAATAAAAAGATTAAAGACAAGATTATTATTCAACCTAATGATATTTTGATTTGTACTCGAAATGGTAGTCAAAGACTAATCGGTAAAAGCGTGATTATTAATGATGATGAGATAATGACATTTGGCGCATTCATGTCTGTCTATAGAAGTGATTACAACAGATTTATCGCTTACTTGATGCAAACGCCATGGTTCTTTGAGCAAGTTCAAATGAACTTAGGTGCTCGTATTAATCAAATTACAACGGGCACTTTAAATGAGTTTACATTCGACTTCCCTTGTCTAGAAGAACAAACCAAAATCGCCAATTTCCTCTCTGCCATCGACCAAAAAATTGAAGTCGTGGTACAGCAAATTGAACAAGCGAAAATTTGGAAAAAAGGCTTGTTGCAGCAGATGTTTGTGTAGGGGGGAAATTATGGCAAATTGGCTAGTAACCGTGAATTATGCTGAGTTTGATTTAGAAGCAGCTTATGAGGCTTTGCCGCAGATTTATTGGAAGAATTCAGCCACTAGTGAAGGTAAAGGGTTACAAATCAATGATATTGTTCATGTATATGTGACCCAACCCATCTCAAAGGTGATGTATCAATTCAAAGTTATTGGGCATGCGGAAAACTCAGAATACCCAGTAGCACAGAAAGCATTTTGGTCGGATAAAAAGAAAATTGAAAGTTATCTAGGTGGGTACTCTATTTTTGAAAAGTTAAACAAAGTGGATAAATCCACTTTGTCTTTTGAATATTTCAGACAGGAAAACTTAATTCCTGATGCTCCTATTCAAGGCCGTCGCACAGATCGAGATAAAGCTTCAAATGATCCAATCCGCATTTTTTTAACTCATATTTTTAATGAGTTTAAAACTGATAGTGTGAATACCGACTATCCCGATGAAGCAGGTTTAGAAAATGAAACTTTTCCTGAAGGAGCTAAGCAAACGGTTTTAGTGAATAAATATGAGCGTAACCCTGAAGCAAGGGCTAAATGTATAGAAATTTATGGAACACGTTGTTGCGTTTGTGGCTTGAGCTTTGAACATATGTATGGCTCATTTGCTAAAGATTTCATCCATGTACATCATCTTAAGTCTTTGCACACGATTGGCGAACAATATGAAGTAGACCCTAAAGAAGATCTAAGACCAGTCTGTCCAAATTGTCACGCCATGCTCCATAAAACCGAAAATGGTCTTCCAATGACAATTGAGAGATTAAAACTTTTATATAGTGTTTCTTTGAGGAATCCGCTTAGACAAACATTTGAAGAATAAATAATTCGAGATTTTTAATGCAGCTTTATCAAACCCAAGCACAGTCATTAGTAGAACTTACAGAAGATCCTTTTCGTCTGGAAAGAGAGATTCAAAGCCTGTTTGAAAGTAATCTTTACAGTTTTACAGGTCTGGAATTCATCAAGTCCGAGTTCACGATCAAGAATAATCGTATTGACACGCTAGCTTTCGATCCCGAAAGTCAGGCCTTCGTAATTATCGAATACAAGCGTGAACGCAATTATAGCGTGATTGACCAAGGCGTTTCTTATCTGAATCTGATGCTCGACTACAAGGCAGATTTCATCGTTGAGTACAACGAGAACCAGAGTAAACAGCTTAAACGTCAGGATGTCGACTGGTCACAAAGTCGAATCATCTTTGTTTCACCGAGCTTTACCGACTTTCAAAAGCAGTCTACTAATTTTAAAGATTTGGGCATTGAGCTGTGGGAAATCAAACGCTATCAAGGTGGAATTGTTTCAGTCAATCCATTGCAGAAAGCCAAATCAGCCCCTTCAATCAAGCAAGTGCAAAAGGTTGACTCTGAAGATATTCAAAAAATTGCTAAAGAAATCCAGCAATATGATGAAGCCTATCACTTGGCGGATAAGTCCGATGACATCAAAGAGCTATATGAGCAATTCAGAGACTCAATTCTGGGCTTAACCACCGATTTAGAGGTTCATCCCAAGAAAATGTACATCGCCTTCCGTAAGGGTAAGCGTAACTATGTCTATATGAGTATTGGGACAAAGCAAATTCGTATATGGCTGAATATGCCTTTTAATCAACTGGATGACCCGAAACAGCTCGCGAAAGATATGACCAATATTGGACATTGGGGAAATGGTGATTGTGAGGTGATCGTCTCAGATACAGAAAATTTAGAATATATCTTGAGTTTAATTAAACAAACATTGAAGTGAATAATTTAAGATTTTAGAGGGAAAGGAAATGACAGTGCAAAGCGAATATCAACTTGAAAATGAACTGATCGGCCAACTGCAACAATTAGGTTATGCCTCAGTCACGCTCAAGGATGAAAGCCAACTACTGTCTAACCTCAAAACCCAAGTCGAACGTGCCAATGGGCTAGCACCACTGTCAGAAACTGAATGGAAACAGGTCATCAGTTTTTTAAATACGGGCACAGTATTTGAGCGCGCCAAAAATCTGCGTGATCTGTTCCCGGTCAAATTTGATGATGGTACAAGCAAGCACATCTTTTTTCTCTCGAATGATCCAAGCAAAAACATCTATCAGGTGACCAATCAAATCACCATCGACCACCGTGACTATAATGGCAGAACCAGCCGTTTTGATGTCACGCTCTTGGTCAATGGTTTGCCTTTGGTACAGATCGAGCTGAAAAAACGAGGCATGGAAATCGCCGAAGCCTTTAACCAGACTCAGCGTTATACTCGTGAAGCGTATTGGGCTGGACAGGGCTTGTTTGGTTTTATTCAGCTTTTTGTCATCAGTAATGGCGCCAATACCCGTTACTACTCCAACGGCACGACCGGCATTGAATTTGCCTTTCCCTGGGCCGATGTCAGCAACAAACACATCAATGAAATTGTCGACTTTGCCGATACGTTTTTAAATCAGCAGCATCTGACCCAAATGCTGACCCAGTATATGGTACTGCTGGAAACCACCAAAAGCCTGATGGTGCTGCGTCCCTATCAGATTTATGCAGTACAGAAAATCGTGCAGCATGTACAAACATCCAACAGCAATGGCTATATCTGGCACACTACCGGTTCAGGCAAGACCCTGACTTCTTTTAAAGCCAGTCAGATCATCATGCAAATGCCTGATGTAGAAAAAGTCCTGTTTGTGGTCGATCGTAACGACCTCGATACGCAAACCTCACGCGAATTTAATGCTTTTAAAGCCGATAGCGTGGACAGCACCGATAACACATCGACCTTGGTGAAACAGCTGGATCAACGTCATGACAAACTGATTGTGACCACCATCCAAAAACTCAATCGGGCCATCAGCACCGAGCGTTATTTAGAATCGATTGATTATCTTAAAAATAAAAAAGTAGTCTTTATTTTTGATGAATGTCATCGCAGTCAATTTGGTGAGACCCATCAGAACATCAAAAAATTCTTCAGCAATGCACAAATGTTTGGTTTTACCGGTACGCCTATTTTTGAAAAGAACAGCCAAAGCAAAGCAGGTTTAAAACTCACCACAGACTACCTGTTTAATGAGTGTTTGCATAAATACGTGATTGTCGATGCCATCCGTGACCGTAATGTCTTGCAGTTCCAGATTGATTATCGTGGCAAATACACCGCCAAAGGCATGGCGACGAATGAAAGTTATGAGGAAGATGTAGAAGGCATCGATACCAAAGAACTGTATGACAACCCACAACGCCTAGAAATGATTGCCCGCTACATTGTCAATATTCACGATACCAAAACCCGTAATCGTGAATTTACCGCAATGTTCTGTGTCAGTTCGGTCGAAACACTGACCCAATATTACGACATCTTTGAAAAGGTGCAGGCTGAAAAGCAAATTGAAGATGAAGCACAAGGTCGGATATTTAAACCGTTGACCATTGCCACTATCTTTTCCTATGCTGCAAATGAGGCTGTACCGACTGATGACTTAAATGGCTTAATTCATGAAGAAGCCGCAGATATTCCAAGTCAGGTCAATTCATCCAGTCGGGATAAGCTAGATCGCTACATAGCGAATTACAATCGACAGTTTAAAACCAACTACAATTCTGGTGATCAATTTTATGCGTACTACCGCGACATTGCACAGCGCGTAAAAAACAGACAGATTGATATTCTAATCGTGGTCAATATGTTCCTCACGGGCTTTGACTCTAAGCCGTTAAATACCTTGTATGTCGATAAAAACCTAAAATATCATGGCTTGATTCAAGCATTCTCACGCACCAACCGTGTCTATAACGATAAGAAGCCATTTGGAAACATTATCTGCTTCCGTAACCTGAAACGTGCGACAGATGAAGCACTGGCGCTATTTTCCAATAAAGATGCGCAAAAGGTGGTACTGGTTCCAAGCTTTGAGGAAATTAAGCAGGATTATGATGCTGCTGTTCAGAAGTTGCTCAAGATCACGCCTGATTATCAAAGCGTGGATGATCTCATGACAGAAGATCAGCAGTTGGAGTTTATTAAGGCCTTCCGTGAAGTGATGCGTTATAACGCTCAGCTGCAAACCTTTATCGAATACGATCAGAACCAGACCGCTTTAGATAAACAGCACTTTGCCAATTTTGCTTCCAAGTATGCTGACTTATGTCGTGATGTACGCAAGACTACGAAAAAAGAAAAAGTCTCTGTACTGGATGATGTCGATTTCCAATTGGATCTGCTACATAGTGACCGGATCAATGTGGGCTATATTATCAATTTGCTGCAAATGGCTCTGGATAGCGGGGATGAGGCCAAACGCAAGAAATACGAAGCACAGATACATGATCTAATTGGTAATGAAGTTACCTTGCATGACAAGCAGGAACTGATTCAGAAGTTCATTGAAGAAAACATGCCGAAGATGATCAATGGTCAAAGCGTACAAGATGCCTTTGCACAATTTTGGGATATCGAAAAAGAACAGGCTTACCAGCAGCTTTGTGAACAGGAAAATCTAAAGCCTGAAGCGATGAAAGAAGTACTCGATCACTATGAATATACGCATCGTTTGCCACGTAAAGAAGAGTTGAAGGACTTACCAAACTATAAGGTTAAGCTGTTTGAGCGGGATAATGTTTTGACCAGTTTAATGGTGAAGACAAGGCAATTGATTGAGAAGTTTTATGTGGGATTTTAATTGAGGTAAGGCTTTGTTGCACAAACCTAGCTTAGAAGGGGCGCATACCATTGCGTAGCAGGGTCAAACCAAATGGCAATATTTCCGCGACTCATGAGTGCTCGGTTATATGCGGGCCAATTGGTTGTGCGGTAGATTTTGTGTGTAGGCTTCTTCATTTGAAAATTATATCGCTGAAAAACCCTTTACAGATAGGTTTGTGCAACAAAGCCACTTAATTTAAAAAAGAGATAAGTTAAAAAGAGCCGTCTAACAAGGCTCTTTTTTGCAAGCAGTATTAAGTAATCCTTTGATCTGCCCAGTAGCATGGAACAATGATCAGGCTATTTTCATGCAACCTTGACCATAATCGGACACCTAAATCCCGCTGCATATTTTGGACTGTGAAATTGGAAATCAGCAGGGTAGATTTCATATTGTCATAACGACTATATAAGACCTTATGCACCATCTCCAGGCGTTTTTCATGCCGGTCATGCAGGCCATATTCATCAATCACTAATAAATCAAAGCTGGAGAAATGGTCGATGACTTCCTTTTCAGAGCGTGAAGCATCTGACCAAGTGTCCATCATTTTTTGAGCAATTTCTGCACTGGTATAGTAGCGTGCAGATTTTGTACTGTTATGCAGAATGTTGCGAATAATTGATGCACTCAGATGGGTTTTACCTGTACCCGGTGTACCAATCATCAACATATTCGGGTTGTGGTCAGAAATAATCTGCTGTGCAAAGGCCTGACATAGCTTGATGGTATTGTCTTGTGCAGGGCATGCAACTACATAATTCTTGAAGCCACGATCCAGGTAGCGTTTATTGAGCCCTGAATTTTTAATTTTCTGTTGTAGCAATCGCTGTTGCAGTTCATTCTCATAGGCTGCATGTGAGTGATCGACGGTTTCTTTGGCACACAATTTACAGAGCCTGTGACCCGCAATTTCCATTAGGGGTATATGATGGGTAGGGCAAGCTGTTTCCGTTGTTTCTGCGCGAAACTGGAGCGTTTTAAGCATGGTATTCATGATTATTCTCCTAAATCCATTTTGAATTTTCTAAAAAACTCTCATTTTTTTCTTCAAAATTTGAAGATGAAGATGAAGATGAAGATGAAGATGAAGATGAAGGGCATGATTCAAGCATGACTTGAGTAATACTCGGGCTCTTCTCAGGAGCTGCTTGAGCATTTACTTTTCGTTGCTTGGTTGATGCTTGAGCATTACTTGCGGATTTACCCCAACGTGCTTGAGCTGCATTTTTAGCTTTATCAGATTTCATTTGCTGATTTTGCAATGCCTGGCTTTTTAAACTGGTTAAAAAACTTGAATGAATCTGCTCAGACTCGACTTCAAACAATTCCAGAGCCATCAGCGTATTCAACAAAGTTTTAGCCTTGGTGTGCTGAGGTAATTTCGTGATGCTACATACAGTAGCTAGGTCATGAGGGATGGCACCATTTTTCCAGAAATCCATCATTAACAGCAGTGCCGCACCAATTTGTTCTGCCGTCATTCGTGCAAATTTTGCCTGTAGGTCGCCAATATAGAGTGGCATCCAAATTGAAATATCTTTATGCATGTGTTCACCTTTTTATAGATATAGAGGGGCTAAGGTCATCGATTGGATGACCTTCTGTCTGTGTTTGTTTTATTAGTGAGCGAGACTCATTAAGCGGAGACGGGCCTGTTGGGCCAAGTCATCGTAATGGGCTTGCCCTTCATCCAACATTCGCTGTAACCAGAGTCTCAACGCCTGGTGATCATCGAAGCATTTATTGATTTCCAACAAAAAAGCTAGATTGTGAAGTTTGGGAATGTGTAGCTCATGGATTAATTCACGAGCGACCATATCTGCTTCAGCGCTGACGACCACACCACCAAAGAAAGCTTTACTATTCATGTGCAAGCTCCTCTGTATTTAGTTTTTCCAGCATGGCTTCAAATGCACTGCCATCGCGGCGCGTAACATTGGGAATATAGCGGCTATAGACCCGGAACAGCATTTCAGTCGTTGAATGGCCCAGCTGGCGTGCGATCCATTCTGGATTCTCGCCTGCCGACAGCCAGAGCGTTGCAGCGGTATGACGTGTTTGATAAGCACGACGAGGCTTTAGTCCTAAATAGCGTAGCAGGGGATGCCAGACACGTTTATTCACTAAACGATAATCGAGAGGTCCACCATCGCGGTTACAGAAGACAAACTCTGATTTACCATTATTTAAGCTTTTCTGTTGCAGAAAGGCCTGATAAACCCGATCACTCATCTGGATCGTGCGGTCAGAACCATAAGTTTTAGTTCCACCAAGCTCCCCATTCACCAATGCTTCACGAATGTGGATTTCCCGACGTTGTAAGTCCACATTTTTCCATTGCAAGCCATCGATCTCACTGGTGCGCATACCTGTGAAAAATCGAACAGTATAATAAGGCTTAAAATCATCACGAACTGTGGCAAGGATTGCGTGTACTTCCTTTAATGAAAAAGGTGTTACTTCAATCTTTCCTTGCTTTAAGTTCTTGATATTTTTATAAGGGCTATCAAATTCATATCGTTCGGCAGCACTATCGAGTATCATACGAAGCACTATCATAATCTGGTTGATTCTTGATGGTGAAAGGCATTCTTGGTTTTTTCCGTTAGTCACTTTGGCGAGGGATGAACGGAATCCAAGAATGTCTGACTTTTTAATATTAATAACAGGAATTGCGCCAAAAAAAGGGATCAAGTACTTTTTGATTACAATTTGAATTTTTCCCTTGTAGCTTGTACGCCACTCTATTTCTTTATCAGTGAACCAGATTTCACAGAACTTTGAAAATAGAGGTGTTTTAGAGCTGATTTCATTTACTCTGTTTTCTGCATTTTTGATTTCTTTCAAACGAGAACTTTTTGGAAAGTACTTAGCATAGTCAAAAATACCCAATAAGATTTCCGCTTCCATTCGCTCAATCACTTTTTCAAGCTTTTTGCGATTTGGAGCATTGTCTTCAAGAGCTGTTGTTTCACGACAACGGATGTTTAAGTATCGAAAATCGACACATAACTTACCGTATCTAGTACGGATGGCAGCCATAATAATATCCTCCTTATTGAAGTTGTAGGCTGTGTAGCGAGCCTAAAGTGGTTTTAGTCATATCTTCTTCAATACGCTCCCATACATATAAAATTTTGCGTCCACCAAAAGGGCGGATGTAATGAATGCCTTCGATTAGAACACTGTCCTTCAACTGATTTCGGATAGTGCGTTCGTTGTAATGGATTCGTTCCGCCAGTTCTTTTGTAGTAATATAAGTAAGATTCATGTTTGTATCCTTTTATAAAGTATCACAATGGTGTTATTTAAGATCACAATGCAATAATAAATGCGTTTAATACATCATGCAAGTACTTTATTACACAATGGTGGTAATTAATGATAGTTTGTAACTTGCCTGTTCTTTTGGCGGAACGAAGAATGAAAGTGGCAGATGTAGCTCGGGCAACCGGAATGAGTAAGACGACTTTACATAAGCTTTATAATGGTCAATCAACTCGTATTGATTTTGAAACATTAGAAAAATTGTGCGTATTGTTAAATGTAGACGTTGGCGATTTATTAAAGTTCAAGCCAGATGAATAATTATTGCTAATAAAAAGCGTCATGTAATTTAATAATTTTCTAGTTAGTATATTGTTTTTATTAAGTATTTTTGGTGACCAAATTTGGTCACCATTTTTATAAAGTAGTGAAAAAGACTTCAATAAAAGTCAGAATGAAGTATTTTAAGTTTTTTTAGAATTACTCAGCCGATGTTCACTAAAATTTATACAAAATCTTTAATATATTGATCTATATGTGATGGTTACAGGGCACGTTTAGGTCACTTTTGGTCACGTAAGCCCACTCTTAACTGATCTAACTTAACTTTTTACTCGCGTTGAAGCTGATAGCTTTATAGACTGAAAGAAAAAATATTATTTAAAATCAATAATAAAAAAGCCCCCATCTTTCGATGAGGGCTTTTAGAATTTGGAGCGGGAAACGAGACTCGAACTCGCGACCCCAACCTTGGCAAGGTTGTGCTCTACCAACTGAGCTATTCCCGCAGGGTCGATCAATTTTTTACTTTAAAAAATGAACAAAAAAGAATTTGGAGCGGGAAACGAGACTCGAACTCGCGACCCCAACCTTGGCAAGGTTGTGCTCTACCAACTGAGCTATTCCCGCATGCGGTGTATAATACATTATGCAAAAACAGGGTCAATAACTTTGTGAAAAAACTTGTGCTGATTGCATAAATAAAAGCCATTTTGACCAAGGTTTAGATGATTTCTGCTGTGAAATCAGCCAATAGCGGCGGTTCAAGCGGGAAAAAGGTGGTTTTCAGCCGGTCGCCACAATATCGCAAAAAGAACAGGGTATACTAAGATTAATCTCAGGCCTTTTTGGATGCATGATCATGAGTATAGAACAACAACTGATTGAACGCTTACACACCCTGAACCCGACACATTTAGACGTGGTGAATGAATCTTCTGGTCACGGCGGCTATTATCCGGGGAAGGAATCTCATTTTAAGGTGGTAATCGTCAGTGAACAGTTTGCCGGTTTACGTCTGGTGCAGCGCCATCAACAGGTCTATGCCGCGGTCGGTGATCTGTTAAGTCCAAGCAAGATTCATGCGCTGGCAATTCATGCTTTTGTTCAGGATGAATGGCAAGGACAGGATACCTCAAGCCCGGAATGTGCCCACGCCCCGAAACAATAACCCCGAACAAGAAATAGAGATCAGAACAGTTCATGGAAACCCAACTTTTACTTAAAATTATTCATATGACCAGCATCAGCGTATTGCTGGTCATTCTGCTGGCCCGTGGCCTGACCTTATTTAAAGGCGTGCAGGGCAACCAGCCCAATCCGGCCGGGCGCACGCTGTGGGTGGCGCTACAACATTTATCGGTTACGCTGATAGTAGTAACCGGAATTGTGCTGCTGGCATTAAAGGATTTTCAGGTCGAAACCTGGTTTTATGCCAAAATCATTTTATTCCTGGTGATGCTGTCTTCGTTAATGAAAGCCTACCGTAAAACGGACAGTATTTTACTGGTGCAACGCCGCGCCGGCTGGGGCATAGCCCTGGTTGCACTGCTGGCGATTATCGCCTTGGTAATGATCAAGCCAAGTTTTGGTTAATTGTTCGACAATAATGTCTATCTCTCGGCTATACTTCGCTACACTTGAGCCAATTAGAATATAAAATCAGAGGGATAGACATGCGAACACGTGTGGTCTTTAACCAGAAAGGCGGCGTTGGAAAATCCAGTATTACGGTCAATCTGGCCGCCATCAGTGCCCATCAGGGCTTTAAAACCCTGGTCATTGATTTGGACCCGCAAGCCAACTCCAGCCAGTATTTACTGGGTGATGATGCCACCTATTCCACCCATAAGCCGGCACTAGAGCCAAATATCCAGAACTATTTTGAAGAAGTGCTGGGCAATACCCAAAGCAAAGGCCTGATTGGCAATGCCCTGGGCTCGATCTTAAAAAGCCGCGCCAAGGGGCTGGAAGCCTATGTGCATCAATCGCCTTTTCCAAATCTGGATGTAATTCCAGCCAGTCCGGACCTGGGCAGTCTGGCCCATGCCTTAGAAAGCAAACATAAAATCTATAAATTGCGGGATGCCTTGGCCTCACTGGCCGGGCGTTATGAGCGGGTCTTTATTGATACACCGCCGGCGTTTAACTTCTTTACCTTATCGGCGCTGATTGCGGCTGACCGGGTATTAATTCCGTTTGACTGCGATGTGTTTTCCAAACGTGCCCTGCACAGCCTGATTGAAAATGTGCTGGAAACCCAGGAAGATCATAATGCCGAGCTGGAGATTGAAGGCATTGTGGTGAACCAGTTCCAGGCCCAGGCCAAGCTGCCACGAGAAGTGGTCGAGCAGCTGAAAGAGGAGCAGTTACCGGTATTTAACAGCATGCTGCCACCCTCAGTCATCATGAAAGAGTCGCATCATAAAAATCTGCCGCTTATTCATTTTGCTACAGATCATAAATTGACGCAGGCCTATCAATCGTTGTTCAATGAGATTGAACAGAAACAATCCTGAGATGGGCATGAAAACACTGTATATCAGCCTGCTGGCTGCCGGAACCTTGCTGCTGGGTGCCTGTGCCACGACGGTTAAACCGACCTATGTCTCGCCTACACATTATCAGGCGCTGAACTGTCAGCAGCTGCAAAGCGAATATAACCGGATTCAGTCCTATATTGATCAGGGCGTACAGGCGCCTAAACGGACCGGTGTTGGTGTGGGGGTGGGTCTTGGCGGAGGCTGGGGCAGTCGTGGCGGCTGGGGCATTGGCCCAAGTGTTTCGGTCAATATGGGACAATCATCGAATACCAAAAATACTGAACTGGCACGGGTGCTGGGCGAGCAGGAAGCCATTGTGCAGGCGGCGCGTTTTAAAGGCTGTCCAATTGTTGTACGCACCAAGCAGGCCAGTTAAGGCTTCGCATTTTTCACGCTGGGCTGGCAGTTTATGCGAGTCACGGCGTGAAAAATCTTAGCAAAATGTTTCAGAAAAAATTATTAAAAATCTTAAATTTAAATAAAAATAAAGGCTTTTTTATCTGTCCAAATATCCTCCCAGTCGTGAGAAAAACTTGTCAGTTTTTATCAAATTAATATAAGGTGTGCGCCTAATTTCAGGTAATTTCAGGTGTCTATGATTGAAAGTTGGCTGTTTGTGCTGGCAATGATTGCGGTTCTGCTTATTCCGGGACCAACCAATGCTTTGCTTGCAAGTTCAGCACATCAACATGGAATTGCCAGAACCAGTTTATTTGTGCCTGCCGAGCTGCTTGGCTATTTATATGCCATCAGTTTGTGGGCGCTGCTGATTCATCTGACCGTCCCAATCTGGCCGTATTTAAGCCATATTCTGCATGGCCTGAGCGCACTATATGTGCTGTGGACGGCTTTTCATTTGTGGAAGCATGCGCATCTGGTCAAGCATAACCAGCTCAACCCGTCTATCCGCCCGCATCAGCTGTTTTTTGCCACCTTAAAAAATCCCAAGGCACTACTTTTTGCTGCCGGGATTTTACCGACTGAAACCTGGGATAATCCGACCAATTTCTTGATGGTTTATGCAGTGTTCTGTCTGGTGCTGTTGCCGACTGCGCTGTTCTGGATGTCTTTTGGTCGCGCGATTTTGTCGGGAGAATCTAAGCAAATAAAAGCCGATCTCTTGTATAAAGGATCGGCCATGTTGCTGGTGCTGTGTGCTTTTCCGGTTATTCTGCGCTTTTTTGCTTAAGCGCGGACCTGCTTTTTCAGCTTCTGGCGGGCAAAACCAATCACCCCCGGCAAGACACTTAAAATAATGATGCCAAAAATCAGATAGGTAAAATTCTCTTTCACAATTGGCATGTTACCAAACAGATAACCTAGGGTAATAAATGAGCCAATCCAGCAGAAAGCGCCCACTACGTTATAGGTCAGAAAGTATTTATAGTTCATGCTCCCGGCACCGGCAACAAAAGGGGCAAAGGTGCGGGCAAAAGGCACAAAACGGGCAAAAATAATAGTTTTACCGCCATGCTTGGCAAAGAATTGCTGGGTGGCAATCAGGTGTTTTTTATTAATAAAGCGTGATTCAATTTCAAATACCCGTGGCCCAATATATTTACCAATATGATAGTTCAGGGTATCGCCCAAGACAGCGGCAATAAACAGTAAGCCGCCCAATAACCACGGATCCATGGCACCGGTCGAGGCCGCCAGCGCACCGGCTGCAAATAACAGGCTGTCCCCCGGTAAAAAGGGCATCACCACCAGACCGGTTTCAACAAAAATAATCAGAAACAGGATGGCATAAATCCAGACCCCATAATTGGTAATGAACTCAAGTAAATGCGCATCAACATGCAGGATAAAATCAATCAGTTCCATGAGGGAAAAACAAGCAGAAATGTAGTCAAATCCTATCAGTCCGGTTGGTGAAAGTCAGTAGAAAAACGTAAATAAATTTCCGCTGTCATCATTCTAAATTTGCAACGATACATCTTTGAAATGGTGATTTTTTGATCTTCGGCCAGTCCCTAAGATAGCAGCATCTTTTTACTGATCTGCTGTAGGTTCTCTCATGTTTAATCCAAATACTGTGGTTGCCAAAATCTTTCAAACCCCTGCCTTAAACAACCTGTCGCTGCTACTGGCGCGTGTCTTGTTGGCTTATATTTTTATTGTGTCGGGCTGGGGCAAAATTGCCGGCTATAGCGCAACGGTGGGCTATATGGAAGCGATGGGGGTGCTGGGTGGCCTGTTGCCACTGGTGATTCTGCTGGAGCTGGGTGGTGGTCTGGCGATTTTACTGGGTCTGCAAACCCGTCTGGTGGCATTGGCACTGGCAGTATTCAGTTTGCTGACTGCATTTATGTTCCATGGTGCACCGGAAGATGCAGTTAACCTGATGAAGAACCTGGCGATTTCAGGTGGTTTCCTGCTATTGGTGCTGCAAGGTGCAGGTAAACTGAGTCTGGATCATCTGATTGAAAAATAAGATGTGATGCAGGGAAATAATGTCCCGTCATTCAGTACAGGCAGCTCCGGCTGCCTTATTTTTTGCCTAAATAGATAATAAAGAAGAGGGTCGAGAACATCTGCCGGTAGCGGCCTGATTCGGGGATCCGCACAGACTGATCTGAATCTTGTGTTTAATGCGCAGAAAAAATGCTAGAATACGGCGCTTATATTCGTTTGCCTCTCATAGTTGTTTGTCATGACTACCAATACTCAAATTACTGAAGATCGTATCCTGATTCTGGATTTCGGTTCTCAATATAGTCAGCTCATCGCACGTCGTGTTCGTGAAGCTGGCGTATATTCTGAAATGTATGCCTATGACATGTCTGAAGAAGACATTCGTGCATTTAATCCAAACGGTATCATCTTGTCGGGTGGACCTGAAAGCGTTCACCAGGAAGGCAGCCCGCGTGCACCACAAGTGGTGTTTGAACTGGGTGTGCCGGTATTGGGCATTTGTTATGGCCTGCAAACCATGTGCGAACAGCTTGGCGGTAAAGTTGAGCCAGGTACTGTCCATGAGTTTGGCTATGCAGAAGTAGACATCGTGGTGCGTGACCAGCTGATTGGTAACCTGCAAGACCGTGAAAACCAGCTGCATGTCTGGATGAGCCACGGCGATAAAGTTGCCCGTATTCCGGAAGGTTTCCAGGTGACAGCGCAAACTCCAAGCTGCCCAATTGCCATGGTATCTGACGAAACACGTCGTTTCTACGGCATCCAGTTCCACCCGGAAGTAACGCACACTTCTAAAGGTGCGGAATTACTGTCGAACTTCGTACACCAGATTTGTGGCTGTCGCGGTCTGTGGACACCAGAGCACATTATCGACCTGCGTGTAGAACAGCTACGTGAACAGATTGGCGATGAAAAAGTACTGCTGGGTCTGTCAGGCGGTGTGGATTCTTCTGTGGTTGCTGCATTGCTGCATAAAGCAATTGGCGATCAGTTGACCTGTGTATTCGTAGACAACGGTTTGCTGCGTTTAAACGAAGGCGACCAGGTTATGCAAATGTTTGCTGACAACATGGGGATCCGCGTGATTCGCGCCGATGCGGAAGATCGTTTCCTGTCTGCACTGGCAGGGGTCACTGATCCTGAAGCGAAACGTAAGATTATTGGTCGTGAATTTATTGAAGTGTTTGCTGAAGAAGCACGTAAATTAGATGGTGTGAAATTCCTGGCACAAGGTACGATTTATCCAGACGTGATTGAATCTGCCGCCAGCAAACAGGGCAAGGCGCATGTAATTAAATCACACCACAACGTGGGTGGTTTACCGGATGATTTGGCTTTTGAACTGGTTGAACCGTTACGTGACCTGTTTAAAGATGAAGTACGTAAACTGGGCACCACTTTAGGTCTGCCACACAGCATGATTTACCGTCATCCATTCCCGGGTCCAGGTTTGGGCGTGCGTATTCTGGGTGAAGTGAAAAAAGAATATGCCGACATTTTACGTCTGGCTGATGACATCTTTATGCAGGAACTGCGTGCCAGCGGCTGGTATGACAAAACTGCACAAGCCTTTGCTGTATTCCAGCCAGTGAAATCTGTTGGGGTGGTGGGTGATGGCCGTCGTTATGCCTGGGTTGTTGCCCTGCGTGCCGTTGAAACAGTTGACTTTATGACAGCACGTTTCGCGCACCTGCCATATGATCTGGTAGATCGTATTTCAACTCGTATCATGAACGAGATTAAAGACGTTTCACGTGTGGTATATGACGTATCGTCTAAACCACCTGCAACAATTGAATGGGAGTAATTCAGGGCTTTCGGACAGTACTGCTGTCCGCCTGAATTACGCCAAGGGCTGTGCCCGCGGCAGTGGGGTTTTACGAAGCATTGCTTTGTGCCTGAATTACGCCATGAGCCCATTTTAAAGCATTGCTTTTAAAATCGGCGCAAGGTGCGCGGCAGTTTAGAAGCCCGAAATTATTTAAAAAAGAGCGCTTAAGCGCTCTTTTTTATTTATACTGAATAAAAATAAAATCTTAAGTTTAAAAATATGTCTTTACCTACATACGATCAGTTAATGCTTCCTTTAATGAGATTATTGTCGGAATTAGATCAGCCCATTAAAATTTCAGATGCTGCTGATGTTTTAGCTGAACGTTCAAATCTGTCTGAAGAAGATTTAAATCAAACACTGCCAAGTGGAAAAAATATATTTAAAGATAGAGTTTCATGGGCAAAGACATATTTAGTCAAAGCAGGCTTAATTCAGCAGCCTAAAAGGGCCTATTGTGAGATCAGTGATTTAGGAAGAACAATTGATTTAAAAAATTTAAATGCTATAACCAATGAATTTTTAGCCCAATTTGACGGGTTTAAAAGTTTTAAATTTGGCAAGAAAAATGAAGCTGAATCGGAAGTTAAAACTTTAACAGATGCAGAAAGTTTAAATGTTTATCCGGAAACACAAACACCTGAAGAAACGATTCAGACTACGACAGAATTATTAAAGTCTAATTTGAAAAATGATTTACTTCAGATCATAAAAGATAAATCTCCTTTATTTTTTGAACGACTTGTTGTCGATCTTCTTGTCGCTATGGGGTATGGCGGTTCACATCAAGATGCAGCGCAAGCAATTGGAAAAACGAATGATGGTGGAATTGATGGTGTAATCAGCGAAGATCGCTTAGATCTGGATAAAATTTATATTCAAGCAAAACGCTGGGAAAATACCGTGGGGCGTCCTGATATTCAGCAGTTTAAAGGCGCTTTGGCAGATCAGGTCGCCAAGAAGGGTGTTTTCATTACAACTTCAAGTTTTAGTAAAGAGGCAATTGAGTCTGCGAAGAAATCAGGTATTGTTTTAATTGATGGCAATAAGCTGACCTCCTTGATGATTGAATTTGGTTTAGGGGTACAGATAGAACGGAGTTTCCATATCTATAAAATCGACCAAGACCGTTTTGATGAAGATAATTTCTAATTCATTTTGCAGAGCGCCTCGGCGCTCTTTTTGCATTTAAACCACCCAGGAAATATTGGACGGGCAGGCCGGTTTTTTCGGTTCGCTCATGCCAATATCATAGTGCAGTACACAATTACGCCCATGCTGTTTGGCCGCGTATAAGGCAATATCAGCTTCTTTAATTAATGTGGTTAAATCAGGCTGTTCGGCTTTGAGCTCAGATACCCCAATCGAAACGGTAAAATTCAGGCTGATATTCTGGCCAATATAAATCCGGTGCTGAGCAATTTTGGTTCTTAAACGTTCGGCAATCAGCAGTGCATCCTGCAGACTGGTTTCGGTGAGTAAAGCAGTAAATTCCTCGCCACCAAAACGCGCCAGAATATCCTTGCGCCGCATTTCCTTACGGGCAATATCGGCAATGGTCTGCAGCACCTGATCACCGACGTCATGACCATGGGTGTCATTAATCTGCTTGAAATAATCGACATCAAACATCAGCAGGCAGGTCGAAGCATGCTGCGGCCATTCATGTACCTTATGCTCGGCAATATGCACAAACTGGCGGCGGTTGCTGAGCTGGGTCAGCTCGTCGGTATGCGCCAACTCTTGCAGAATATGGAAATTCCAGTCATTTAGCATGGTTCTGAGAAAATTACGCCGTGCATTCAGGGTATTGGTCCAGCTGATATATAAACTGAACAGCCAGATTGGCAGATAGACCAGCGCAAAAATAATGGTTTCAATGGCGCTGGTTAAGTTAGATACGCCTAAAAACACCACGGTACTGATTAAAAACGAGGTATATAGCGCCGGCTTAAAGCGCACCTGAATACACAAATTGGCCAGCACCACAAAAATGACCGAGGCATAGATATAGATATCGATATAGGGGCTGTTCGACAAGGACATCAGATAAAACCACAGGCCGGCACAAACCAGCGTGCCGACCGGTAAAATCTGGTCATGGATCCGGATATCTTTCACATATTTGAACAGGAAATAATTAATGCTGATGGCCAGTACAATCACGATGACTCTGGCGATGCCGGAGAGCAGACTGACATCGGGCAGTACAAAATAATCGGCGAAAAAGTACAGTAAAAATGCCAGCTGGCCAATGTGATTGACCTGTTGTAAATACAGCTTCTGGTGAATGGTCTGGAATTTATAAAAATAGTCTTCAAACTGGGGCGGAATACGGGCAGCCGGATCTTGCAGGGCCTGTTCCAGGGCCTGACGACTTTCCAGGTCGCACTCTGACGCTTGTAAAATATGTCGATCCGAATCATCGGGTGCAAGATCTGTTGAATTCGTCGACATTCTAATCCGATTTCCCATCTTCATAGAATTGCCCCAAGTCTTTAATAAAATCAAAGTAATAGTATAGCTTTCGCGATTAAAAAAAGACCTCCCTAAATATGGGTAATTTGCTGAAAAAAAGCCTCAAAACGGCAGGAAAAGAGAGGAAATTGTGCGCTGGTGCTCACATGAATCCTTACAACAAAAAGCGATTTTTTG
The DNA here is from genome assembly GCF_013420655.1 of Acinetobacter sp. Q186-3. Classification (NCBI taxonomy): domain Bacteria; kingdom Pseudomonadati; phylum Pseudomonadota; class Gammaproteobacteria; order Moraxellales; family Moraxellaceae; genus Acinetobacter; species Acinetobacter sp. Q186-3. Next base: position 12,713 of record NZ_VOXS01000019.1, on the reverse strand, counting down.
ATTGTTCTGCCAGGAGAATGCTGCATATTAACTGAACTATAGCAAACTCATGCAGCATCCGCGTATAAGATAAACAACAAGATGAGCGACATGGAACATCGCCAGAGTTAGGATACAACTATGACCAATGCCAACTATACCGAACTGTCCCATTCAGACGATTGTGAAAAATATATCCAGCAGTTTATTCAGGAAGTGCCGCTGCGCCGTGCAGAAATCGGGCAGGACACCGTCATTAAACGCGCCTTGCCCAGCCGTCATAAACGCATGATTGGCGCCTGGTGCTTTTTAGACCATGCCGGTCCGGTCAGCTTTCCGCAGGGTGACGGGCTGGATGTCGGACCACATCCGCATATTGGCCTGCAAACCTTTACCTGGATGATTGAAGGCACCCTCATGCATACCGATAGTATCGGCTCCAAACAATTGATCCGGCCGAAACAGGTCAACCTGATGACAGCCGGGCAGGGGATTTCGCATACCGAAGTCGCGCCAGAGCAGGAAACCCACATGCATGCGGCCCAGCTGTGGATTGCCTTGCCGGATGCCAAGCGCAATATGCCATCGCGTTTTGACCATTATCCTGAATTACCGGTGGTGTCACGAGATGGGGTTGAATTTACCGTGCTGGTCGGGGAGTTTCTGGAAACCCGCTCGCCGGTTGAGGTGCATAGCCCGTTACTGGCATTGGACTTAACTGCGGCAGAAACGGTACGCACCCGGCTTCAGCTGAATCCGGCCTTTGAATATGGCTTTATGGCGCTAGAAGGCACGGCGCATATTAACCAGCATGAACTGAACGAAGACAATATGGTGGTGCTGGAGCCGGGTCTGCAGGACATTGAGATTGAACTGCACCAGGGTGCACGCGTACTGTTACTGGGCGGTGAGCCATTTGAATCCGCGATTTTACTATGGTGGAACTTTGTCGGACGTACCCAGGACGAGCTGAGCGAGGCACGTGACCAGTGGGTCAATCAGGACCCGCGTTTTGGCAGCATTCCAGATTATAATGGGCCACGGCTGGAAGCACCGGCCCTGCCAGATAAAATGCGTGCTTCATGTTAAGCAGGCATGATGAATTGAACTTCAGGCCCAAGCGTCGCGATCGATGGGTGGGCCTGATGATGCTGAGTTGCCGCAACCGGTCAAGGTGGCCGGTGGTTCTTTATTTCAAGAAAAACAATCAGAGTGTCATTATGATTACTGTGCATCATCTGGAACAGTCGCGTTCCTTTCGTATTTTGTGGGCCTTAGAAGAACTGGGCCAGCCTTATCAGATTGAATTTTATCGCCGTTTACCGAGTTTTGCCGCGCCACCAGAGTTAAAACGGGTGCATCCGCTGGGTAAAGCACCAATTTTGACAGATGGTGAGCAGCCGATTGCCGAATCTGCGGTGATTTTAGAGTATTTACAGGAACAGTATGATGCGGCGCAGCAGTTCAAGCCAACACGTCCGGCCGATCAGCAGCAGTACCGTTACTGGATGCACTATGCCGAAGGTTCACTGATGCCATTGCTGGTGATGCAGCTGGTGGCCAGCAAAGTGCCGCAGCGCGCACCCTGGCTGATTCGTCCGGTGGCAGCAAAAGTCAGTGAAGGTATCCGGCAGGGTTTTATTCAGCCGCGACTCAAAGATCATATCCAGTTTCTGGAAGATTATCTGGCCACACATGACTATTTTGCCGGCACATTTTCCTTTGCCGATATTCAGATGGCCTTTCCGCTACAGGCCTTGCAAAGCCGTACTGATGGCAAATATCCGCAGATTGAGCGTTATCTGCAGCGACTGGCACAGCGCGAGGGCTATCAGCGGGCGTTCGCTCGTGAACAGAAGCTAGAGGCACAGTTGGCTTAAACAAAATTTGAAGCTATAAAAAAAGATGCTTGCGCATCTTTTTTATTATTGGCGTTTCACCACAATCGAATCAATCCCGCTATGTTGCAGGGTTTGCTGAGCAATTAGCGCCGCCTCTGCAGAGGTATATGGCCCCGAAATTACCCGATACCAGGTTTCACCACCTTCTACGGTTTTGACCACATCGGCGGACAGACCATTCAGAATAATTTCAGCTCGACGTGCATCGGCGGCATCCGGATCGGTATAGCTGCGGACCTGCAGAATATAGCTGGCAGGCGCGGCCACGGGCGGTTCAGTTGGCGTGATGCCCGCCGTCGCTTCACTGGCGGCTGCGGGCGCTGCCGGCTCAACAATTGGCGCTTCGACAATCACCACTGCCGTCTGTTCTTGGGTTTCAGGTACGGCCTGCTCCGGAATTGGTGTTACCTGTTGCTGGGGCAGCAGGTCATAGAAGCGGTAATCCTTGTTGGTGTCTTCCTGATAATGTTCAGAAGTGATCTGGCCTTTTGGTGGCACAGGTTCCCACGGCTTCCACAGCATTAAGGCCACTGCGAAACATAACACGACCAGAATCACCACCAGTGTGCCTAACCAGGTCGGAATGAGTGGTTTTTTGGGCTTATTTGGTCGTTCTGATACACCGCGTTGCGTTTTTCCAAACACGAGGGAACCTCTTTATTCTGATTATTGGCTGATTGGCTGGACAGGTGCGTGATGGTACGCCTGCCCAGCAGAAGAATGTCTTGGTTTACATGCTTTCAGGTGCAGAAACACCTAATAATTCTAAACCATTGCGCAAGGTTTGTTGTACGTTTACTGAAAGCAATAAGCGGGCTTGAGTAAGCGCAGCATCATCATTGAGCACTTTGTGTTCATTATACCAGCCGTGGAATAAAGCTGCTAATTCTTTCAAGTAGTTACCAACCTGATGGGGTTCGCAGGCATTGGCAGCACGGGTCACAATTTCAGGATAGGCCGCCAGCTTGGCCAGAATTTCAGTTTCAGCCTCCAGTTCCAGCTTGGCCGCAAACTGACGCGCGTCAAGCGCATTAAAATTCACGCCTGTGCTGGCTGCTTTTTCCAGCATACGGCAGATACGGGCATGCGCATACTGGATGTAATACACCGCATTGTCTTTGCTTTGTGAGACCGCTAAATCCAGGTCAAAGTCGATGTGCTGTTCAGATTTACGCATGACGTAGTAGAAACGTGCTGCATCGTTGCCGACTTCTTTACGCAGGTCACGCAAGGTCACGAACTGGCCAGAACGGGAAGACATCTGAACCATCTCGCCGCCGCGCCATAAGCTGACAAACTGCACCAGTAAAACAGTTAGTTTTTTCGAGTCATAACCCATCGCATCAATTGCAGCTTTTACACGGGAGATATAACCGTGGTGGTCAGAACCCCAGATATCAATCAGGTTGGTATAGCCACGTTGTAATTTATTCAGGTGATATGCAATGTCTGAAGCGAAATAAGTGGTTTGACCATTACGGCGTTTGACCACGCGGTCTTTTTCATCGCCAAACTCAGTCGATTTAAACCAGATGTTGCCATCTTGCTCATACAGATAACCACGCTGATCCAGTGTTTGCAGCGCTTCATCAATTTTTTCAGTTAAAGAGGCTTCGCTAAACCACTGGTTAAAGGTTACGCCAAATTCACCGAGGTCATCTTTAATGTCATCCAGAATGGCTTTTAAAGCCGCCTGATGGAATACGCGATAGCCTTCGCCAATTAAAGTTTGTGAATTGAAAATCAGACCATCAATGTGTTTTTCTTTGTCGCCAGACAGGACCACCTTATTGCCTTCTGCATCCGGTTCAGCTGCATACTGCACATCTTCCGGTACATCTTTATAGACATCGGCCACTGGACGTACATAAGCATCACCATCCTGGTCGATAATGCTTTGCGCGATTTCTTTGACGTAATCACCCTGATAGGCATTTTTCGGGAACACCAGCTCCTGACCGGTCAGTTCCAGGTAACGTAAGTAAGTTGATGTTGCCAGAATATCCATCTGACGGCCGGCATCGTTCACATAGTATTCACGATCTACAGTCGCGCCAGTGGCTTCGAGCAGGTTGGCAACGGTCATGCCATAAGCGGCACCGCGACCATGACCCACGTGCAGGCTGGACGTCGGGTTGGCAGAAACGAATTCAACCTGAATGCGTTTGCCCGCGTTGACCTTGGTGCGGCCAAACTGGTCTTGCTGCGCCTGAATTTGATCAAGAATGGCAAAACGCTGGTCGGCATTTAAGAAGAAGTTGATAAACCCCGGACCGGCAATTTCTGCTTTGCTGATATCTGCCACTTCTGGCAATGCGGCCAGAATTTTTTCGGCCAGATCACGCGGCTTCATGCCCGCAGCTTTAGAGGCAATCATGGCGATATTTGAGGCAAAGTCACCGTGGCTTCGGTCTTTGGTTCGCGTCAAATTACTGGTGTTGTTCCAGTCTGCTGGGAGGACACCTTCTGCTTGAAGGGATTGCACTGCATGTTCAAGAGCTGCTTGGATTGCCGTATTCATAATCAGTCGAAAAATAAATGTCGCAGAAAAACAGCAAATATAGCAAATTTCACTGTCTTTAGGTGAACCCATTTGTAGTGAATGAAGATTGTCCGACATTCTGCGCCATCTGTAGCCTGAAAATGCTACCATGGCCATGAAATGACCTGATCAATGACGGATTTGTCCCGCTGTAGGAGCACGCATGCACGCCAAACGTCCTGTAATCATCGCCAATATTCCTAAACTGCCAGCAAAATGGGCGGGCATTATTATGCCGCTGCTGCTGTCTGGCCTGATGAGCGGTATTATTTCCATGGTCAATATGCTGCGTGCGCTGGGCTGGGTCGAAGGACTGATCACACTGTGGTTCCAGAACTGGATGATTTCCTGGGCCATTGCCTTTCCGGTGGTGCTGGTGGTGTTGCCGCTGGTGCGCCGGTTTACCGCGATGCTGGTGGATATGCCGGGTGCACCCAAATAGTATTTAGCTCGATGCACCAGACTCCTGACAGGACACCGGTTTACTCAGCAGATCGGCATTGCCATTCTGGAAGGTATAAAGCCGGGAGGCATTAAAAATCTTGATCACCTTGGCCTGCGCAATGGCTGCCTGGAAGCGTTTCAATGGCTCATCGGTATGTACATTAAAAGGATTGCCATAATTCTGATTGTCGAGCAGGAACTGGATCTGTCCGGCATTCGGATCATAAGCCTTTAACAATGTCTTGCCTTCGGCACTGCTCAGCGAGAAGGTTGGTCGCTGGCTGCTGATCTTGCAGTGCAGGGCCAGAGTCAGAATCACTCCATCCTGAGCCTTGTTTTTCAGCTGATAGCGTCCCAGCTGTTCATTTTCAATATAGACCCATTGTTGAGTGGGCATGCTGGCAGTAAATTTTTCCAGTTGCTCCAGGGTTTTTTTACTGATATCGACCACGCCATCTTTGTCGATTTTCGGCGCTTTGTCTTTACTGGAGAATAAACCGGTCACCTGATCGCTGACTTTTTCAGTGGTATTGGAAAGGGTCTGGCAGCCGCCTAACCCCAGCACAGCGGCCAAACCGCCCAGTGTAATCCATGGCTTGATATACATGATTTTTAAATATGTCGTTGTGTTTTGCCCCAGAGCATACCCAAATTGAGGCCAATTGAAAAATCTGCACTGGCTGCATGTAACAGAAAAACAGCGAAAAACTACATCCTGATGGGTCGAGGATTTGTAAGCTAAACAGGCAGGGGATTGATTTGGGCATAAAAAACCGCATTTTGAGCTTCGGGAAAGCGTTATGTCGTGACTGGATGCCGGATTGGACAAATTTATTCAGTACCTAAATTATCCACAAATCATTATCAATTTTCTAAATACCCCATTGTCCTCAAAACGGGCTAAGCTAGCTTATCTCCCAGAGGAACTTTTGCTTTGAGCCTCCTTCTGGATCATCGAATAATGAGATCGGAAATGACATCAGCGAATTCAGCCACCAAAAAACCGCTTTACATCCCTTATGCCGGAAACACGCTTCTGGAGCTGCCTTTGCTTAATAAAGGCGGTGCATTTACAGAAGAGGAACGCCGCCATTTTAATCTCCACGGTTTACTTCCACATGCCATCGAGAGCATTGAAGAACAGAGTCAGCGCTCCTATCAGCAGTATGTGTCGTTTAACGATGCCATCAACAAGCATATTTATTTAAGAAATATTCAGGACACCAACGAAACCCTGTTCTATCACTTAATTGAGCATCATTTAAGTGAAATGATGCCGATTATTTATACCCCAACGGTCGGTGAGGCCTGCCAGCGTTTTTCTGATATTTACCGCCGTCATCGTGGCATCTTCCTGGCCTATCCGGACCGCGGCCATATTGATGACATTCTGCAAAATGTGAACAAGAAAAACGTGAAGGTGATTGTAATCACTGATGGCGAGCGCATCTTAGGTCTTGGTGATCAGGGGATTGGCGGGATGGGGATTCCGATTGGCAAATTATCCTTATATACCGCATGTGGTGGGATCAGCCCGGCTTATACCTTGCCAATTACTTTAGATGTAGGTACCAACAACCCGCAACTGCTGGATGATCCAATTTATATGGGCTGGAATCAGCCGCGGATTACCGGAGATGAATACTATGCCTTTGTTGATGAAGTGATTGCCGCGATCCAGCGCCGCTGGCCAAAAGCGCTGATCCAGTTTGAGGATTTCGCTCAGAACAATGCGATGCCATTGTTAAACAAATATCGTGACCAGATTTGCTGTTTTAATGATGATATTCAGGGCACCGCAGCCGTTTCGGTGGGCAGTTTAATTGCTGCATCGCGCGCCGCTGGCAAACAGCTGAAAGATCAGGTGGTGGCTTTCCTCGGTGCCGGTTCTGCTGGTAGCGGCATAGCCGAGCAGATTATTGCGCAGATGATGTATGAAGGTTTAAGCGATGCCGAAGCGCGTGCGCGGGTATTTATGGTTGACCGTTTTGGCCTGATCACCGAAAACCAGCCGAATCTGCTGGACTTCCAGCGCAAACTGGCACAGTCGCCTGAACGGGTTGCAGCCTGGGGCAATGCCGATGACATGATTTCACTACTCGATGTAGTCAAACATGCCAAACCAACGGTACTGATTGGCGTATCAGGTCAGCCGGGGCTGTTTACCGAAGAAATTATTCGCACCCTGACCGAGAATTGTGAGCGACCAATTGTAATGCCACTGTCGAACCCAACTTCGCGGGTTGAGGCGGTGCCGGCTGATATCCTGCAATGGTCTGAAGGCAAGGCCCTCATTGCAACCGGTAGTCCATTTGCGCCGGTGAATTATCATGGCAAGATTTATCATATCTCGCAGTGCAATAACTCCTATATTTTCCCGGGCATCGGTTTGGGTGTAGTCGCCTCCGGCGCGACCCGAGTCACAGACAGTATGCTGATGGCGTCGAGTAATGCACTGGCGGACTGTTCGCCGATGCTGCTCGATCCAGCAGCCGATCTGTTACCGGATTTAAATGAAATCCAGAAGGTTTCGAAAATTATTGCTTTTAAGGTGGCTAAAGCGGCGATGCTGGCCGGTGTAGCACCAGTAATCAGTGACGAGTTACTGGCAGAGGCGATTGAGGCGAATTTTTGGAAACCGGAATATCGCAGTTATCGCCGGATTACCTTTTAAAATATAGACAAACACCATAAGGAGCTTCGGCTCCTTTTTTGGGCAGCTGTTGATCGCAACTGGTCGGAAACAGGTGGTTTGTAGGCAAGAAATGAAAGCGGGAGGCTGGATTAAAAAATAAGCATTGTTTAGAATCGGGGCAAATTAAAACAATACCTTTTATAACAATGATAACCCGTGTTCATATCCATACTGCCTTGGAGCAGGCCGGCCTCAGCCCACAAAAACGTGCCCTCCATATTCAATTTTCTCAGCCGGCCTTAAATGCCGATGTTTTTTTACAGCGCATCGACGGTGAACACCAGCTCAATGACGGTTTACATGCCGAACTGATCTGTCTTTCGACCAATGCCCAGATTCCGTTAAAACAGTTTATCGGCGCGCAGGTTGCCGTCGATCAGGTCACTGACCAGGGCCAGCTATTTCGCAGCAGCGGTATTATCACCGCAGCCGCGCAAGGCCAGAGTGATGGCTCTCTCACCCTCTATAAACTTACGCTAGAAGATCCGACTGCACTCTGGCATAAACGCCGTAACAGCCGCGTGTTTATGAATAAAAGCGTGCGCGAAGTCAGCGAGATTCTGTTTAAAGAATGGCAAAACAAAAGCCCGCTCTTTGCTGCCAGCCTGACTCTGGACTTAACCGGACTGACCCAGGAACTGGATGTGCGTCCTTTTATCATGCAGTCCAATGAAACCGACTATGACTTTTTGACCCGGCTCTGGCGCAGTGAAGGCATTAACTGGCTGATTGATGAAGCCCAGTTACAGGTCGTACATTCCAGCAGCCCGATTCAGGCCCAGAAACTGCGCCTGATTGATGATAACAACCAGTACAGCGCCTTAAATCGTCGCAGTATCCGCTTTCATCGCTCCAGTGCCACCGAACAATTAGATAGCATCACCCAGTTGATTGCCCAGCGCAGCCTGCAACCGACCGCCGTACATCTGCAACGCTGGCAGTCAGATAGCCTGAGCCAGGAAGAAGGTGCCGGTTCAGTGCAAAGCAAACACCAGCACAGCCACAATCAGGACAATGCCAGCCTCAGCCTGGAACAAGCCTGGCAGATCAGCCCGGCCTGGATGCAGGATTTAAATGGCGAAGACCAGGCCACCGCATCCTCTAATAACCAGCTGGACAAACTGAACCAGAACCTCAGTCACTACCACGACCTGCAATCCAAATACTTTAGTGCCCACTCCACCGTCCGTGATGCCCAGGTTGGCTACTGGTTTGAACTGAATGAACACCCGGAAATTGACCAGCACAGCGCAGCAGACAAAGAATTTCTAATTACCGGCAAACAGTTCTATAACCAGAACAACTTACCCAAAGACCTCAATCAGCAGATTAACCAGTTACTCAGCCAGAGCCACTGGCATAGCCATATTAATGTTAAACACGAACAACACCCGGATGAACGTCAAGGCAATACCTTAGCCCTGCAACGCCGCAATATCCGCACCGTACCGGAATACCATCCACTACAGCACCGACCGGCGGCTCATCCACAGCGCGCCCGGGTAGTCGGTCCTGCTGGCGAAAGCATCCATGTCGATGAATGGGGCCGAATCAAAGTCCGTTTCCTGTTTACCCGCAGTGATGACCATCAGCATGATGGCGGGGCCGGCAGTAATGACAATGACACCGATTCGGCCTGGGTGGATGTACTGACCCCCTGGGCCGGAGAAGGCTACGGGGCACGTTTCCTGCCACGGATTAATGAAATTGTGGTGATCGACTTCTTTGACGGTAACATCGACCGGCCTTTCGTGGTTGGTCGTTTACATGAAGCAGAACGCTCGCCAACCCAATTCGACCAACAAGGCCAACTACCCGATACCAAAAAACTCAGCGGGATCCGCTCACAGGAAATTGAAGGCAGTGGCTTTAACCAGCTGCGTTTTGATGATACTCCGAAGCAGATTTCTGCCCAGCTGCAAAGCAGCCATGGTGCGACCCAACTGAACCTGGGGAACTTGAGCCATCCCAAAGCCAGCGCTGAAAGTGACGGTCGGGGAGAAGGCTTTGAACTGAGAACCGATCAGTGGGGCGCAGTTCGTGCTGGAGAAGGGCTACTAATTTCCACCCATCCACAGGCACAGGCAGAAGGCAATCATCTCGATGCCAGTGAAGCCAAGAGCCAGATTGAAAGCTCACTGAACAATACCCAAGCCCTAAGTGAAGTGGCCAAAAACCAGCAGACCGATCCTTTAGAAGTTCTCGATAACTTAAAGAACTTTTTAGAGCAGATCGAACAGCAGGATGAAAGCAAAGCCGCTGCTTTTAAACAGGCACTGATGATTCTCAGTGCACCAAACTCTATTGCGTTGAGTAGCCAGCAAGATGTACATCTCTCTGCTGATGGTCAGATCAGCCACAGTGCCGGAGAGAGTATTAACCTCAGCACGCAGCAGTCTTTGATTGCGCATGCCAGCCAGAAACTAAGCCTGTTTGCAGCACAAGAAGGGGCACGACTGTATGCCGGTAAAGGCAAAGTCGAGATTCAGGCACAGGGTGATGGTGCAGATCTTATTGCCAGAAAGGGGGTGCAAATTATTTCGACGGAAGACAGGATTGAAGTCAAGGCGAGTAAAAAAATTATATTGGTGGCTGGAGGAAGTCAGATTGAGATTAGTGGTTCAGGTGTGTTACCGACCACGGGTGGCAAGTTCGAGGTGAAAGCAGGGCAGCATCTGTTTTTACAGCCACAAAATGTGGTTGAACCGAAGATGAGCTTACCTCAGATGGCAACATTGTTTAGTAATCAGATTAATTATCAATGGAATAGCTCATCTGCAGGAGAAAAAGAAATTTTTGTGATTGATCAAACTGATGGAAAACTTCTGAAAACCAATAAATCCATATTAAATGAACAACATCAATTGAGTACTTTTAGGTTCTATACGTCGCAGTCAACTGACTTTATTGCACTGGGCTTTAACTCTTTGCGTACACATTTGAGTGGAGCAGTGAGTGATGAACAGATTGATTATTTGCTCGAAGAAATAGAAGAAGATCAGGAGGATGAGGTGTCTACACACGAGGATATTGAATCATGAGTAAACTGGTGACCATTACCTCTAAGTTTTATGATAAATCTGGACGATATGTCAGAAATCTGAAGGTGAAATCACGTTATCAAAATTCATCGAGAGAGAATCTGAAGAAAACAGATACAGATGGCTTATTTGTCTTTCAAGCTTCTCCTAATCGGATGGTAGAAATTTTAGCAAAACCACCGAAGGCATCTGATTATACTGTGGTGAAGGTCATTAATTCTTCGACACTCTCCTCTTCAGAGCATCCTATAAAAATTCAGTTACCTAACACCATTGAAGAATATCGACAAATGAATAGTACGATTTCTCAGAATGGTTTGGTGGTAACACCTTTTCAAGTGGTTGATGTTCATGGAAAGATTATGGCTAATTTTCCGATACAAACACGACCAAAGGGAAAGAAAAGTTTTGAACGTATTACAGATGATCAAGGAAGAGTTGAAGTCCTCTCTTCGGCTAATCGTGATATTGAATTTTTAGCCTTAACATCGAATGATGAGTTTGTTTTAAAAAGATCGCTTAATTCAGGTAATGGCACAGAAAAACCTATTCTGATTCAATTAGATGAACCCTATGAAAAGTTTAAAAGTCTCTCAAATTTTAAAATAGTAGACAGATTAGGAAATGACTACAGGATTGAAAATACTAAAATTGAAATCTTATATTTGGAAAGTGAAATAAAGAAAGTTGCGAATACATCCAATGGAAAATTTTCATTTCAGAGTATGGTTGGAGAAAAAGTAAAAATTACAGTATTCAAACCAGATGGAACGTCTTTAGAAGCTAAAAATTATTATTCTAAAAGAATAAAAGAACATTCTAATAAATTGGAATTAGATGTGGATATAACTGAGGGAAGTACAAAGCCTAATGAACCGATCATAAACAAGAATATTAAGAAAATTTGTCCTCCAGAATGTATTGTAGAAACTTATACTTTTGAAACTTCTTTAGGAGCAATGATTATTTCAAAAGAAGCTCTTGATGCAATTTTAAAATGGGAAAAATATGAATCTAAGCCTTATGTACCTAGTAAAGGACAAGATGGTAAAAGTGGAGTAACTTTAGGATATGGCTATGATTTAGGTCACCAAAGTGTAGAACAAATTAAAAAAGATTTAGCTTCCTATTATACTTTAGGTCAGATTCAAAGATTACTCAAAGCCCAAGGAAAAAAAGGAATAGCAGCACAAAAATTAGTAGATAGTCTTTCTGATATTATTATTACTAAAGATAAAGCTTATCAAATGGTAATGATAGTAAAAAAAAGGTATGCGGAAAATACATTAAAAGTTTATCCAGATATTTTGAAATATCATCCTCATTGTCAAGGAGCTATTTTATCTCTAGTGTATAACAGGTATATAGGTTTAAAAGGAGATCGTCGTAGAGAAATGAAAGAAATCCAAGATGATCTTAAAAGTAATGGAAAAAAGGTTCCTTCGTTGTTAAGAAGTATGAAACGATTATGGACAACAAAAGCTAATAGAGGGTTGCAAGCTAGACGGGAAGAAGAAGCAAAAATTTTTGAAAAAGGATTAAAATGTGAATGTTATAAGTAAGCTATTTATTTTGAATCTTTTATTTATCTCTTTAAATTCTTATGCAGTAACTCCTGAAGACTTCTTATATCCAGATGCCTTAGAGGTAGAGTGTAAAGATGGAAGTCCTATGCAAGAAGACTTAATGTATTGTGTTTCAAGAAGTTATTTAGATTCAGATAAGAAATTAAATATAGAATATAAAAAAAGAATGAAACTATTAAAAGGAACTAAAAAAGAGAAATTATTAGAAAGTCAGAGATTGTGGTTAAAGAATAGAAAATATAAATGTATCTGTGAATATTCAGCTGCAGAAGGGGGGCGTGAAGCACCGATTTATTTAATAGATTGTTATGCTCGGGAAAACTACAAGCGAGTAAAATTTTTAGAAAATTATCAATAGTTTGAAAATAAAAAAGCAGCTAAAGATAGCTGCTTTTTTTAGAGCCTGTAAATAATTTTGTGTAATTGCTTTTCATAAATTTAAAGGCGATTGCTTAAGCGGTCACCGAATTCAATAATAAAGCGGCTCATGGCTAAACGCCAGTCGCGAATAGGCATATTCCACTT
>NZ_VOXS01000018.1:0-49199 GCF_013420655.1 Acinetobacter sp. Q186-3 | reverse complement strand
TCACGTAATTCATTTAATCACATGACAAAGTCCCCCTTTGAAAAAGGGGGATTTAGGGGGATTTAGGGGGATTTTTAGTTCCCCCTTTAATAAAGAGGACTAGAGAGATTCTTAAGAAATCGAATCATCCAAATTTGGCGCTAACCAACGTTTCGCTTCATCCAGTGTCCAACCTTTACGCTGCGCATAATCTTCAAGCTGGTCGCCTGCGATTTTACCCACGTTAAAGTACTGGCTTTCAGGGTTGGCATAGTAGAAACCACTGACTGATGAAGGTGGCCACATCGCAAAGCTGCTGGTCAGTTGCGTACCAATCTTGTCAGTTGAGCCTAACCAGTCAAATAAAGGCGCTTTTTCAGAGTGCTCTGGGCAAGCAGGGTAGCCCGGTGCAGGACGAATCCCGACATACTTCTCTTTAATCAGCTCTTCATTTGACAGTTGTTCATTGGCCTGATAGCCCCAGAACTCTTTACGGATACGTTCATGCAAATGCTCGGCAAAGGCTTCGGCAAAACGGTCACCTAAAGACTGTACCAGAATGGCATTGTAGTCATCGCCTTTGGCTTTGTACTCATTGGCCATTTCTTCTGCACCAAAGATCGACACGGTAAAGCCACCTAAATAGTCTTCCGCTTCACCTTTTGGCGCGACAAAATCGGCCAGTGACAGGTTCGGTTTGCCAGTGACTTTGTCTGACTGCTGACGAACGTGCTGGAAAGTATGCGTGACATGCGTACCTGTTGCATCATACACTTCGACTGAATCTGCACCGGAACGGTTGGCCGGATACAGGCCAAATACCGCGCGCGCATCAAAGCGTTTATTGTCGATAATATCTTTTAGCATCGCCTGCGCCTGATTGTATAAATCGGTCGCTGCTTCACCCACCACTTCATCGGTCAGGATGGCTGGGAATTTACCGGCCAGACTCCATGAAATAAAGAATGGCGTCCAGTCAAAATATTCAACCAGTGTTTCCAGCGGATAGTTGGTCAGGGTCTGGGTACCAATAAAGTTTGGTTTTACCGGTGTATTGGCTTTAAAGTCAATTTTCAGGCCGTTTTCAATTGATTCTGCATAAGACAGTTTCGCCGCTTTAGGCTGCTTGTTGGCAATCCGCTCACGTACTTTGGCATATTCAGCACGAGTGTCTGCTACAAAGGCTGGTTTCATGTCTTGTGACAGCAGGGTGGTTGCCACACCAACAGCACGTGAAGCATCAGCCACATAAATCACCGCATCATTGGAATATTGTGGATCAATTTTCACAGCCGTATGCGCTTTCGAGGTGGTCGCACCGCCAATCATCAATGGAATATTGAAGCCTTTACGCTGCATTTCTTTGGCCACAAAGACCATTTCATCCAAAGATGGGGTGATCAGACCCGACAGGCCAATAATATCGACTTTTTCATCAATCGCGGTTTGCAGGATTTTCTCTGCCGGTACCATCACGCCTAGGTCAATAATGTCATAGCCGTTACAGCCCAAGACCACACCGACAATATTTTTACCAATATCGTGGACATCGCCTTTTACCGTGGCCATCAGCACTTTACCTTTGGACTCGCCCACAGTTTTTTCTGCTTCGATGTACGGGTTTAACCAGGCCACCGCCTGTTTCATCACACGGGCCGATTTCACTACTTGCGGCAGGAACATTTTACCGGCACCAAACAGATCGCCGACCACGTTCATACCGTCCATGAGTGGACCTTCAATCACATCTAGCGGACGTTTGGCTTTTAAGCGGGCTTCTTCGGTGTCTTCATTAATAAAGGTGGTAATTCCTTTGACCAGCGCATATTCCAGACGTTTTTCCACCGGCTGGTTACGCCATTCCAGGTTTTCTTCTTCTTTTTTAACGCCCGACTGACCGCGATATTTTTCCGCGACTTCCAGCAGTTTTTCCGTAGCATCCTGACCGCTGGTACCCTGATTCTGGTTCAGAATCACGTTCTCAACCACATCTTTCAGTTCCGGGTCAATATCATCATAAATGGCTAGCTGACCAGCGTTTACAATACCCATGGTCAGGCCCTGTTTAATCGCATAGTACAGGAACACGGCATGAATTGCTTCACGCACTGGCTCATTACCACGGAAAGAGAACGACACGTTAGAAATACCGCCAGAAATCATGGCATGTGGCAGATTCTGTTTAATCCAGCCCGTCGCTTCAATGAAATCTACCGCGTAGTTGTTGTGTTCTTCAATACCGGTTGCAACCGCAAACACGTTCGGGTCAAAGATAATATCTTCAGCCGGGAAGCCCACGTCATTGACCAGCACATCATAAGAACGTTTACAGATTTCTTTTTTACGTGCGGCAGTATCGGCCTGACCATTTTCATCAAAGGCCATTACGATCACGGCAGCACCATACTGACGGCATAGACGCGCTTTTTCGACAAACTCGTCATAACCTTCTTTCAGGGAAATCGAGTTGACGACAGCTTTACCTTGTACACATTTCAGACCGGCTTCAATAATTTCCCATTTAGATGAGTCAATCATGATTGGCACACGGGAAATGTCCGGCTCAGAGGCCACCAGATTCAGGAAGTGCACCATCGCGCCCTGTGAATCGAGCATGCCTTCATCCATGTTGATGTCGATGACCTGTGCACCGCTTTCAACCTGTTGACGGGCCACATCCAGCGCTTCGGCAAAGTTTTCTTCACGAATCAGACGCAGGAATTTTTTCGAACCGGTCACGTTGGTCCGCTCACCGACGTTCACGAACAAGGAATCTTTGGTGATGTTAAATGGTTCTAAACCACTTAAACGGCAGGCAGGTTCAATTTCTGGCAGTTGACGCGGTGCAATACCTTCAACGGCTTGTGCAATGGCACGGATATGATCCGGCGTGGTGCCACAGCAACCACCGGTAATATTAATTAGACCGCTTTCGGCAAATTCTTTTAAGAAGGCAGCAGTTTGTTCCGGGGTTTCATCATAACCGCCAAAGGCATTTGGCAAGCCGGCATTCGGGTGTGCAGAAACAAAGACATCGGCCACATCGGATACGGTTTTTACGTGTGGACGCATGGCATCTGCACCTAAGGCACAGTTAAAGCCAATAGAGAGTAAATCACCATGACGCACCGAGTTCCAGAACGCTTCGGCAGTCTGGCCGGTTAAGGTACGGCCTGAGGCATCGGTGATGGTGCCGGAAATCATCAGCGGTAATTCGCGGCCCAGCTGTTTAAAGACTTCTTTTACCGCAAAAATTGCCGCTTTACAGTTCAGGGTATCGAAAACGGTTTCAATCAGCAGAATATCGGCACCGCCTTCAATCAGGGCGTGCGCAGCTTCAATATAGTTTTCTTTGAGTTCATCAAAAGTGATATTACGGAATGCCGGATCATTCACGTTTGGTGAAATTGAACAGGTGCGTGAGGTTGGCCCCAAGACACCCGCCACAAAACGTGGTTTTTCCGGTGTTGAATATTTTTCACAGGCAGCTTTGG
Source organism: Acinetobacter sp. Q186-3 (assembly GCF_013420655.1). NCBI lineage: Bacteria > Pseudomonadati > Pseudomonadota > Gammaproteobacteria > Moraxellales > Moraxellaceae > Acinetobacter > Acinetobacter sp. Q186-3. The sequence continues at coordinate 45,726 of NZ_VOXS01000018.1, read as the reverse complement.
CCAGACGCGCAGCTTCACGGTTAATTTCCGGAACCAGCGTTTCCATGTGGTAATCCGCCATGGAAACACGTGTGCCGTTAAAGCTGTTGGTTTCAATAATATCGGCGCCGGCATCTAGGTAGGCTTCATGAATGCCTTGAATAATCTGCGGCTGGGTCAGTACCAGCAGGTCATTGTTGCCTTTCAGGTCATAGGCCCAGTCAGCAAAACGCTCACCACGATAATCGGCTTCTTCCAATTTATGGCGTTGGATCATGGTACCCATGGCACCATCGATAATTAAAATTCTTTTGGCAAGAAGTTCTTTCAGGGTAGCAAGCGTGGACATAAAAAACCCTTGTTTTGATGAATCAGAAATGCGCAATATTTTAGCAGAGTTCGACTGCTTTTTTCCGCAATTGATGGGATGGAACGGAACTTTGTGGCATCTTTGCTGAAAAAGTATACGTTTTCATGGGCTTATTTTGAAAATATACACATCGTTATAAATAAATCATTGTAAGGATTCATAAAATTGTCATATAGCTATGGCAGTATGAGAGAGTCTAAAAATGGGCCGGGTTTTGCTGTACTTGTAATATTTCAGGCTCATGAAAGATGACAGCAGTGACAGAAAACCGGATGAAGATGAGATGGTGGTTTATAAGTTTTTGATTTATTTTAAATATTTTGATTTTTTGTCTATAAAATTATCAGGAAATTGTGGCAAATAAAGTAGAAAAATTACTTTATTTGACCTGCTTTTGTCATATAATTGTCACAATTTAACTGAACAATAAGGGGATTTTGTATCCTCTTTTCCTGCTTGCATGAATTCTAATCAAACTCCCGTAGATTCAGCACACCAGTCGGCTCCGAAAAAGTCGACCAATGTTCATGTGCCAACACCGAAATTCTTTATGCCGGTGTTTCTAACGCTTATTATTTCAACGCTTATTTATATTGGCTTTCAATTATCGGCAGATTTATCGCATGTTCCGGCGCTTAGCCTGTATTCGGTGATTCTGCTGGCCACCGCTTTATTTATTGCGCTGGGCTTTGAATTTGTTAACGGTTTCCATGACACCGCCAACGCGGTGGCTACGGTCATTTATACCAATGCCTTGTCTGCACCAGTTGCGGTAATGTGGGCCGGTTTCTGTAACTTCCTTGGGGTGATGGTCGCCAGTGGTGCCGTAGCCTACGGTATTATTGCCTTACTACCGGTCGAGCTGATCATGAATGTTGGCTCAGGCGCAGGTTTTGCCATGGTCTTTGCCATGCTGATTGCGGCCATTCTCTGGAATTTAGGTACCTGGTTCCTCGGTATTCCGGCTTCAAGTTCGCATACCTTAATTGGTTCCATTCTGGGTGTGGGGATTATGAACTACATCCTCAATGCGGGCGCTGGTGCATCCGGCGTGGATATGGAACAGGTGATGAAAGTCGGTAAGGCTTTGCTGTTCTCGCCATTAATTGGTTTTGCCTTTGCTGCCGTACTGTTCCTGCTGGTGAAAAAGATTTTTAAACGTCAGCTGGAATTGTTCCAGCCGCCTGAAGGTAACAAACCACCACCGCCATTAATCCGTGCCATCCTGATCTTTACCTGTACCGGGGTGAGCTTTGCCCACGGTTCCAATGACGGCCAGAAAGGCATGGGCTTAATCATGCTGATCCTGATTGGGATTGTGCCATTGGCTTATTCCTTGAATAAGGAACTGGACAATCAGCATATCCAGTCTTTCCAGCAATTGTCGACACAAACTGCGTCTGCAATTTATGCCAACCATACCGATATTCCGGATGCGCAGGCCCGTGAAGTGATCACCAAGTACATCCAGACCAAGGAAATTACCCCGGAAGTGGTGCCGGCCTTGGCCAGTTTGACTGATCATTTAGGTGAGCGTGTGGGTCAATACGGCGATTTGAAAAATATTCCGGAAGCAGAAGTGGCAGCATTGCGTAATGATATGTACCTCAGCACCACGTCATTCAAGCGTCTGGATAAAGCGGAAGCTTTACCTGCCATGAGCAAGGAACAGGAACAAGTGGTCGATGATTACCGTGACCATCTCGATTCCTTCCTGCAATATATTCCAACCTGGGTTAAAGTTGCGGTGGCACTGGCACTGGGCTTAGGAACCATGGTCGGCTGGAAGCGTATTGTGGTCACCGTGGGTGAACGGATTGGTAAACAGCACATGACTTATGGTCAGGGTATGTCAGCCGAGCTGGTGGCGATGTCGACCATTGCTGCAGCAGATGGCTTTGGTATGCCGGTATCGACCACGCATGTCTTGAACAGTGCGGTGGCCGGGACCATGGTGGCGAATAAATCTGGCCTGAATTTCCAGATGGTTAAAACCATTCTATCGGCGTGGATTTTCACCTTGCCTGCAACCATCTGTTTATCGGGTGGCCTGTTCTGGTTATTCCTGAAAGTATTCTAAGCCGGTTCATCCGCAATAAAAAACGCTGCCTGGGCAGCGTTTTTTTATATCTGTAGATGAAACAGATGATCCAAATGCTAAGTCGTGACGTCCTTTATTTTTTAGATAGACAGCAAATCTACAATGCATTCTCTCAAGGGGTGAGGGCTGGGGGTAAGGAAATAGCCTAAGCAATATCAAAGCTTCTCTTTCTTTAATGAACCTATCCACTCTTTTATCTTTCAGGTAGACAGCAGGTCTCTAAAAAAATCTCCCTCTCCGTTTTGGATACGTAGCACCGCTACACAAGAGAGAGGGAACGATCGAAGAGAGATTAAAATCTCTTATTTCTTTAACTTGGCCAGTAAGCCTTTAGGCAGCTTCTCGGTAGCAAAACCATATAAGGCTGCAAAAGGCAGGGCAGTACGGGCCAAATATGCGACACGCCATAAACCGCCATGGTTGGCCCCTTCCATCATCAACTCTAAAGGATGGTTCAGAGTCACTTCCGGATTGGCCACGGACTGTGGATTACGCAGGTCATGAATCCAGAGTGCGGCCATAATCGCATTGGTGGTTTCTGGCGCAAAAGCTTCTACATCAAACAGGCTGGCACCATTAAATGCCGCTTTTAATAATGGATTTTTAGTCACCGAATAGGTCGTGGTTGATGGTGCAATATTAATGCTGACGCGTTGTCCCTGATGACGGGCGAGGGTGGCGCGCCATTGCTGAATACGTTTGGCCAGCGCATAGTTCGGTCCTTGTTCCACCACCAGACAGTCGGCAATCCCGTAATCCTGTCCATTGTCTGAATGCACCAGATCATGCAGGTTTTTCTGGAAGAAATGTTGCGCCGTGACCGTTGAAACCCCACGGGTCAGCAGTTGCTGGGCTTTCGAGCGTTGCTGATACTTGTCTTTTGAGGCCTGAATCACATCGGCAGGCACTGCATAGACATCAGTTGGGGTGCACATAAACATCAGGCTGGTCTCGGCTTTTTGCGCGCTGACGGCCTGCATAATTGCATCCATCGCCATGGCCACACGCACGTGTTTTTCACCATCTAAATAGGCAATTGCAGCCAAATCCAGCTGCTGTTCAAACTGGGTTAGCCACTGGGCAATTTCAGGAGTTTGAGTCAGTAAATTGGCGCCAAGCTGCTCTTTTAATAGCTCAGTCGTGCTGTTTTCATCTAGCGCTTCAGTCGCTGGTGCATACAGGGTGGCATTACCCTGTTGCACGGTCTCTAGAATTTTGTTCCAGACCCGGGCATTGGGTAAATCGACCGCGACAATATTGGCTTTCCATTTCGATAGCCAGGTCAGAGGGCCAGCTTCAGAAGCAGCGCCAAACAGCACCATGGTGCGGTCCGATAAATCAAACCATTCCGGATGAGCCACTGCTGCACGTAAAGCTTGAGCATGACTGTGTTCGATAATCCCGCCATCTTCCCAGCGCTGGATTTGCTCAAGCAGTGCCTGACCTTGCAGTTTCTGTCCCTGATACGGCACATACCACTCTGGTGCTGCCGTGCTTTGGCCCTGGATTTTAACTGTGTGCAAAGGCTGGGCATCGAGGCTCATCACATCTTTCAGCAGATGTTTTTGACCATGTCGATAAAACTCGAAACTGCCATGTGCTTTATTCAGGCCCTGTTCAGCAATTTGAATCGGGTTCTGGCAGGTCTGAATGCCGTATTCGACCAGCGCCTTAAAATATTTGGGATACTGTTTGCGCCAGTTTTTTTCAGACAGGGTTTGCTGGGACAGTTGCGGTGCAACACCGGCCAGTGCCTCGGCAATAATCGCACGTCCTGTGCGTGAAGTACTGGGTTTCTGGTTTTCGAAATGTGGAAATTGTAGGCCGTCTAATGTGGACATGCAAAAACTCGCAGCTTGAAAGCAAATTAATATACAGATGTATACATTATCTATGCCAAATTGTGAGATGGGGTGGCATTAACTACCAAAATTGTATGAATTATCCAATGAAATTGCAGTTTATGAGGACGCAGTAAAAAGCCTCCATTCTGGAGGCTAAATGGAAAAATGGGCTTAGCAGCGGCCTTTTTTGGCCTGACCTGGTGGGCAGAAATCTCCTGGATGGCCATAAATACGTGAGTCAGGATCAATCACCAAACGGCCTTCTGGGGTATGGACGGCACAGGCACTCAAGCTCAGTAAACAGCCAGCAATCAGAAATAACTTTTTCATCTCTCATCTTCCATCTTCGTTATTATTCGAGTTATTTTAGACGCCAACCGCTGCGGCATACTGTGTTAATTTGTAGTTATGCGTTGTCAAAATATACCGCAGGCGCTTCAGATTGCTCAAATTTAGAACGGAAGCTGGCTAAGTTTATTCAGGAAATGTGGAATTAAACGCGGCTCAATCATGATGGTGATAATCACCCCATAGGCTGCTCCCCACAAATGCGCGCTGTGGTTAATATTGGAATTGCCACGTTTACCCGACCAGATGCTATAGGCCACATACAGCACCGCAAAAATAATAGCCGGAACCGGAATAAAGAACACGAAAATCAGTTTCCACGGTTCAAACAGAATATAGGCAAACAGTACTGCAGACACCGCACCGGAAGCGCCTAGACTGGCCCAGCGATGATCATTTTTGTGTTTCAGATAACTCGGTAAAATTGCGGCAATCAGACCGCCTAAATAAAACAGTACAAAGCCCAGATCATACAGATACTGACGGTAAAAGCTTTCAATAATGCTGCCGAAGAAAAACAGGGTAATCATGTTAAACAGCAAGTGGGTACCATCGGCATGGACAAAACCGTGGGTAATGAAGCGGTCATATTGACCACGTTCCAACGCCGGTGGCCAGAAAATCAGCCGGTTCATGACTTTTTCTTTGGAAAAAGCAATAAAGGAGATAATCGCTGTAATCACAATCAGCGTAACAGTATGATTAAACGGTAAATCTAACATAAACAGATGTTCTTCTTTTCGGGTTTCCTGATCATAATGCCATTAAAAAACAAATGAAACAGAACTTTCATAGGATAATTCCGAGAATTTTAGTTGAATTTTTTTAATTCCCCCGCATCTTCAGTTAAAATGGCAACTTCAGCATGAGGAAATATTGTTATGTCGACTGAGAACCACAGCACTGCAGTTGCAGAAGAGATTCCAAACTTATTGATCACCCCAAATGCTCAAGAGTATTTAAAAGATTTATTGGCAAAGCAAAATACACCGGGGATTGGTGTGCGTGTTTTTGTTGAGAATCCTGGAACGCCGCGTGCTGAGTGTTGTATGGCTTATAGTGCGCCAGAAGAAGTCGTACCAACAGATTATAAGCAGGATTATCCGGATTTTCCGGCCTATATCGACACCCCGTCTATTCCATATTTACTGGATGCGGTTATTGATTACAACAAAGACCGTTTTGGTGGTCAGCTGACCTTCCGTGCGCCTAACTCGAAAGTGCCACGCGTGGGTCCGGATGCCTCAATCGAAGAGCGTATTACTTACGTGTTACAGTCTGAAATTAACCCGGGCCTTGCCGGTCACGGCGGTAACTGTGCCTTGGTGGAAGTGGTTGAAGATCCGGAACACGGTTTAACCGCGATCCTGAAATTCGGTGGCGGTTGTCAGGGCTGTTCAGCGATTGATGTCACGCTGAAACAGGGTGTGGAAACCACATTAAAACAGCATGTGCCTGAATTAATGCGTGTGGTAGACCAGACTGACCACAGCCAGGCCGAAGGTGCTTATTTTAAATAATAAATAAGTTTCACTTCAGCAAATGAGCCTCCCATCGTGGAGGCTTTTTACTGTCTTAAATAAATATAATAATGATAATAATTATCAGTATTAATTGAATTATCAGTCAAGATTGTTACAATGCGCAACGAAATACACAGAATTTCTCCTTAATTAAATTGGGATAACCTGATGAATAAAACTCTGAACCAGTCAGCATTATCTTTTGCGGTCCTTGCCGTGATGAGCAGCCTTGCTCAAGCAAATCCAGACAATAGCACTGCAGATGCGACCCAGTTAAATACCATTGTGGTAACCGCTACCGGCTATGAACAGGACCTGTCCAAGGCGCCGGCGTCCATTACCGTGATTGATCGGGAAGAGCTGGAAAAGCGTGAATATAATGATATTACAGATGTACTTAGACATACTCCCGGCGTGGTGGTGTCCGGTTCTGGCTCGGCACAAACCATCAGCATTCGCGGTATGAGCTCGAATTACACCTTGTTTCTGGTCGATGGCAAACGTCAATACGGCCGTGATGTCAATCCAAATGGCGATGATGCCGGTTTTGAGAAAAATATTTTGCCGCCGGTCTCCGCGATTGAGCGAATTGAAATTATTCGTGGGCCGGCCTCAACACTGTATGGAACAGATGCGATGGGCGGGGTGGTGAATATTATTACCAAGAAAGTCAGTGACCGCTGGTCGGGCAGTGTCGAACTGGGCAGTGTCATTCAGGATCAGGGCAATGCCGGTGATATTCAAAATGGCTCGGTCTATCTGGCGGGTCCATTACTAGAGAACAAGCTTGGTTTACAGCTGTCGCTGAATAAGCAAAAACGTGAAGAAGATGCCTATGTTGGCGGTTTTCGCGGGACTGAACGGGAAAGCCTGAACAGCCGCTTGAGTTATATACTCAATGACAATCATGATCTGCAACTGGAAGCCAATTTTGTCCAGCAGGAATCGGAAACCACGGTGGGTAAAACGGTTGCACCGGCCAACAATGCCGCCGATTCCAGTTCACGTAATTATCGTCATGTTTATGCCTTAACCCATCATGGCCGTTATAGCGATCAGCTTGATAGTACCACCTATCTGCAGTATGAAAATTCTAAAAACCCCGATCGTGGTAATACCCAGTTGGGCACCAAAGGCATTGAACTGGATACCTGGACCTTTAATAACCAGTGGAACTGGTTGCTGGGCAATCATACACTGTCTTTTGGTGCGCATTATAAAGATGAGAAACTCACCGATAAGGCCACCAACCGTAATCCGAATGCGCCGGAGTTTAGTGAATTAACCCGCTGGTCGGCCGCGGCTTTTCTGGAAGATACCTGGCATTTGAGTGACCGTTTCGATTTAACCGCCGGGCTGCGCTATGACCATGACGAAAACTACAGTGGTCATGTTTCGCCGCGCTTATATGGCGTGTATAGCCTGAATGACCAATGGACCGTGAAAGGTGGGGTGTCAACCGGTTATAAACAGCCGGATATTCGTGCTGCCACGGAAGGCTTTTATAGCGTCACCGGCGGTGGTGGTTCACCGTTAGCCACCGGACGCGGCATTATTCGCGCCAATCCGGACCTAGACCCGGAATCGAGTCTGTCTTCAGAGCTGGGCGTGAACTGGCAAAATGACAGGGTCAAGGCGTCCTTAACCGCTTATGTCACTCAGTATAAAGACCGGATTACCGAAGTGCGTGCCTGCGAAACCGATACCGATGGCAGCTCGACCAACCGGGATAACTGGCAGGAGTGGAAATGTTTTGAAGGCGATACACCGTTTTATTTCATCAGTGAACGGATTAATGTCGATGAAGCCGAGTTAAAAGGTGTGGAAGCGACTCTGGAAGCCAGCCTGAGTGATTACACCACGCTCATGGCCAACTATACCTTTACCGATTCCGAATTTAAGACAGGTGAGTTCAAAGGCCAGCCTGTAAACCAGATGCCGGAGCATATGCTGAATATTACGGTCGATCATGAAATTAATGATGCCTTGAATATCTGGTCACGCCTGCATTATCGTTCAGAAACATCTGCCTATTTAAGCCGGACTTCTGTTGCCCAGCCAAATCCGGGTTATGAGTTTTTAGATGTGGGTCTGAACTATAAATTTACCCCAAATATCAGTGGTAAATTTGGCGTGTATAACCTGCTGGATGAAAAAGCTGAAGACCGTGATGGTGATCAGCTTTTAGATGGCCGCCGTTATGGCATTAGCCTGATGGCCAAGTTCTAATCATCAACGGCTAAACATTACGTTTCAATGATCAAGCAAGAAAAAGCCGCAATTGCGGCTTTTTTTGAGGCTTAGGTACGGGTGTTCAGAATTTTCTGTGCCGGCTCGGAATAATAAAACTTTTCTAGATAGAGCCGCGCACGTTCCCGTAAATACTGCTGCGACAGTATCTGCTGAATCACGGGGTTTAACAGCTGCTGTAATTCTTGCTGAATCAGGGCTTCATCAATATTCAGATCACGCAATAACAGGTCAAAAGTGCGTTCCTGATTACGGACATACCAGGCGTGTACCCCATCATGTAGCTGCTGTTTTAAATAATCACTCTGGCGCATAAAGTCCCAGATTTCATGACCCAGCGCCACAGTCTGTGGCAGATCCTGTACTTCAATATAGTTTTTTAAGACCGACAAAGGCAGGTCTTTAATCTTGTGCCAGATATTGGCCTGCAGATGATAGAGCTTGTCATCATCAAAATGCTGGTTCAGGACCGATTCACTCATCAGGCTAAGCTTTAAGATATTCTTTTGCAAATAGGCGCTGACTGCACTGTCTAAACTGGAATCGGTCACTGTTTCCAGTACCGATTTACCCATTTTCATAAAACGCGATACACCAGGCACGCTTTTGGCAATCAGTGAATTGTCCAGATAATCCTGAATCGAGTGCTGGATTAACTGGCTGATCATTGCAGAAAAGGCCGGATTGCTTACTACGGTTTTAATCAGACGCTGACGATGACCACTTTTGCTGGCCACATACTGGGCAATTTTATCAATGGTCAGTACCGGAATGACATCGGCAATTTTGGCGCTGTCATTCACCGGATGCACTAGGGCAAAGCGGATGTGTTCTGCAATCTGTTCAATCAGAAAGGCGCTGGCCGGCGTGTCTAGAATCTGTTTTTGCAGCAGGGCATTCAGCTGTTCGCAGCTCCAGAGATCTTTCAGATGCTGCTTGCGGAACCAGTGATAAAAATGCAGAAATTCCTGCTGTACGGTTTCAGGCTGAGAAAACTCATGTGCTAAAAAGTCAAGATGAGCTTCAATCAACTGCTCAAGCATCGGGTTTTGCTGCATACAATCTCTGGAACTTAGTTTAAAGGAATCAGTTTATCAGCTAGCGGGTTTTTTAGGTTCTGTGTTTTGGCCAGGAAGGGTAAATAATGTTGTACCACCTGCTGTTCGGCTTCCAGCATTGGCACATGACCGACATTATTTAAAATGACCGGCGTTTCCGCGCGTTTAAACAGACCCTGTAATTCTTTGGCGACTTCAACATTAATAATTTTATCGTGCTTGCCCCAGAGAATCAGGGTCGGTGCTTCAATATTGCGGGTGAGGCGGGCAAAGCTGTCCGGGGTATAAATCCGGTTTAGGGTTACCATCTGATCAATAAATTTTAAGGATTGACTGGCCCGTGAAATTAACAGTTTTTCCTGGGCAGATTTAAACTGCTCTGGCACTTTCGGCGGGTTTTGCATCAGCTGATGCGCAATATGGTCTAAATCGCCCGGCGCGGTGACCACCAGATTTTTCAGTAACAGCGGGTCTTTGGTATAAGGCGTATTGGAGTGTTTGTAAATACCGGCACTGTTCAGCAGGAACAGGCTTTGGGTATCAAACGGATATTGGGCCGCATAGACCGTTGCCACAGAGCCACCCAGAGAATGCCCGGCAATATTCAGCTTGTCGGCAATATTCAAGGTTTCTACCAGCTGACGCAATTGCGCGCTCATGCTCGGTACAGACAGGTCAAAATTGCCCGAACTCTGGGTTTCACCGGTATTGGGTAAATCGGGGATAATCACATGATAGGACGGGGTGAGAAATTTGGCCACCCGGTTCCAGTTGTCGCGGTGTCCGGCAAAGCCATGTAACAGCAAAATGGTTGGCCGATTAACATCGCCGCCTTCATTATAGCGCCAGGTAATATTGCCAATTTTCAAGCTTTTCGAGACCAGACCCGCCGCCTGGCGTTCAGTCTGATAATAATGCTGCACCACCTGCTGTTCAGGCGAGAGTTTGGCGGCAGAGCTGAGCAGAGGCGCAGACAGTGCCAGTGCCAGGACTACCAGTCGTGGCCAAGACAAAAATCGCGAAGAATCCTGCTTCATTGACGATATCCCCAAGAATATTTTTTAAATAGGCGTCGGCTTGGCTTGTTTGAATTGTGTAAATTTTCGCCTTAAGTCGAATTGAAAATGCTGTTTCTGGTTATTGTAAGGGCTTTGCAGAAAATGTCACCTAGCTGTTTTTTGATCGGGTTGGTGTGCTGCTTTTGAAGTGTGATGTAAATCGCAATTACTTTAGGAAAATTTGAAAAAATTTATCTTATAAAAATTGATCAGCTATTTTTTTTGCAAGTGACTTTGCCCCGGCAGAGGATTAAAATGCTGAAAATTCAAAAACTGGTGGTAACAAGAATGCTCACAGCTCAAGAGGCTTTAGAACGTCTTAAACAAGGAAACCAACGTTTTGTTTCGGGCAATACCAATCATCCGAAACAACTAACCCACCATCAACGTGCAGAGATGGCCGAAGACCAGAATCCTTTTGCGATTGTGCTCGGTTGTTCTGATTCACGTGTACCTGCAGAAATGGTTTTTGATCAGGGACTCGGCGATCTGTTCGTGATTCGTGTGGCAGGGAATATTGTTGCGCCATCTCAGGTCGGCAGTGTTGAATTTGCGGCAGAGCGTTATGACTGCGCCGTGGTTGTGGTTTTGGGCCATAGTCACTGTGGCGCGATTCAGGCCACCATTGATACCTTGATGTGCCCGGACTGTCCACCATCTGCCAATCTGATGTCAATTGTGAACCGTGTTCGCCCGTCCGTAGAAACGCTGATGCAGACTGAACTGAAAAATGATTTGGCCAAGCTGTCGAAACATGCGGTTCGTTCCAATGTGTTTGCCTCAGTCAATCAGCTACGTCATGGTTCAGCAGTGTTAGAAAACCTGATTGAACAGGGGCAGCTGAAAGTCGTAGGTGCAGAATATTCATTAGAAACCGGTGAAGTAACTTTCTTTGATTTTTAATTGATTCTAAAAATAATCAAAAAGCGGGCATTGATGTCCCGCTTTTTTTATGGCTGAAATCCGGATCTTGAAAACCATCTCAGCGTTGAATCGGCTTTATTTTAATGCTGCCTGAATGAAGGGATAGGCATTTTTCAGCAAAATGGGCTGGGCTGCAGCCGACGGATGGATCAGATCTTTTTGCATCAGGGTATTTTTACCGGCGACACCGTCTAGGAAGAAGGGCAGTAATTTGACCTGATAACGCTGGCTCACCACTTTGTAGTTATTTTCAAACGCCTTGCTGTAGGCGCTGCCATAATTGGGTGGCATTTTCATGCCAAATACAATCACCTTGGCTTTGGCCTGTTGACTGTGCTGAATTAGCCGCGCCAGATTATTTTGAATCAGCTGCGGTGGCTGACCACGCAAGCCATCATTACCGCCCAGTTCAATTACCACCACATGCGGCTTATGCGTTTGCAGTAATTTGGGCAAACGTGCCAGCGCGCCGCTGGTGGTTTCGCCACTCACACTTGCATTGACCACTTTATGCTGTTTCGGATACTGTTGCTCTAAACGTTTTTGTAACAGATGGACCCAGCCTTGTTGTGGTTGCAAACCGTAACCGGCACTTAAGCTGTCACCCAGAATCATGATGGTTTTGGCAGACACCAGCATGGGCATGAAGGCAAGCCCCGCCACAGCGAAATAAGCAAAACAACTCATTTTGAAATTGCGAATGTGCATTTAAGGATACTATGACTCAATTCACTACAGATACCGCCATCATGCCACAAAGCATTATTTCTGCCCAACAATTGACACAAAAGATACAACTTGCACAAAAAACACTGATGATTTTTGAAAATTTAAATCTGGAGATCCGGGCGGGGGAGCAGGTGGCGATTACTGGTCGTTCCGGTTCAGGCAAATCGACCTTATTGGGGATTCTGGCGACCTTGGATCAGGCCAGTGCCGGGCAGTTAACGGTCTGTGGTGAATCAATTCAGGAGCTGAATGAAGAACAGCGTGCGCTGGTGCGGCTGAAATATATTGGTTTCGTATTCCAGTCGTTCCAGTTATTGCCGCATTTAACCGCACTGGAAAATGTCATGCTGCCGCTACGCTTGCAACCGAATTTTAAATTTGCCGAGGCCGAACACAAGGCGCGTAATCTACTGAAAAAAGTCGGACTGGAACGGCAGGCAGAGCAGACCCCGAAAGTCCTGTCGGGTGGTGAGCAGCAACGGGTGGCGATTGCCCGGGCTTTAATCAGTGAGCCTAAAATCATTTTTGCCGATGAACCGACCGGGAATTTAGACGGCGAAACCGCCAAAGAAATTGAACAGCTGTTATTTCAACTGAACCGTGAACTGGGGACCACCTTGGTGCTGGTGACGCATGATCCGAAACTGGCGCAGCAATGTCAGCGTCATTTTGAACTCAGTCAGGGACAATTGCTGGAACACCCGGCAGGAGGATGAGATGAACCCGTTATTTCGTCCTTTACTGACCCAGAGTTTTAAAAGTACCGGTGTTTATCTGTTACTGATTGCGCTAATTCTGGCAATTAGTGCCACAACCGCGCTGAAATTCAGCAATGAGCAGATTCAAAATGCGGTGGCTTTGCAGGCGGCAGAAATGCTGGCCGGTGATCTGGTGCTGTCTGACAATAAACCGATTGCACCGCGCTGGGAAGCGGCGGCCGATGAGTTAGCGCTAAAGCAGTCGCATGTTACGGTGTTTAGCTCGATGGCGCACACTGGCGATGAATTTGTGATGGTGAATGTCAAAGCCATTGATCAGGCCTTTCCGTTACGCGGCGAACTACGGGTTGCACCGCAGCCTGCTGCTGCCATTCAACCGGGCGAGGTCTGGGTCAGCCAGCGCGCGATGGAGCTGCTGAAAATTCAGGTGGGCGATACCTTAAATATTGCCGATGGTGCCTTTCAGGTCACGGCCAGCATCGAGCATGATTCCAATCAGGAACTGGGCTTTAGCGGTTTTTCACCGACGGTGATCATTGCCCAGCAAGATGTGGCGCGTACCAATGCCATTCAGGTCGGCAGCCGGATTAATTACCGCTTGCTGATGGCTGGTACACCCCAGCATACCCGCCAGTTCGAGCAGGATTTTAAACAGTATCAGGAGAGCTTGCCTAAGACTCAGGAAGTCGATGGGCAGAATATTAGCGAACCAGATGGGCTGCGCCTACGCAATGCCAGTGAAGGCAATACCCGCTTGATGCGTCCAATTGCCAATCTGGATACCTTTTTACAGCTGGCCAATATTCTCACCATTTTACTGTGCGGCATTGCCATTGCCCTAACCAGCCAGCGCTATGTACAGCAGAATCAGGATCATATTGCTTTAATGCGTTGCATTGGCGCGACCAAGAAGCAGATTCTGGGCGCTTATCTGACCTTGTTGGCGGTGGTGCTGTTACTGGCGATGCTGCTCGGTAGTGCGGTCGGCATTACGCTAGGCTATGGGCTGTTGCAATTGATGTTACAGCTGATTCCGCATTTGCAATTGCAGTTTTCCGCTGTCGAGATGCTGCTGGGGCCACTCCCGATTGCCATGCTGACCAGTGCCGTGGTACTGCTGGGCTTTATTTTGCCAAGTCTGTGGCAGCTGCTCAATACCCCACCAATCCGGGTGATTCGCCAGCAGGAAAAATCGGTTCAGTCGATGTTGTGGATGCTGCTGACCGGCACACTCAGCCTGATGCTGTTTAGTGTGGTGCTGACTGAAAATATCGTACTAACGCTATGGGTCATGGGCGCCATCATCCTGCTGTGCAGCGTACTCTATGCTGTAGTCTGGAGCTTCCTGAAACTGATCCGCAATTTAAAAAGCGGCATCTCGGCCTATGTGCGCACGCCGTATCAGACTGCATTTCAGATTACCGCACTGGCGCTGGGCCTTAGCCTGATTACCGTGCTGGCAGTATTACGTACCGATCTGCTGGATCGCTGGCAGCAGCAATTGCCGGAAGGTACGCCAAACCAGTTTGTCTATGGTTTACCACCGTTTGATATGCCAGAGTTTCAGGCGCAACTTGAACAGCAGGGCTGGCACAGTACGCCGCTGTACCCAAATGTGCGCGGGCGGCTGGTAGCGAAAAATGATCAGCCCTTTGCAGAAGCGCTAATCCAGCACAATAATTCGCTCCGACGTGAACTGAACCTGACCCAGGCCGAACGCTTTCCGGCCGATAACCTAATTGTGGCCGGACAGGAACAGTTTAGTCAGGTCGGGCAGGTTTCGGTTGAAGCCAATACTGCGCAAGAACTGGGCATTGAGATTGGCGATACGCTGACCTTTAGTTTGCCAGAAGGCTTGTTGCAGGCCAAAGTCATTAATCTGCGCAGCGTGGAATGGGAAAGCTTTAGTCCGAATTTCTTCTTTATTTTTTCACCGCAAACCATGGATGAAAATGCCGGCAGCTATCTGGGCAGTTTCTATGTGCCGGAGCAGGACCGGCCGGCACTGGTGCAGCTGATCCAGCAGTTTTCCAATACCGTATTTATTGATGTCAGTCTGATTCTGGAAGAGATTAAACGGATTGTGAATGTGTTGGTACAGATTATTACCATTCTGGCAGTGTTGGTGGCGGTCTCCGGGATTCTGGTGCTGATTGCCTGTTTAAACCTGCTGATGGATGAGCGGAAACGTGAGGTGGCCTTGCTGCGTTCTTTTGGTAGTTCCAAGCAGAAATTAAAACGGATGATGAGTCTGGAAATTGGCCTGATTGGCGGGATTGCCGGAGTGGTGGCCTGTCTGTTTGCCGAGGTGATTAGTGCGATTGCCAGTTACCGGATGGAACTGGCAATTCAGCCACACTGGGAAATCTGGCTAATCTTGCCGGTTGTAATGACTTTATTGTGTGCTTTAATTGGCCGTTATCGGCTTAGTTATTTATCGGATATTCCGCCTTTGCAAAGTCTGCGAGAGATGAATCAATAAGTTTCATCTCTGCATTAAAATGGTGGGGTATGCGTTACAGCTGCAATTGCTGGCGCATCATCTGTAGAATTTCCTGCCACAGCGGGGCAAGCATCTGTACCTGTTGCAGACAGTACTGATAAAACAGCCAGCTGATGATGGCGGCGCCGGTCAGCGCCAGCAGTGAAAACAGCGCTGACTTGTGCAGCTTCTGGCCGATGTACCAAAGTGCTGCCAAGGCTGCACCCATCACCATGCCGCCAATATGTGCGGCATTGTTAATTCCGCTAATCATAAAGCCCATAAACAGGTTCAGGCCCATCACCAGTAACAGGGTTTTCTTATCCAGCAGAAAACGCTGTTTCGGCAGGCGTGGCAATAATGATAAAACCGTCAGGGAAGCACCCAAACCCATCACCGCACCGGATGCACCAGCGCTCACACTTGGCAGTAAATCCGGGCTGGTCAGGCCATGCGCGAGAATCTGTAAGGAATCCTGAATCTGTAAATAGCCACTGAGCAGGCTGCCCATCAGTCCGGCCAGTACATACAGGCCTAAAAAATACGGCCGGCCAAAAAGCTGTTCGGCCACGCTGCCAAAAATATACAGGGCCCACATATTCAGCATCAGGTGAATCATGCCAAAATGGAAAAACATGCTGCTGAACAGACGCTGCGGCTGTTCGAGAAAGGTCAGGGGAGCATAGTCGGCGCCCCAGAGAATCGCATCTCGGGTGCTGGGCTGGCTGGCATCGACACCGGTCAGGATTTGCCAGGCAAATACACCAATATTGAGGGCAATCAACAGGGCCGTCAGCCACCATAAATGCGTTTCGGGTTTACGGTGAATCAGCGGCGGTGAATATTCAGACATGCTATTTTTATACAATGATGATTTATTTCGTTATAAGCTTAACACGAAAAATTCACGCCTCAGGAGCCCCAAGCTGACATGAAAGCTTTTATTGTCCGTACCTTATTAATTCTTGTCAGTCTGTTTTTATTGATCCAGTTGTGGATTTTCTCGAGTCTGGCCTGGTGGCGAACCCAGCCGGTACAAAGTACCATGATGATGCGCCTGGACTACTGGTCAGATACTTCCCAGCCTATCCGGCATGAATGGCGTGACTATGACCAGATCAGTGAATATCTGAAAAAAGCCGTGGTCGCTGCCGAAGATGGCAAGTTTATGCAGCATCATGGCTTTGACTGGGAAGGTATTCAGCATGCACTAGAACGTAATAAAGATCAGGGTCAGGTGGTGGCTGGCGGTTCGACCATTTCCCAGCAGCTGGCGAAAAACCTGTTTTTATTTAACCAGCGTTCGTTTTTGCGTAAAGGTCAGGAAGCGATTGCCACTTGGATGATGGAACGCATGTGGAGCAAGCAGCGGATTCTGGAAGTGTATTTAAACTCGGTAGAGTTTGGCGACAACATTTACGGCATTGAAGCCGCGACCCAGCATTATTTTGGCAAGTCTTCACGCAGCCTCAGCCGTGAAGAAGCGATTTTTCTGGCTGCGATTTTGCCGAATCCAAAATATTATCAGGACAACCGTTCCGGCCGTGGTCTGGAACCACGTAAACGCATGATCCGTAAATACATGCGTTACAGCGAGATTCCTTGAGTTGTAAAATTGAAAAAAAGCCCACAGCAGTGGGCTTTTTTTATGAAATTGTCACAAAATTGAAGCATACTTATGAATAGTGAATACTTGAGAAAAAGTCATAGGGTGCATATGAATACGGCAGCGAGCGCGACCCCTGCGCAAATAGACTATACCTATAATGATCGATACATCAATCGTGAGCTTTCTATCCTCGATTTCCATTTGCGCGTGCTGGAGCAGGCAGTCGATCCTTTGCATCCGTTGCTGGAACGTATGAACTTTTTACTCATCTTTTCACGTAACTTAGATGAGTTTTTTGAAATTCGTGTTGCAGGTGTCATGGAGCAGCTGGATCTGGGTAATGAAAGCCGTAGCCCGGATGGCTTGACTCCAAAACAGGTACTGGAGCAGATTTCCCAAACTGCCCACGCTGCCATTGAGCGCCAATACCGTATTTTAAACCAGGAAATTCTGCCTAAACTGCGTGAAGAAGATATCTGTTTCTTGCGCCGTGGTGAACTAACGCCAGCCCAATCGGCCTGGGTGAAAAAATATTTTCAGGAACAGGTGGCACCGGTTTTAACGCCAATCAGCCTGGACCCGGCTCATCCATTCCCGCGTCTGGTCAATAAAAGCCTGAACTTTATTGTAACGCTGGAAGGGAAAGACGCTTTCGGTCGTCAGATTGACTTGGCCGTGGTGCCAGCACCGCGCTCTTTACCACGTGTGGTGCGTTTACCAGATGAATTGACCGGTGGTAAAGAACATCACGTGATGCTGTCTGCGATTATTCATGAGCATGTATCGGACCTGTTCCCGGGCATGACTGCGACTGGCTGTTATCAGTTCCGTGTCACCCGTAATGCTGACTTGGCCTTAAACGAAGATGTCGAAGATCTGGCCAAAGCGCTGAAAGGCGAGCTGAACTCCCGCCGTTTTGGCCGCGCGGTGCGTCTGGAAGTGACCCAGAACTGTCCGCAACCGATTTATGAATATCTACTAAATGAGTTCGATCTGCATGAAGACCAGCTCTATAAAGTGGATGGTCCAGTGAATCTGGCGCGTTTATTGTCTAACTTTAAACGTCCGCATTTACGTTATGACTCACATACGCCAGTGATTCCGAAAGTGTTGAAAAAGTCCGAGAATATTTTCTCGGCCATGCAAAAGCAGGATATCTTGCTGCATCATCCGTTTGAATCCTTTGCCCCGGTGATTAACCTGCTGCGTGAAGCGGCGCGTGACCCGCAGGTACTGGCAATTAAACAGACCCTGTACCGTAGTGGTGCCGATTCTGAAATCGTACAAGTCTTAGCGGAAGCGGCGCGTAATGGTAAAGAAGTGACCGCGGTCATTGAGCTGCGTGCGCGTTTTGATGAAGAATCCAATATTGCCGTGGCCAACGTGCTGCAAGAAGCCGGCGCGGTGGTGGTCTATGGCATTGTCGGTTATAAAACCCATGCCAAAATGATTCTGGTGGTACGCCGTGAAAATAACAAGCTGGTGCGTTATGTGCATTTGGGTACCGGTAACTATCATGCCGGTAATGCGCGGATTTATACCGACTACGGCTTGCTGACCACAGACAAGGAACTCTGTGAAGATGTACACCGCATTTTCCAGGAACTGACCGGCATGGGTAAAATGGCCAAGCTGAAAAAGCTGCTGCATGCGCCGTTTACCCTGCATACCCAGCTGATCAACTTTATTGATGATGAAATTGCCAATGCCAAAGCTGGCAAACCAGCGCAAATTATTGTGAAGGTGAATGCCTTAACCGAAATGCAGCTGATCAATAAACTGTATGAAGCTTCCCAGGCTGGCGTGCAGATTGACCTGATTATCCGTTCGATTTGCTGCCTGCGTCCGGGCTTGCCGGGGCTGTCGGAAAATATCCGGGTACGTTCCATTGTCGGCCGATTCCTGGAACATACCCGCGTGTATTACTTCAGCAATAATGGTGATGCACGTATTTACTGTTCAAGTGCTGACTGGATGGACCGTAACCTGTTTAACCGGGTGGAAGCCTGCTTCCCGATTGAAGATCCGGCACTGAAAAAACGCATTTATCAGCAAGGTCTGCAAATTTATCTGCAAGATAACCAGCAGGCGTGGCTACTCCAGGGGGATGGCACCTGGGTTCGTGCACAGGCCGCAGAAGGTGAGCCGGCTTCCAATGCACAGCGCACCCTGATCGAGATGATTCAGTAAGCGAAGCAAGCCTGATATTTAAAGAATGTCAGGCTTTTATCCGCTAAAAAAATAAGGAGCTGATGCTCCTTATTTTTATGGGTATTGAAGAACTTAGCTGTGCGAGATTTTTTGCAGAATTTGCAATAACACATCAAATTCGCTTTGCAGCGGAGTACTCTTACGCGTTACTAAGGCCAGGGTACGGGTAGGTGCCGCGTCAATCTGTTTCACCACCAGCTCTGAATTGGCCTGAATCATATTGGTATGAATGGCAATTTCAGGCAGTAAGGTAAAGCCGAGGTTGGCTGATACCATTTCCACCAGAGTTGGTAGTGAGCTGGCTTTTAAACGATGATCATTTTTACGCTCGCCAATCGGGCAGGCACTTAAGGCATGATCACGCAAGCAGTGGCCTTCTTCCAGCAGCATCAGGCGAGACAGGTCCAGATCTTCTAAAGATTTGGCCTGAGCCGAGTGTGCATCGGATTTATGGTGGACCAGTACCAGATTTTCTTTGGCAATTTCGGCAACTTTCAGACTGCGGGTATCAAACGGCAGCGCCAGTAACACCATATCCAGGTTACCATGTTCCAGTTTTTCTACAATTTTTTCACTTTGTGCTTCATGCAGGTGTAACTGGATTTTTGGCAGTTGCTTATGCACTTCATCTAACAGCTGCGACAAAATGAACGGTGCAATGGTTGGAATCACACCTAAATGCAGGTCGCCGGTTAAGGGCTCGCTCATTTCACGGCTTAGGCGCATCAAGTCCTGCGCATCGGCCAATAGAACACGCGCTCGGGCTACAACTTGTTCACCGAGAGGAGTCAAACGTACATTCTGGCGATCGCGTTCAACCAATACGCCACCCAATAAGCGCTCTAACTCCATGATCCCGCCCGACAATGTCGATTGAGTCACGAATGAACGGCGCGCCGCTTCTGTAAAATGCAACGTTTCAGACAGTGTAACGAGGTATGACAGCTGTCTTAAGGATGGTAATGCAGCCATAGTGTCCTAATGCTTATAATTTAAAGTGATGAGCAAATAATTCGCTAAGATATGGAATGAAATGCGGAGGGATATCATGCCCCATTCCTTCAATTAATTCAAATTTAGCGTCAGGTATTGCTTTCGCAACAGCCTTACCATGTGCAGGTGGAAGTAAGCGGTCACGAGAACCATGAACAACCAGCGTGGGCTGTTGGATCTGCTTGTCCAGACTGCGCAATGAGCCTGTACATAATATTGCTAAAAACTGCTGAAGTACACCCGCTGGATGGTAACTTCGCTGATATAATTTACGGGCGGTCTGTACCGCTTCCATTTCATTCAGATAACCTGGCGAACCAATCACTTTAAACAGTTTCAGGCTGTGGTTAATAATACCTTCTTCATCATTGGATGCCGGCTTGCCCACTAAGCTGAACAGCTGTTTTGGGAAAGGAGGCGGTAGGAAAGGCTGGTTGTTGCTGGTAAACAATAGTGCCAGTTTTCTGACCTTGTCCGGATAGCGGGCCGCCAGAATCTGTGCAATCATGCCGCCCATTGAAGCGCCAATCACATCAACCTGTTCCAGCTCCAGTTTATCAATCAGCAGGGCCACATCATCGGCCATATCATACAGGTTATAAGGCGCCCCCTGATTTTCTAAACCCAAGGCAAAACGGCCCATCAGTTTTAGGGTATTCAGGCGCTCGCCCTGATGGCGTACTTTGGAGGACAGGCCAATATCGCGGTTATCAAAACGGATGACCCGAAAGCCTTGGTCAATGAGTGACTTGCAGAAAAAGTCCGGCCAATACAGCAGCTGCGCGCCCAAGCCCATGACCAGTAAAATGGTCGGATTGCCAATTTCGCCGCCCATTTCGACATGCAATTCAATGCCATTGCCCAAGTCGACTTTGGTTTCGTGCATAAAACTGCTGTAAGGTGAAACATTTAACCGCAAACTATTCATTCTTATATTCCTTTCTTCAAGGTGAGCGCGCACCCCTGATGGATTAAAGCGCTAAACTGCCGCTGGAATCAAGTCAGGAACAAGTTTACTTAAAGCCAGGCGCTGTTTGCCGGCTGTTGGCCCGAGCAGCACAAAGCCGCGTAAGGTGGCAGTGCTGTCAAAGGCTTTGGCAATCATGCCATCGTCCAGTTCTTCATTTTGCCATGTCACTTCCACATCTACCGGGGCCGGTAACACCGTTAATGGTGCCGCCGGGGTTTTCACTGCAACCGGCATAGCCGGGTAGTGCACTTGTGTGGTTTCACCATTTAAGGTTTTGGCCAGGGCACGTGCCTGCTGCATGATTGGCATGACATACGGCAATAAAGTCCCGTTGACTTCAGCGCAGTCGCCCACTGCATAAATATCAGCCAGGTTGGTTTCCAGTAAGCCATTGGTGAGCACGCCGCGACTGGTATGAATGCCAGCTTCTTTGGCTAAAGTAATATTCGGCTGTAAACCGACGGCGGACAGTACCACATCAGCGCTCAGGCTACGGCCATCGGCCAGTGTCACCAGATAATCACCCTTATCCAGTTTTGATACTTTATCGACCGTGGTGCCCAAGACAAAATGAATCCCAGTTTCTTCCAGGTTCTGTTTAAATGCAGTGGCAATAAATTCAGGCAATAAACGGCCCAGCGGTTGAGGTGCCAGATCAATCACCGTGACTTGATGCTCGGTATTTTGCAGGTCATTGGCAAATTCACAGCCAATCAGGCCCGCGCCTAAAATCACCACACGTTTGTCCTGACGCGCTGCCAGCTGTTCGCGGAAGGCTTTATAGTCATTTAAATTATTGACCACGTGAATATCATCACTGCCATCACCTGAAATGGCCAGACGAATCGGGTTGGCACCGACTGCCAGTACCAGTTTGGCATAGGCTTGCTGGCTTTCGACGCCATCTTTCTCTAAAGTCAGCAGATGCTGCTCGGCATCAATGGCTTTGACCCAGGTATGCACTTCAATACGCATATTCAGCTGTGCCCCCATTTTTGCGGCATCCCCCAGCGCAATCTGTTCGGGTGCTTTTTTGCCGGCCAGGGCATTGGAGAGGGTAGGTTTTGCATAGTTGATTGCATCATCTGCGCAAATCATGACCAGTTCCTGTTCAGGGTTCAGTTTGCGAAATTCACGGGCGACTGTATAGCCAGCCATACCAGAACCAATGATGACAATCGGATGCATTATTTTCTCCATAAAAGGTTGAGCATAAGTTTCAAGACATAAAAAAAGACCATGCAGTTATGGTCTTCGAGGCGTACTTAGATTTCGACCATTTCAAAATCGACTTTAGATACGCCACAGTCCGGGCAGGTCCAGTCATCTGGAATATCTTCCCATTTGGTGCCCGCGACGATGCCATCTTGCGGCCAGCCTTCTGCCTCGTCATAAATCCATCCACAAACGATGCATTGATACTTTTTCATTTGACTCTCCAAAAGCCGATCTTCAATAAACCTGACCGGCAAAAAATTCCCTAACCAGCATGACTCAGTTGATATGATTTTAACACTTCATATTCGCTTAAATTTTTACGCAGTTATGAGGTTAAAGTAAAGTAAATATCGGAGTCTAATGCTTCATTTCTAAAGCTGAATGGCTAAGAAGGACAAAATTTATCTTTAAAATCTCAAACATTGCATAGTGTCGGACAATATGCACACTAAAAACCAGCGCAAATCTTTTCAAAATATATGAGAGATCATCTAAATTTCGACTAAAGTCGGACAGCTATTTTTGCTTAAATAGGCTATTCTATAATTAGAATAATCTATATTGGTTATTTAGTATAAAAATACCAATAATAAAAACAATGATTTACTAATTTTAATCAGGTTTTATTTAAACCTGAAGGGCGGATTTTGGCTGGTCTTCGCGGTCAAGACGCTGTAAAATTCACCTATTCTTTTTAATCTCTCTCCGATCTCCTTATGAGCAAGCTGTCTACAACGTTGTGGTCTCACATTCGTACTGTCCAAAACTTTCCTAAAGCCGGTATTTGTTTTTATGACTTGACCCCTTTATTCATGAAAAATATTGGTCCGTTGACAGATGCTTTAATTGAAAGTATTCCTGCAGAAAAGCTGGCTGAAGTAGATAGCTTTATTGCGGTAGAAGCACGTGGTTTTGTGCTGGCCAGCCTGTTGGCACAGCGTACTGGCAAGGGCTTATTGCTGGTGCGTAAAGCCGGTAAATTACCACCACCGGTAGTGGGTGTGGGTTATAGCCTGGAATACGGTCTGGACCGTCTGGAAATGGCGGCGGATGTCACCGGTCAGAAAGTTATTATTGTGGATGATGTATTAGCGACTGGCGGTACCTTAAAAGCAGTGAAACAACTGGCGGAAAAATGTCAGCATGAAATTCTGGGTGCGAGCATTTTCCTGGATTTACCAGATTTACACGCAGATTTGGGTCTGAACATCTGGTCGGTACTGGATGAACGCTCTAAGCCGATGGAAGCAGTTGCTTAAGTCTGAGCACTACCCTGTGAAACATAGAAAGCCTTGCCGAGTGCAAGGCTTTTTTATTTGTGCAGTGATTGCTGTTCCAGTTGCCAGATTAAAGGATTGATATTTTCCGGACATACCAGTCGATGATGACCGCCTTTAAAAGCATGAATTGGCATGTAATTTTCCAGCTGGGTTTGTACCCAGTGCATGTCCAGCTGTTCATCGCCGAGTTCCAGATAGGCCAGCTGCGGAATATCATGGTCCAGTTCCTGTTCGGAAATCTGCGGATAGTCCGGTCGAAAGTCGGGCTGTAAACTCGGATTGGCAATCACGCAGGGAATACCATGCAGCGCCGACATCTTTAAGGCCCAATAGCCGCCGAGGCTATGTCCGACAATAATTTCAGGCTGGATTTTAACAATAATATCGTTATAGAAACTGGCCACCGTCTGGTAGTTCAGATTGCGATAATCCACGGTAATACAGTATTTTTTATCTGCGCAGATGGCATGAAACTTACTCGATTCACGTGAGGAATCCAGCCCATGCAGAAATAGGATTTTCGAGGTGCATCTATTCATTGTTTTCATTCACACTCAAGCATCTATTGAATAGTTGAAAAGTTCCCTTTTCAATTAATTTCTCCTGCTTATTGTAAGAGTGGTGGCGCAAGAAAGAAGTTAGCTATTGGTCTAACAGTTCAGCAAAAGGCGAGGTGCTGTTTAGCAGAGGTTTAGAAAATGAAAAAAATGGCTTAGGATTCAGCAGAGCATACGAAAAGCCAAATAAATCTGCTATGCTATTGCACTTCATTTTTTAGTAATTTTCGAGGCAGAGATGACGCAACCAAACGCTCAGTCGACTTCTGAACCCACTATTTCCGAAAACGATTTAATTGCACAGCGTCATGCCAAGTTAAAGCAAATCCAAGAAAAGGCTCAGGAAAGCAACAGCAGCCCATGGCCGAACACCTTCAAGCGTGAACATTACGCGCAAGATTTACAAGAACAGTTTGCCGACAAATCTAAAGAAGAAATTGAAGGCGGCGACAAGGTGTATGTGTCGGTGGCTGGCCGTGTCATGCTCAACCGTGGTTCGTTTATCGTAATTCAGGACATGACCGGTCGTATCCAGCTGTATGTGGCCCGTAAAGAACTTAGCCCTGAAACCTTGGAAACCATTAAAGGTTTGGACCTGGGCGATATTATTGCTGTTAAAGGTTATATCGGCCGTTCAGGCAAAGGCGATTTATATGTGCATATCGAGCACTTTGAATTGCTGACCAAATCGCTGCGTCCATTACCAGACAAGTTCCATGGCCTGACCGATACTGAAGTGAAGTATCGTAAGCGTTATCTGGACCTGATTGTAAACGAAGAAACCCGTAAGACTTTTGAAATTCGTGCCAAAGTGGTATCGGGCATCCGTGCGTTTTTAACTGAAAAACGTTTCATGGAAGTTGAAACCCCAATGATGCACGTGATTCCAGGTGGTGCATCGGCGCGTCCATTTGAAACCCATCATAATGCACTGGATATGCCATTATTCCTGCGTATTGCGCCAGAACTTTATTTAAAACGTCTGGTGGTGGGCGGTTTTGAACGCGTGTTCGAAATTAACCGTAACTTCCGTAACGAAGGTGTATCGACCCGTCATAACCCGGAATTCACCATGATTGAATTCTATCAGGCTTATGCAGACTACAAAGATTTGATGGAACTGACCGAGCAGATGCTGGAGAAACTGGCCATCGACATCTTGGGTTCGACCGATGTGCCGTATGGCGATGAAGTGTATAGCTTCAAAGGTCCGTTCAAGAAAATCTCGATGTTTGATGCGATTCTTGAGCACAACCCGCAATTCACCCCTGAAAACGTGAATGACCGTGAATTTCTGGCCAACTTCGTACAAAACGAATTGAAAGAGCAGGTAAAACCAGGATTTGGTTTAGGCAAGCTGCAAACCATCGTGTTTGAAGAAACAGTTGAAACTCAACTGCGTCAGCCAACCTTCATTACTGAATACCCGGCAGAAACCTCGCCGCTGGCACGCCGTAATGATGAAAACCCGCACATCACTGACCGTTTTGAATTCTTCATTGGTGGTCGTGAGCTGGCAAACGGCTTCTCAGAGTTAAATGATCCAATTGATCAGGCAGAGCGTTTCCAGGCACAGGTAGCTGAGAAAGATGCTGGTGATGATGAAGCGATGCACTACGATGCAGACTTCGTTGAAGCACTGGAATATGGCTTGCCACCTACAGCAGGTGAAGGGATCGGGATTGACCGTCTGGTGATGTTGTTCGCCAATGCACCAAGTATCCGTGATGTGATTTTGTTCCCGCATATGCGTCACAAGAACTAAAATCTGCTACATCAAATAACCCGCGAATCTCGCGGGTTATTTTTTTGTTTGAGTATCATCAAGCTATACGTAAAGCACAGATCAGAAGAATCGCTTAGATTAAACTGGTCTGAATACGCACTTTCATGTTCAGGCTTTGCTGCACAATAAACGATTTCATCCACTGCACCTGTTCACCCATTGGATTGGTTTTGACTGCGGTGTCGAGGAAGGCCAGTTCCGGGCGCTGGAACAGTTGCTGTTCAATGGCCTGTTCCAGCTGGCTTGAGGTGGAGGCCAGTGGCATGCTGACCAGATAAAAGGCCTTTGGATAATTATAAAAGGCATACATCAGGTTAAAGGCTTTCTGGTCACCTTTTAAATTGCCGGCACCAATTTCATAACCGCGATCCTGATTACTGTGGGTCAGACCAATCAAAAACTCGATATTATGGTCCGAAAGTCGTAGACCAAATTGCAGCCCGATCTGATCGGCACTGAACTCGTGCTGGACAAAGGTATTTAGTGCAGAACCATCTTCATCAAACGCTTCCTGCAACACCAGCATGTGCTGCTGATGCTGATACAGAAAGCCGGCAAGCTGCGCCTGTTCCAGCTGGGCTTTTAAGGTGGCTAAATCGTAATGACTATAAGGCATGGGAGCAATCAGAAAAAATTAAAATTTGTTTTATTTTAGGTGTTTCACTTGGAAAATGAAGCGATCTATTAGAGCTTTTAACAATAACTCAATAGATAGAAGTGAGCATAAAAAACGGCGACTGGAAAATAGTGATTAGGCTAAAAATAAGCGATGCTGTGCAGGGTATGAGTAAACTTTGATAGCAATATCAGTAATCCTGTATATGACGTTTTTGCATATTAATATAATAAAACAAGCAATAGTACAGATAACTAAATCTCTATAATGAATATAAATTTTATAAAGTGTAATAAGTACACGTTGATTTAAGCTGGTGTTGTCCATGTCATTAAATGAGGAAAGACTTACTCATCTGAAACAGCTTGAAGCTGAGAGTATTCATATCATCCGTGAAGTTGCTGCCGAGTTTGAAAATCCGGTTATGCTGTACTCGATTGGTAAAGATTCTGCGGTGATGCTGCATCTTGCCTTGAAAGCCTTCTATCCTGCAAAACTTCCATTCCCTCTGTTACATGTCGATACAGGCTGGAAATTCAAAGATATGATTGAATTCCGCGACAACATGGCCAAGAAACATGGTTTTGATCTGATTGTGCATCAGAACCAGGAAGGCCGTGACGCCGGAATCAATCCATTTGATCATGGTAGCTCAAAATACACCGACATCATGAAAACCCAGGGGCTGAAACAGGCGCTGGACAAATACGGTTTTGATGCTGCATTTGGTGGTGCGCGCCGTGACGAAGAAAAATCACGTGCCAAAGAACGTGTCTATTCTTTCCGTGATTCCAAACACCGTTGGGACCCGAAAAACCAGCGTCCAGAACTGTGGAACCTTTATAACGGTAAGGTCAACAAGGGCGAAAGCATTCGTGTGTTCCCATTGTCGAACTGGACCGAGCTGGACATCTGGCAATACATTTATCTCGAGCAGATTCCAATTGTTCCGTTGTACTTTGCTGCTGAACGTCCAGTGGTAGAACGTAGTGGCACGCTGATTATGGTTGATGATGAGCGTATGCGTTTACATGAAGGCGAAGTACCACAAATGAAATCGGTACGTTTCCGTACACTTGGCTGTTACCCACTGACCGGTGCAGTTGAGTCAGGCGCAGATACCTTGCCTGAAATTATTCAGGAAATGTTGCTGGCCACCAGCTCGGAACGTCAGGGTCGTATGATTGACCATGATGAAGCCGGCTCGATGGAGAAGAAGAAGCAAGAGGGCTACTTCTAATTTCTCCCGACCTCTCTTTAGACAAGAGAGGAAATTCCCTCTGGGTAAAAGGGGGATACAGGGAGATTAAACCGGTTTCTAAAGAATTTGTGGAGTTTGAGCAATGTCTCATCAATCAGAACTCATTAGCCAAGATATTTTGGCCTATTTAAAACAGCACGAAAATAAAGACTTATTGCGTTTCCTGACCTGCGGTAACGTCGATGATGGTAAATCGACCTTAATTGGTCGTCTGCTTTATGATTCAAAACTGATTTATGAAGATCAGTTGCAAGCGGTAACCCGTGACTCGAAAAAAGTCGGGACGACAGGGGATGCACCTGACCTGGCTTTACTAGTCGATGGCCTGCAGGCAGAACGTGAGCAGGGTATTACCATTGATGTGGCGTATCGCTATTTCTCGACTGAAAAGCGTAAGTTCATCATTGCCGATACCCCGGGACATGAGCAATATACCCGTAACATGGCCACTGGTGCATCAACTGCGGATCTGGCGATTATTTTAATTGATGCACGTTATGGCGTGCAGACCCAAACCCGTCGTCATACCTTTATTGCCAGCCTGCTGGGTATTAAGAACATTATTGTTGCCATCAACAAAATGGACCTGGTGGAATTCTCTGAAGCGCGCTTTAATGAAATTCAGGCGCAATATAACGAGTTCGTGAACCAGCTTGGTGACCGTAAACCGGCCAATATCATTTTCACGCCAATTTCTGCCCTGAATGGCGATAACGTGGTGAACAAGTCGGCCAATACTCCGTGGTACAGCGGCGAAACTTTGATGGAAACGCTGGAAAACGTGGAAATTAGCCGGACTTCAGGTAAAAACGAATTCCGCTTCCCGGTGCAATATGTCAACCGTCCAAACCTCGACTTCCGTGGTTTTGCCGGCACCATTGCTTCGGGCGACATCCGTGTGGGTGATGAAATTGTCGCTTTACCATCAGGCAAACGTTCTACCGTCAAAGACATTGTAACTTTTGATGGCAATTTAGAACGTGCATTTGTCGGTCAGGCGGTTACCCTTACCCTGAATGACGAAATTGATATTTCACGCGGTAACCTGCTGGTCAAAGCGGGCGATCAACCGGAAATTTCACGTTCTGCACGCGCAACTGTGGTGTGGATGAATGATCAGCCACTGGTCAAAGGCAAGCTGTACAACATTAAGCTCGGTACGCAAACTGTTCCAGCCAAAATTGCTGAAATTAACTATCGTGTAAACGTGAATACGCTGGAAAAAACTCAGGTAGAGCAGCTGGAACTGAACGCGATTGCTGATGTTCAGATCGAGTTTGATGCGCCAGTGGTATTTGACCGTTATCAGGACAGCCGTTATACCGGCTCGTTTATTTTCATTGACCGTTTAAGCAACGTGACCGTTGGTGCGGGTATGGTGGAAGCGGCGGTAGAATGGACCGCACATGATGAACCTGTGACTGCGGAAGACCGTGCTGCCCGTTTAGGTCAAAAACCTGCTGCGGTGACTGTCACTGCACAAGCACTGGAAAATGCACAAGCGCTGGAAAGCCTGCTGATTCAGCAAGGTGTAGTTGCAATTGCAAAAGCGGGTCTGAATGCTGCTCAAGTGGCATTACTTCGTGAAACTGGTGTTGTGGTGGTCACCGATGTTGCTGAAGGCACTGACGTAAGCTATGGCACCGAAGCCGTTGAAGAACTGGCTGAGAAAATTGTGGAGCTGGTTCGTCTATAAGACTGGGCTGGTTAAAGAAAACCTACCGCAAGGTGGGTTTTTTTATGGCTTTTAGATTCTTGGTGGTACTGCTGTGTCTATTTTAAACTTAATGATCTACGCGAATATTCTTACTCTATACAATCTGGTGTAGAGCGGGAAGATACACAAGATTTTATTTATATTGCGCTTATGTTTGGCTGTGCCAGTAGAGTTCAGGCAGAGCAATCAAAGTGTGGTTACGATTAAATGACGAATAATTGAAAAATCCATCGAGAGTGATCAGGAGAATTTTCAATCTGCTTATCATAGTGCAAAAAATAGCAGTCGCTGCGCTAAGCATAGTGCTGATCATCGGGCGGATGACTATTCACCACTTTACTATCCGGAGGAGAGGGGTGAGCGTATGCTCAAGGGCGATCAGACGTGGTTTTAACCCACTAAATTTTAAGGTGGGCAATCTAAACTTCAGTGAAATAGAAAATAGCATTTATTCTCTTAAATCTACAGGCTGAGAAGAATCATCCAAAAGCTGCGCTAGAATAGATTTCATCTCTGTCAGACTTTTGACCCCTGCAATTCTGTGGATGATCTGTCCCTGCTTGAAAATCAGGGTCGAAGGTAATCCATAGACATGATAACGCAGGGTGAGAATAGGAGATTGATCGACATTGATCTTGCCAAATTTAATCTCTGGCTGATGGTGGGCATAATAGCCGGCCAGTTCGGCAAACACCGGAAAATTCTGTACGCAGGGTGCACACCAGTCTGCATAAAAGCGGATCACGGCAAAGCCATCAAACCATTCAAATTCACTGTAATTATTTTCGTTATAGTCGATGACTTGGGTCATGGCTCACCTGAGTTATCAATCTGCGAAATATACATCTCATTATACATAAGTCCGGCTTGGCTTCATTCCGTCATTTATCTATGTTCAAATAGAGCACAGAAAACTTGCACTGAACAATTAAGGAAAATCCATGTCACAAGCGACGATGCAGCAGGTCATTATTACAGAACCAGGCGGCCCGGAAAAACT
Source organism: Acinetobacter sp. Q186-3 (assembly GCF_013420655.1). Taxonomy (NCBI): domain Bacteria; kingdom Pseudomonadati; phylum Pseudomonadota; class Gammaproteobacteria; order Moraxellales; family Moraxellaceae; genus Acinetobacter; species Acinetobacter sp. Q186-3. Next base: position 15,123 of record NZ_VOXS01000018.1, on the reverse strand, counting down.
GGCCTATGAAAGTGTGGCTATTCCGACACCGGCAGCCAATGATGTGCTGGTTAAGGTTCATGCCTTTGGTTTAAACCGCCCGGATATCTTGCAGCGCCAAGGCCTTTATCCAATGCCGAAAGGGGTGACGCCTGTGCCGGGGCTGGAAGTGGCAGGTGAAGTGGTAGCGGTAGGCGAAGAGGTCAGCAAATTTAAAGTCGGCGATAAAGTTTGTGGCCTGACCAATGGCGGTGGCTATGCAGAATACTGCGTGGTTCCGGAAAGCCAGACCCTGACCATTCCTGAAGGCTTGGGTTTTGTACAAGCTGCGGCTATTCCAGAAACCTTCTTTACCGTATGGGCCAATGTGTTCCAGATGGGACAAGCCAAGGCTGGCGAAACAGTACTGGTACATGGAGGCAGCAGCGGTATTGGTACCACAGCGCTGATGTTATGTAATGCGCTGGGCATGAAAACCTTTGCCACTGTGGGTTCAGATGAAAAAGTTGCAGCTATTTCACACCTGACCACCGCCATTAACTACAAGACACAAGATTTTGAGCAGGTGATTAATGAGCAGACTGACAATGGCGGCGTCGATGTTATTTTAGATATCGTTGGTGCACCTTATCTGGAACGTAACCTGAACTTGTTACGCCGTGATGGTCGTCTGGTTTATATCGCGTTCTTGGGCGGTGCCAAAGCCAAAGATGTGAAACTTGGCCCGATTATGATGAAGCGCCTGACCATTACCGGTTCGACCATGCGTGCGCGTAATACTGCAGAAAAAGCTGAAATTGCCCAAGGCTTGCAAGACACAGTGTGGCCATTATTGAGCAAAGGTGAATGTCTGCCGATGATTTTTAAAACCTTTAAATTTGATCAGATCCAGGAAGCGCATGCGGCCATGGATACCGGTGATCATATTGGCAAGGTTGTGGTAGAAATTATTTAATTCGGCATCTAAAAAAGACCGGCTATAGCCGGTCTTTTTTATGCTCATCTCAAGTTAGTACATTGATGTTTATTACTTAAACTGTACAAGTTTTACTAAAAATTAAAATATATGTGATGTATTTGACACAACCTGTCGAAACTGTGTTGTACATTAGCCCACATCCAAAACAGACATCATAAAAATAAACTGGATATTTCAATGAAGAGACAGAGGGCAAAATCATGAGAATTTCATCTACAGCATATACCACCACCCAGAATATACGTGCTTTAAGGCGCATTCATCGGGCCATTATCCGTCAAAAAATAGGTCTGGCAGATATCCACCGGGTGTATAGTGCCATGCTGCATTTAGAGCGTTATGTTGATCGCCTAGATCAGAATAAGCCTTAAGTCTAAGCTGAATGCAGCCTTGTGATACGTATTTTGATTTACTTTTAACGTAAATGTATTTAAAGTTTTGGTCTAATTATTTATATGATTTTTATTTAATAAATTTTAATTTACGGTTGTTTAATTGATAGAAAAAACAGTGCCTTAAAACAGCACCATGAGGGTATCATGAAGTGTGTTACTTCAACACATGAACGACTGGCTGAACGGCTGGTCAGTATTTTAACCAAACTCAATGTAGGGCATCAGCTGAGTATTCCGGAACTGGCCCAGGAATTTAAAGTCAGCACCCGCACCATTGAACGTGACTTTGATCGGCTGAATGCCTATCTACCTTTATTGCAGGACAAACGCAGCAAAAAATACTATCTTGATGCTTCCTATTTGGGACGGTTTAAACTTCAGGATATCCAGAACTTTGCCCAGTTGTCGGGCATTAGCGATCTTTATCCCTCGCTGGATATTTCGTTCCTACGTGAGCTGATGGATCATCGTGCCAATCTGGTGTTTTCCGCCAAAGGTTATGATTATGAAGACAGTAGCCAATATGCCGAACATTTTAAAACCCTGACCCAAGCCATTCAGCAGCGTCAGTACATTGGCTTTGTCTATAAAAACAAGTCCCGTCGGGTGCAGCCTTATCGCCTGATTCATCATCATGGTAACTGGTATCTGGCTGCGGTGCATTCGGATACCTTAAAAGTGTATCGCCTGAGCCTGATTGAGCAGATTGAACTCAGCTATGAACTGGATCCGTTTGAGCATGATCCGGCTATTCTGCAACAGCTGGAAGATGAAGAAGGCATCTGGTTCGGTCATGAACAGCAGGAAGTGCATTTATCGGTTGCGGCAGATGCTGCAGTGTATTTTAAACAGCGCCGGCTGTTTCCAAAGCAGCAGATCCTGGAAGAAAAGCCGTGTGGCAGCCTGCTGATTTCCTGCCAGATTCGCCATCATATTCAGCTTTATCCGCTGGTGCGCTACTGGATTCCCTATGTCAAAATTGTAGCGCCGCTGTATTTACAAACTGAGCTGGAGCAGAGCCTTAGCCATTATCTGCATTAATTCGTATTGTGGGTATGCATTTGAGTTTTGATGACCATTAAAACTGGCCCCCTTATTCCTGTCATAATTGCTACGGAATCTGTCGAGCTTTAAGCGAAATTATGCGAAAATAGTCTTTTACTTTTTGCCCAAGGCTATTTCATGATTGACCAGTCTCCTGAATCTTTAAGCGATATTGAAATTATAGACATCCTTCAGAGTATGAAGAATGATGTGCTCAATAGCGAAGCCAAAGAGATTATCCGCAAAGGTGGAAAAGTGGGACGTCAGGAAGCGCATAAACAGGCCTTGGTGGCATTGCATCAATCTTTTGAAGAAAAATTTGTTGAAGCGGTGACGCTGGCATTGAGCCTAAATGAAGCCCAAGCCAAAAAAATCCGCTATAAAAAAGACCGGATTCGTATTTTAAAAGCCCGTCAGATTGATTATCTGGCCATTGATGGCGCAGAAACCGCCCAGGTACTGGCACAAATTGCACAAGCTATTGTCCGTGAAGATGCGATTGTGACCCATGACCTGCACAATATTTTCCCGTTCTGGAAAGAAGGCTGGCCAATGGTGCAGTTCGACAGCGCCTATAAAATTCTGGAAGATGACATTGCCATTCACTATCAGGCGGTGCTGGATGAATTGCTGCGTCAGTTTTAAGTGAATTGCTGCATGAAAAAAACCTTCTAGAGTCTAGAAGGTTTTTTTATCGCTCTTGATTAGAGAAAGATAGATTATTCCTGTTCCGGCGGTTGGTTATTTTCCAGTAAACGTGTCACCAACAGCTGGTCAATTTTAAAATGATCGACATCGACCACTTCAAATTTATAACCGCCATATAACACGGTATCGGCTGGACGCGGAATCTTGCGCAGTTGATACATCATAAAACCGGCCAGAGTTTCATAGTTTTCTTCATCGGGCATCTCTTCAATTTCAAGCGCATGTTTCATGTCTTCAATTGGAGTACTGCCATCAATCAGCCATGAATTATTATCACGTTTAATAATCTGCTGTTCTTCTTCAATAGGGGTTACCCAGTCGCCCATTACGGTAATCATAATATCGGACAGGGTAATGACGCCGACCACCAGTGCATATTCATTAATCACCACCGCAAATTTTTCTTTGGTTGAGCGGAAGCGGTCCAGCACTTCAGACAGAGTCAGGGTATCGGGAATGGTGAGTACATTACGAATGGTTGATTCATTCAGCTGGTTAATTTTCTGGTTATTTAGAATCCGTACCAGAATGTCTTTGGCATCGACATAGCCAATCACCTGATCAATATTTTCATTACAGACCAGAAATTTGGAATAGGGAAATTCGGCCAGTTTCTGGCGAATGCTGTCTTCGGCTTCATTTAGGGTAAAGTACACCACATTTTCACGCGTGGTCATGCTGGATGGGACATTACGTTCTTCCAGTTCAAACACGTTTTCAATAAAGTGATGTTCCTGTTTTTGCAACACACCCGCTTGGGCGCCGGCATCCATCACCGCGGAAATATCATCAAAGGTAATATTGTCATCGCGGATGGTATTGACCTTAAACAGCCGGAACAGCATATTGGCGATGGCATTAATAAACCAGGCCAGCGGTTTGCAGACGGTAATAAATACCTGCACCGGATTGATCACGGAAATAGAAATTTTCTCTGGTGCAATCATGGCCAGGCGTTTCGGCATCAGGTCGGCGAACAGAATAAATAAAGAGGTGACTAAGGTAAAAGACAGCGCGAAGCTGAGGGTTTCGGCCCACGGTCCGGTATAGAAGCGGGTGACAAAATCGTAGAAATACGGGCGAAAAGCACCTTCACCTAAAATACCGCCTAAAATGGCAATCGCATTCAAGCCAATTTGCGAGGCGGCAAAAAAGTCTGCCGAGTTTTCCTGTAAATCCAGCACTTTTTGCGCACGTTCATCTCCGGCTTCAGCCAGAATTTTTAATTTGACCTTACGCGCACCGGCCAGGGCGATCTCGGTCAGTGATAAAAAACCTGCTCCTGCAATCAGTATGAAAATAATAACAATGTTCTGGAAGAGGCTCACGAATCCACCTGCGGATTTTTATTCTGAATATTTTTAACGTCAAAAACATCGAGTAGTGCACCGGGCACTACTCATGTTCATCTTAGTATAAGCTTTAAAAAGAGAGATTTATGAGCGTTTTTTGTCAAAATTGAGAAAATTGTGAGTTATTCATTAAAAACTCACGGTTTTCTTCTTCAATCATTTGACGGGCCACATACAGAATCAGCTGGCGTAACCAGCGATGCGCCGGATGATGATGCAGTAACGGACACCAGGCCATCTTCAATTCAAATTCCGGAATATAAAACGGCGGGTCTTTAATCAGCAGATTCTGGCTTTTGGCCTGTAAACGGGCAATTCGGGTCGGTAAGGTAGCTACCAGATCCACATTGGATGCCAAGAGTGCCGGCATCTGATAATGACGGGTAAATACCGAAATCTTACGTTTTTGACCAATCCGCTCCAGTGCCTGATCAATCCAGCCTAATCCGGCCTGTTTTTCCGGATTAACGCCAAAGCCAACGCCCATACCGGTTTTAGAGACCCAGATATGCTGTGCATCTAAATAGCTTTTGAGGTTCAGGTTACTGGCCGCCGGGTGTTTCTGATTGAGTAGACAGGAAAAACTGTCACGCCAGACCAGTACCTGGTGGAAACTTTGCGGAATTTCATTAAAGCGGTTGATGGCTAGGTCTACCTTGCCTTGTTCCATGTCACGATAGGAGACATCACTTGGGGTCAGAAAGTCGAGCACCACATTTGGCGCTTCAGAACGCAAGGCTTTGACCAGACGCGGCACCAGAGTGGCTTCGGCATAGTCTGAAGTCATAATCCGGAATACGCGATTAGAGGTATACGGGCGGAACTCGGTACGGGGTTCCAGAATCATGGATAAATCGGACAGGGCATCACGAATACGCGGTTGTAATTCAAGTGCGCGTTCGGTCGGGGTCATCCCTTCAGATGAACGGATGAGCAGGGGATCATTAAATAAGTTACGTAGACGACGTAAAATGTTACTCATGGCGGGTTGGGTAACGCCCAATTGTTCAGCTGCTCGAGTGACATTTTTTTCGCGAAGTAATACGTCCAGGTAAATTAGTAGGTTGAGATCGACCCGCTCCAGATTCATAAAAAAAATACCGAAAATAAACCCAAGAAATTATTTGGATTATGCCATAAGCCTGAAGGCTTGGGTAGAACAATTACCGAAAAAGCCTGTTCCCTGATCGGATCAATTCCTGCATATTTACCGGGTTTTTCGGCCCAATTCGCGCGGGGTTTAAGCGGCTTATATCAGCGCGTGTCGGGTTGATTCAAACCTCATCGCATCCACCTGCAGAAATGCTTGAGTTGAGCGACTCAACACAAGCATGGTCTTCTTCTATTCACTGTCAGGTTGGGTCTACCAGGCTAAAAATAAGCCGGATATTGCCTTGATTTTGTACGGAAAAAGCCGTACCCGACTTAAGTATAATGAATATAAAAAAAGCAAATGGTGTGTTTTTTAATCGGTTATTTGAATTGTAAAATAAAATTTATTTAATAAAAATCAAATATTTGTTTTGTAATATAAATTTTCGGATACGACTTTGATCTACATATTTTTTAAATAAATAGTGAAGATTCTTTGAGGATATTGGATTAATTTTCTAACTCACTCTAATCTGTACCCAACACGACGAAGTGCTCTAAATCTGAACACATCCAGAGGTATGATTTTAGTCATTTCGTTGGAGAAAATCCTAAAATTAATACAGGAAAATATCATGACTACATACCAAACAGCGATTGATGCAATCCGCGAATTGAAAGCGAAATTCGGTAACACTTGGGCAGACATCAGTCCTGAAGATGCTGCGCGTATGCAGATGCAAAACCGTTTCAAAACTGGTTTAGACATTGCTAAATATACAGCTGCGATTATGCGTCGTGATATGGCTGAATACGATGCAGACAGCAGCAAGTATACTCAATCATTAGGTTGCTGGCACGGTTTCGTTGCGCAACAAAAAATGATTGCGAACAAAAAATACTTCGGTACAACCTCTAAGCGTTATATCTACCTGTCTGGCTGGATGGTTGCTGCACTTCGTTCAGAATTCGGTCCACTTCCTGACCAATCTATGCACGAAAAAACTTCTGTTCCTGCATTGATCGAAGAAATCTACACTTTCTTACGTCAAGCTGACGCAAAAGAATTAAACGATTTGTTCCGTGCACTGAAAAAAGCACAAGACGCAGGTGATACTGCTAAAGCAGCTGAAATCACTGCTCAAATCGACAACTTTGAAACTCACGTTGTGCCAATTATTGCCGACATCGACGCTGGTTTCGGTAACGAAGAAGCAACTTACTTACTTGCGAAGAAAATGATCGAAGCGGGTGCTTGTGCACTGCAAATCGAAAACCAGGTTTCTGATGCGAAACAATGTGGTCACCAAGCAGGTAAAGTAACTGTTCCACACGAAGACTTCATCGCGAAAATCCACGCGCTTCGCTATGCGTTCCTGGAAATGGGTCTTGACGACGGTATCATCGTTGCACGTACTGACTCTGAAGGCGCTGACTTGACTCAAAAAATCCCAGTGGTTAAAGAGCCAGGCGACATCGCTTCTCAATACATCAGCTACTTAGACACTCAAGAAATTGACATCTCTGAAGCGAAAGAAGACGAAATCCTGATCAAGCGTGATGGTAAATTACACCGTCCTAAGCGTTTAGCATCTGGCCTGTACCAGTTCCGTGAAGGCACTCAAATTGACCGCGTTGTACTTGACTGTGTAACCAGCTTACAAAACGGTGCTGACCTGCTTTGGATCGAAACTGCAACGCCTAACGTTGAAGAAATCGCTCACATGGTGAACCGTGTACGTGAAGTTGTGCCAAATGCGAAGCTTGTTTATAACAACTCTCCATCGTTCAACTGGACTTTAAACTTCCGTCAACAAGCGTACGACCGTTGGGTTGCTGAAGGTAAAGATGTATCTGCATACGACCGTGCTAAGTTAATGAGTGCTGAGTACGACAACACTGAATTAGCTGCTGAGGCTGACGAAAAAGTACGTACATTCCAAGCAGATGCTTCTCGTGAAGCGGGTGTATTCCATCACTTAATCACACTTCCGACTTACCACACAGCTGCTCTGTCTACTCACGAGCTTGCTCAAGGTTACTTCGGTTCTGAAGGTATGTTGGCTTATGTTGCTGGCGTACAACGTAAAGAAATCCGTGGCGGTATCGCTTGTGTGAAACACCAAGCAATGGCGGGTTCTGATATCGGTGATGACCACAAAGAAATCTTCGCTGGTGACAACGCGCTTAAAGCGGGTGACGATGCGAAAAACACAATGAACCAGTTCAACGGCTAATCGTTAGACGGTTTAGAAAAAACCCTGCATCTGCAGGGTTTTTTTATGCTTGAATAAAAAGAATAAATAAGAAAGAAAAAAGAAGATCAGTACAGCAAGATAAAAAGAAACGGCAGAATAGAAAATGAAAGAAAAAAGAAAAGCTATTTCACCTTAATATAGTCCGCCACCGCATTGTCCGGATAATTAAAGCTGATTTTATTGTAGCGGGTTTGCTGGGCCGGAATAGGTTCTAAAAAGCTTTCATCAACCAGCGCGTTATATTCCTGATAGTTTTGATCGACCAGAATAATATCGCTGACTTTCAGTTTTAGCGGCTGATCTGACTGGTTATGAATACGCATATAGTAGTCATGCGCTTTGACGGTATCGGTAATATCGCGAAAGCTTAAGCTATCAATATGTTCGGCCTGAATGTCGGCATGTTTCAGCGCATTGCTGACTTCAATGGTCGCAACACGTTCCAGTTTTAGTGCTGGCTGTTTGGATGAGGCATCTACAAGTTCCAGCCCGTTTGCTGTGGGCTGCAATTGTTGAATCTGTTGATCAGTACTGATTAATTGGGCAGTCTGTTCATTGGTATAGCTGACCTGACCTTGTGTATTCTGGCTACGCTGACGGCGAGCATAGATACGGGTATCTTGCAGGCTGTAGCTCTGATCCGGATGAATCTTTAACTCAAGAATACGCTGCTGGCAATCATCACAGTCAAGGATGGTTTTGTAGTGACCGGCCAGCGGCTCCGGCTGTGGTGCTGCTGTTTCAGCAGCAGGCATTAGGCTGTCTTGCGGTTGGGTTTCAGTTTGGGCCTGGGCATTGCTCATGGTACTGCTTTTTTCAGCTTGCCCACCGCAACCACTTAAACACAAGGACAAGGTGCTAATTGCAAGAAGAGGACGAGATAACATGGCAACAGATCAATCTTTGGATAAGGTATTAAACATAAACTTTTCGGGCATATTCGCCTAGAGCAGAGGGCTAAATTGAGCCGCTGTTTTGTAGCAAATTTTATCGCGGGCAAAAACCGTTTTGAAACAAGAAAAGCCACCAAAATGGTGACTTTTAGCGATGCTAGATCTTGTGCTTTATTGCAGGTCTTTTTGCAGACGATAATTCTGGCTGGCATCAATATTGTCGCCATTGTTGACATCGCGCGCTTCAATAAAGTTTTCACCGACAAAGAATTTACGGTTATTGGCAGCCTGATCCAGAATAATAACGGCAGGATCATTCGGGTCAAATTCAAACGTACCGGTAATTTTGGACTCCTGACCATTGGCACGACCCAGGAATTCTTCACTCAGCTCATAAGTTTTATCCATTTTTAGCTCAAGCTCGGTTTCAATGCCCTGGCAGTCGCTACACGGCAAGACCCCTTTATATTCTCCCGGCCAGTCCAGTGCGGTGGCGGCTGTATCATTGGCGCTCATGTCAGTGGCTGCGGCAGGCGAGGTGGTTTCTGCATCGCGGGCGGTTTCAGGGGTTTTATTGTTATCACAGGCGGCCAGTAACAGCGCCGTGAGGGCAAGGCTCAGAATTTTTATTTTCACCGATCAATCTCCTGACAGGACAGATAGGGTCAGCATAGCCTGATTGTAAAAATTGCCCTGTTGGGTTTCTGTGAGTATTTATTTTCAGTTTCCGGCATCCGGTTTATTTAAGAAAAACCCGAAAGATTGGCAGGAATGGCGATTGACGGTTTGGCTAATTGTATACATTTATATATTAATTGATTAAATATTCGGCAATCTGCTCTTTTTTAAATCTGTTGAGTTGTTAAACTTCGCGCAATTTTTATTGTGTGGATTGTGCTTGTGTTTGAGAAGTTGGCAGAACAGAGCTTGGGGTTGATGGGCTGGGAAATTGACAATCACTGGCCGCTGGATTTGGACCAGTGTGTGATGATTGCCGCGCCGCATACCAGTAACTGGGATGCACTATATGCACGTTTGGCGCTTAAAGCCTTGGGCGTGAATGTTCGCCTGACCATTAAAGACAGTTATATGAAGTTTCCGTTTGGGCCTTTTGTCCGTGCAATGGGCGGAATTGGCATTGACCGTCGTCCGAAGGCAGCCGGTGAGCAGCGTCCGAGCATGGTGCAGCTGATGAGTGATTTGTTCAAGCAGCATCCCAAGCTGGTGATGCTGGTTACGCCAGAAGGTACACGTGCCAAACAGGAACAGTGGAAAACCGGTTTTTACCATGTGGCAGTAACGGCTGGCGTGCCGATTGCATTGGCCTATATGGACTACGCCCAGAAAAAATGTGGGGTGGGTAAAATTGTCTATCCATCGGGAGATATGGAAAAAGACATGGCCGAAATCATGGCGTTTTATGCCAGCATTGCCGCCAAATTCCCGGAACAGTTTAGTGTCGATACTCGTTACTATGCAGAACCGGCTGAATAGTCACTCATTGTTAAAAAAACAGAAGACAGGGCATCGACCCTGTCTTTTCATTTATGCACTTTCAATATCAACATTGGCCGTACATCAAGATGTGAGAGATTGAAGCTTCTCTCTGATTGATCCGCTGTTTTGTGTGATCAAACTTCTAAATATCTAATTTTGATTTAAGGCTGTTCTGCTTTGGGGGAAATCCCGCCCAACGATTGGCAGGCTGCGGTATAAAGCTGATATTGCTGCTGCACAATTTCATCCACCGCCAGGCTGGATTGCTGTTCACCTTCCCGATATTGCTCGACATAACGGCTGGCTTTTTGCCGGGCGGCAACCAGCGCATGTTCGTGATAGCTGTTAATAGCACTATGGGTCATCAGCGTTGTTTCAATATTGTGGCATTCAAATTGCGCCAGCAATTGTTCAGCGCGTTTTAATTCTTGGGAGTTACCGAACATACAGGCGCTCAGCAGGGTACAGCAGGCCAAAGCAAACAGGGGTTTCATGTTAGCAAAATAGTGAAGAGAGGATGGACCATAGTCTAGCGAATTCAGCCCACCTCTAGCATGACAAACCGGTTTAACTGCTTAAAAATTAGTTTATTGTGATAAAAGTCACACAAAACTGCAGTTAACCTTTGACCAGACCGCCATCGACAATCAGGTTTTGCCCGGTGACTGCACGCGAATACGGTGACAGGAACATCATAATGGCAGCAGCAAATTCTTCCGGGGTGGTAACGCGGCGTAGTGGCGTCGAGGCAGCAATTAAATCAAATACCGCATCTGGCGTGGCTTTGCTGGCATCGGTGGTTTGGAGCAGCCCGCCAGACAACATATTCACGTTAATACCATATTGGCCCAGATCATGCGCTGCAGTACGGGTAAAGGCCAACAGTGCGGCTTTGGCGGTGGTGTAGTCATGATAAGGCACCACCGGATTCTGCACGAGGTTGGTACCAATATTCACAATACGGCCAAATCCGGCAGTTTTCATATCCTCAAGCGCTGCTTGGGTGGTATTGAGGGCAGCCACAACTGCACCATCAAACTGTTGCTGCATGATGGCCGGCGTCAGATCTTCGACTTTGGGACGGGCATCACCATTAAACTCAAAGTTAATTAAGGCATTGTTGATGACACTATGAATGGCCTGACCAAAATGCGCCTTGGCTGCGGCAAAGAGTGCCTGCACCTGGGCTTTGTCAGTGACATCGGCCTGATAGGCAAAGACCTGCTCAGGATACTGTTGCACCAGTTGCTCGGCAGCAGCGGCACTGTTTAAATAATTTACCACTACACGCGCCCCTTCCGCCAATAAGGTTCGGGTAATCGCCAGGCCTAAACCGCGTGCGCCGCCAGTCACTAAAACAATTTGATCACGAATTTGCATATTGTTCACATCCTCATTCCCTATGCAGATGCACCATAGCAAGAAATGGCAGTCAGCCAAAGCGAAATCTGCGCCGATAGAAACTGGTGCAGTTATTGCTTAATGCCAGGGCATAGACTTCAAAAAGATACGAATTGAGCAAAATGAATCAGCTGGTGGTAACAGAAGTGAAGCCTGCGGTGCAATATTGGTTTGCACAGCTCGAACTTGGCTTTAAAGGCGCAGAAAATCGCACCGTATTGGAACATCGTAAACATCATGGTCCTGTTCGGGTGCAAAAAATGCTGTGGCCGGAAAAAACCGGGGTGTGCCACGCCATTATTGTGCATCCACCGGCAGGCATTGCCGGGGGTGATCATTTAACCTTTCAGATGTCGGCAGAGCAGGCCGCACATGCCTTGGTGACCACGCCGGGTGCAGGAAAATGGTACAAGACCAATCAAAAACAGGCTTTCCAACATATTGATATTACAGTTAAAGATGCCTCTATTTTTGAATGGCTACCACAAGAAACCATGCTCTTTAATGGTGCACATGCCAATTCTGAAACCAGAGTTATTTTGGAGGATGTCGCCAGTTTTATTGGTTGGGATATGTTGGTACTGGGCCGTCAGGCGCGCCATGAAACATTTATCGAGGGCAGTTATCAAAATCGATTTCAGCTGTACCGGAACAATAAATTACTGGTCACTGACCGTTTGAGTTTTAGTGGCAATGACCGCTGGCTCAGCTCCTGTTTGGGAATGAACGGTCATGCAGTCATGGCTAGCTTCTGGGCAGTGCCGCCAGAAAAATTCCGCTCAAAATTCTATTTAGATCAGCAGATTGATCAAATCCGTGAGCTGATTATGCGCATGGATATTAAGGTGACGTTAACCCTGCTGGATGATGTGGTGACAGCACGTTATCTGGGGGATGACGTACGCCAGTGTCATGATGCCTTTGCCGCAATACGTGCCAAGCTGCGCCGTGACTGGTTTGATTTAGATGAAGAATTTCCGAGGATTTGGCGGACATAAAATGAAGTTCTCCCTCCCAATGGGAGGGAGCTAGAGGGAGGGTAAATACATTGGGTTTATTACCTCTCCCTAACCCTCTCCTGAAAGGAGAGGGAATATCATTTTTTAGCACACATTTTGCATTACATCCTTTAGAACAAATTTAGGAACGAGATATGGAACTCAATCCCACTGAAAAAGACAAAATGCTGATTTTTACTGCGGGCTTGGTGGCCGAACGTCGTAAAGCACGTGGGCTAAAACTGAACTATCCCGAGGCGATTGCTTATATTTCTGCCGCGTTGTTAGAAGGCGCGCGTGATGGTATGAGCGTGAGTGAGCTGATGCATTACGGTACCACGTTATTAAAATGTGAAGATGTGATGGAAGGTATACCGGAAATGATTGCCGAAGTTCAGGTTGAAGCGACTTTTCCAGATGGCTCAAAACTCGTCACTGTGCATCAACCGATTGTCTAGGAGTCAAACATGATACCTGGAGAAGTGATTACCCCTGATTTAGATATTGAAATGAATGTGGGGCGTCAGACCTTAAAAATGACCGTGGCAAATGCCGGTGACCGTCCGATTCAGGTCGGTTCACATTTTCATTTTTATGAGGCCAATGATGCCTTGCAGTTTGACCGTGAAGCGGCACGAGGTTTTCGTTTAAATATTGCCGCAGGCACAGCGGTACGTTTTGAGCCGGGTCAAAGCCGGGATATTGAACTGGTGGCTTTAGCCGGTAAACGCGAAGTCTATGGCTTTGCCGGTCGTGTCATGGGTCCATTGGATTAAGGAAAAATTAAAATGAAAATGTCACGCCGTGCCTATGCGGAAATGTTTGGTCCAACGGTAGGCGATCGGGTTCGTTTGGCCGATACCGAACTGTTTATTGAAGTGGAACAAGACCTCACCACTTATGGTGAAGAAGTTAAATTTGGTGGTGGTAAAGTCATTCGTGATGGAATGGGGCAGTCACAACTTTTGGCTGATGACGTTGCCGATACCGTCATTACCAATGCTTTAATTGTAGATTGGTGGGGCATTGTTAAAGCTGATGTCGGTTTAAAGAACGGACGTATCTGGAAAATTGGTAAAGCCGGCAACCCTGATATTCAGCCGGATATTACCATTCCACTTGGTGCTGCTACTGAAGTGATTGCAGGTGAAGGACAAATTTTAACACCAGGTGGTGTGGATACCCATATTCATTGGATTTGCCCACAACAAGTGGAAACTGCACTCATGTCAGGCGTCACCACCATGATTGGTGGCGGTACAGGTCCTGCAGCAGGCACATCGGCAACGACGGTGACTCCGGGTCCTTGGCATATTTCCACCATGCTGCAAGCCATTGACGATTTACCCATGAATATTGGTTTATTGGGTAAAGGTAACCTCAGTCAGCCTGAACCGATTGCCGAGCAAATTCGTGCAGGTGTAGTGGGTTTAAAACTGCATGAAGATTGGGGCTCGACACCTGCAGTGATTGATAACTGTTTGACTGTGGCAGATGAATTTGACGTGCAAGTCGCAATTCATACCGACACTTTAAATGAAAGTGGTTTCTTGGAAGAAACGTTGGCGGCATTTAAAAACCGTACCATTCACACTTATCATACCGAAGGTGCCGGTGGTGGACATGCGCCTGATATTTTAAGAGCCATTGGTCAGCCAAATGTGTTGCCATCGTCGACCAATCCAACCCGTCCTTATACCATCAACACCATTGATGAACATCTGGATATGTTGATGGTCTGTCACCATTTAGATCCTGCAATTTCGGAAGATGTGGCGTTTGCGGAAAGTCGTATTCGCCGTGAAACCATTGCTGCGGAAGATATTTTGCAAGACTTAGGCGCAATTGCCATGATGTCATCGGATTCGCAAGCGATGGGGCGTGTTGGAGAAGTGGTGATACGCACATGGCAAACCGCACATAAAATGAAAGTGCAGCGTGGACCTTTAGAGGGTGACAATGCCACGCATGACAATCATCGTGTGAAGCGTTATATCGCCAAATATACGATTAACCCTGCGATTACCCATGGTTTAAGTCATGAAATTGGCTCGGTGGAAGTCGGTAAACTGGCCGATTTAGTATTGTGGAAGCCCGCATTTTTTGGTGTAAAACCATCGATGATTATTAAAGGCGGGATGATTGCGGCAGCGCCAATGGGCGATATTAATGCGTCAATTCCAACACCGCAGCCAGTGCATTATCGTCCGATGTTTGGTGCCAATGCCCGTGGTGTGCATAACACCTGTATTACGTTTTTGTCGCAAGTGGCGATTGATGCGAGTGTGCATGAAAAGCTAGGGCTGAAAAAGTTGATTAGCCCATGTAAAGGCACACGGGATATTCAGAAGAAAGATATGAAGCTGAATACTTACTGCCCTGTGATGGAAGTTGATCCTGAAATTTATGAGGTTCGGGCGGATGGGAAATTACTGACGTGTGAACCTGCGGAAGTGTTGCCGATGGCACAGCGGTATTTTTTGTTTTAAGAATCTCCCTAAATCCCTCTTTAAAAAAGAGGGACTTT
>NZ_VOXS01000017.1:0-50063 GCF_013420655.1 Acinetobacter sp. Q186-3 | reverse complement strand
TCTGGGCCGTGTCTCAGTCCCAGTGTGGCGGATCATCCTCTCAGACCCGCTACAGATCGTCGCCTTGGTAGGCCTTTACCCCACCAACTAGCTAATCCGACTTAGGCTCATCTATTAGCGCAAGGTCAAATGATCCCCTGCTTTCTCCCGTAGGACGTATGCGGTATTAGCATCCCTTTCGGAATGTTGTCCCCCACTAATAGGCAGATTCCTAAGCATTACTCACCCGTCCGCCGCTAGCTCAGTTACCGAAGCAACCTCGCCCGCTCGACTTGCATGTGTTAAGCCTGCCGCCAGCGTTCAATCTGAGCCATGATCAAACTCTTCAGTTAAAATCATTTCGAGTTTTATAAGTAAAACTCTTAAACTTGGCTCATCAATTTTCTGACTTAAATTTCGCTCAAATAAACTTCGAGTAATTTAAACCAATCAATTAATGAAAATATATTCGATTAATCAACCAGTAAAAATCCACACAAGTTGTTCTTCATAATCTCTTAATGATCTTTCTAACACCTCGTCAGTGCCAGAAGCTGGACTCAAAACACTCGACAACTCAGCGATCCGCCTCGTTCATCACCGTGTATCTCGTCGGTATGGGGTGCATTATAGGACAATTTCTTACACACGCAAGTGCTTTTAGCATCTTGTTTTATCGAGTGTTTCTTTTTTATGCACCAATATGGAGCATTTTTACCCGATCTTTGAAATAAACTTCTAATTTTAAAGCAGAAATATTTAATTTATATTTCTGCTTTTTATTTTCGTTAATTTTTTGCCGTTGCCGGTTTTATCTTCACACTCAGGATTTTCACCGGTTGAGCCGGAACATTCTGGTGCACACCAACATTGCGGGTCGGTACTTTGGCAATTTTATCGACCACATCCATCCCCTTGGTAACACGGCCAAACACGGCATAACCCGCATTACGTGGACTTTTATTCAGGAAGTCGTTATCGACCAGATTAATAAAAAACTGGCTTTTGGCTGAATCAGGATGATTGGTCCGTGCCATCGCCAAAGTACCACGCTGATTGCTCAGGCCATTATAGGATTCATTTCTGACCGGTGGACGGGTATTCGGACGTTCCACCATGGCTGCATCCATACCGCCGCCCTGAATCATAAAGCCCGGAATGACGCGATGGAAAATGGTACCGGTATAAAAACTGCTGCTGACATATTTTTCAAAATTGGCTGCTGACAACGGCGCTTTGTCGTTAAAAAGTTCAATTTCAATATTGCCCATGGAAGTTTTCATTTCAATCATTGAATTGGCAGCCCATGCAGAGGCACTAAAGGCAAGGCTGGCGGCCATAAGAACGCTACGTTTTAACATTTCTTTACGAATCCGTGGTTTGATGTTTTGCTTCACTTATATTAATTGTTCAGTATGAAGAAAACATTAGCTGTTCCTTTCAAATCCTGAGAATAAGATGAATAACAATATCCAGAACCAGATTTTTGCGCATCCGCCTTGGCGCTTACACGGCGATGCTTTTATTTTGAATTATTGGCTGAACCCTTTTTTCCTAAAAACAGCCAAGCGTTTTCGGCTGGCCCCGTCTCCTTTAGGACGCATGGTCAATGTGATGCTGATCCGTTATCAGGATTCACCAGTGGGTCCGTATGATGAACTGTTAATTATGGATCATCCTTTATTGTATAAACATCGCTTGTCGACCATCCCCAAGATTTATGTCTCGACTCAGGCCTCTTTAGTGCATGGCCAGCAGTTATGGGGCATTCCGAAAGAGCTGGCCGAATTTGAATGGCTGGAAAAAGAAGGTCGCACCTATTGTATTGTGCGTCATCAGCAGCAAGAGATGTCAATTTGTCTGGAGCGGCCGAAAAACAGCACCTCGTTTTATATCAATAGCCACCATATTCCGGCTTCATTTTTATCCATTCAGCAGGCCTGGCAAGGCCAGCGCTACCAGTTTAGTCCGAAGTTTCGCGGCCGTTTATCTAAACTCAAAACGGTGGAATGGCAAAATACCCAGGATATTTTTCCTGATTTTTCCCAGGCCCGACTATTACAAAGTTTTTATGTACCGGAGTTTGATCTGTTATTCCCCGAAGCGCAGATTAAAACCAAAACCGCTGTTCCACGTGAAACCAGAAAAAATCTGAGTCGGCCTTTTTAAGTTACCCCTTTTAAAAGAAGCGTGGTCGATCCCAAAATTTTCTGAAATTCTTGCCCAGCTCGAGCGTGAGTTTTTTAGCACGGCGCGAAACCGGGGTTAAATTAATAAAACCATGGGTCTGGTCGGTATATTCCTTATATTGGACTTTGACCCCTTGCTGACGCAGCTTGTGCGCATAAATTTCCGCTTCATCGCGCAGCACATCATGCCCGGCCGTCACAATAAAGGTCGGCGGCAGTTTTCTTAAATTGCCGTAGGTTGGTGAAATCAGGGCATCATCCAGTGCCATATTGTGCTGTAACGCATAATACTCGGTGACGAAATCAATATCCTGCTCAGTCAGCACCAGACCATCTTTATAGGCAAAGAACGACGGATGACGGCTTTTAAAATCCACCACTGGATAAATCAGTAACTGGGCATGCGGTGCATAGGCGGTATTTTTACTACGCTGTGACACCACGGTAGCAATATTGGCACCAGCACTATCACCCGCCACGGCAATACGGTTTTTCAGAATATTAAATTGACGGCGATGCTGATACACCCAAGCCAAAGCATCTTCACAGCACTGAATCAGCTGTGTCGGTGAAACCTCGGGGGTCAGTGGATAATCGACACTGACCACCTGCGCCTGAGCGGCATGCGCCAATAGCCGGCAAACTTCATCATGGGTATCGAGATTGCCCACCACAAAACCACCACCATGATAAAACACAATCAACGGCAGTTTTTTATGCGGTGCAGGATGATAATAACGGGCTGAAATGGTGCCACTTTGCAGGCTTAAACGTAAATCTTCGACCCGTTTGACATAGGTCGGCTGTTTACGGATCGCCTTCATCTGAGTATCAAAAGCCTGACGCGATTGCGCCGGATTTTCGCCAATAAAACCGATACGCCCCTGCTTGATTTGGGCCGCCATCATGCATTTAATGAGGGGATCAAGTTGCGGATACTGATAAGGATAGCCCAAGGCGCGCGCCAGTGATTCCTGCGCCACACACGGTAAATGATCGAGTGTTCGCACCACCGTACCCTGACTGTTATCAATGATTTTTTGCAGTTTCTGTTGATACGCACTCATCTATCATCTTCCTTTTTTATTCATTCTTCACATTTTCTACATGATCAGTAGTTTAGTGACTATTTCGTTATAGAAGTCCAGTCATCGACCTACATATTCAGAATTTATATACGCTAATCTTATTTCTATAAGGTGTCATTGACAATTTTGATGATACAGAGGGATTGATTTTGCTAATCCGGATAGAAAAAGGACGCTCACCATGTCTAGAAAACTCCTCTTGGTTTCCTGTGCGACCGTATTTTTAGCGGTCGGTTGTGTCGCGTTCCCTGAAGATGGCCACTACAATGGCCGCTATGATCACCGTTATGACCGGGATTACGACCGTAACTATGATTATCGCCGCATGACAGAACGTCAGCGTTGGGAATATGAACAACGTCAAAAACGCTTAAAGCAACAACGCCAACGCGAAGCGCAGTGGGATCGACAAAAACGTGAACTGGAACGTAAACGTGCCGAACAAAGTCGTCAGCAGTTACAACGGGAACGCGAACGACGCGCCGAACTGAACCGTAAACGCCAGCAAGTCGAACGCAAACAGCAAGAGCAGCGTAAAAAACGGGTCGAAGAACAGCGTAAACGGATGGAAGAATATCGCAAACGGCAACGTGACCGTCGTGATTAATCCTGTATTTGACAGCGTACGATGCACAGTTTAAAAACCCGAAAACTGGCTTTCGGGTTTTTATTTTTGCCAAGTGCTTTGATTGAAAGCGCTGTAACAGAAAAATAACGACCTTCAATAATAATAGTGAAAATAGCATGACCTTCCCTGGCCTATTAGTTTGATCTCCCTGTTGAGAAGTTAAATTTTCCTCCCTGATTTAAATTGATAGTCCTGTTTCATTTGAAATAGACAGCGTTGAATTTAGGGCTGTGGCTGTGCCTCAACCGCCGGTGCTTCCGGCCCTGCTGGTGCAGCAGCGGCCGGGGCAGTGACTTCTGCGGCTACGCCCACTTCAGCCCCCGCTTCTACCGGCATGGTAGTCACCTGTACCGTTTCAGGTTGCTCCGGATTTTGTGCCACTTCTGGTGCCTGTGCCGTTTCATGACTGCTACAACCTACCACCGCCAGTCCAGCAAACAAGGCCACAGCCAATACACCCATTTTTTTCATCATTCGATCCTCATTCATTGAAAAATACAAAGTCCAACTTTGCGCTGGCTATACTTTCAAAATTTCAGCACTGGCTGGGCAGATAAAAAGTTAAATTTTTATATCCACCGGTACGAGTTATGCAGTTTTTTATAAACATGAAGATGCAGCTATTTTTACAGCCAATGGAAGGAATCAGCAGGATTAATCTGCTGTTTTTGTTATAGATTACAGCAATAAAAAAGAACGAAAGTGCAGAATTATTTTAGAGGAAGAAAACAGCGTGCTCTACACAACATACGGCTAGTTTTGCGAAAAGATAACAGTGTAAATGCGGCACTTTTAAATCTTTAGGGCAAAAAAAAGGCTTATCCAGAGGGCGGATAAGCCAGAAAACACATTTCAAGAAAATATCAAAAGAAACTACAGCGATAGAATCTGGGCGCAATCATACAAAGTTGACCTTGCCCTGTAAAATAGTATTTTTCACTCATTCTGATCGTTTTTATGTATAAAGAATAATCAACTTAAAAATTTTGTATAGACAACTCAACAGCATCTACAGAATTTATCCGGACTTAAAATTAAAATCATTTTCCCATAAATTGGGGTTTCAGCCTCGTAGTATCTTCCTGCACCCTCCTGCTAAAAAGATCAAAAATTAAAAGAATGTATGTTTTTTCAGCAAATTTCTGCAGATTTAATGACTGGCACCGCTTGAATTTTTATCCCCTGCCCCGACTTCTTTAATAATTACGAAATTCATCACTCATGGCAGTTCAGAATGAACCAGTCAATACTGATGCCAGAAGGACTGTACATGTTTAAGAACCCATTTAAACGGAGTAAATCAATGGCAACCGAGCACAACCAAGACGCTCAAGATCTGCAACAAGAGCAAGTAGAACAAGATACTACCCAAACTCAAGCTGAAACCGAGCAGGCAGACGTTTCCGTTGAGTCTTTACAAGAACAGATTGCGCAGCTCGAAGGCGATTTAAAACTTGAAAAAGCGCGTACCGCCAATGCAGTGTATGAAGCGCAAAAGAGTGTCGAGCGTATTCAGCGTGAATCTGAAAAGCATAAAGAAGCAGTGCTGGAGAAATTTGCCAAAGAACTGCTCGATAGCGTAGATAACCTGGAACGTGCTATTGCCGCAGCTGGCGAAGAAAAAACCCCGCTGTCTGAAGGGGTGGAACTGACGCTGAAATCACTGCTGACGACTTTAGAGAAATTCGGCATTGTGGCGGTAGATACCGCGAACGGTTTCAATGCAGATTTACATCAGGCGGTGGGCATTGATCCAACAGCCAAAGCCAACGAAATTGGCAACGTACTGCAAAAAGGTTATAGCTTAAATGGCCGTTTATTGCGTCCTGCAATGGTTATGGTCGGCGCTTAAGCCTCATAAATTCGGGAGTTGGTGAAATTTTTTCATATTTTTAACTTGAAAAAAATTGAACGGCTCTCATATCGGATAACAAGTGTAAAGCACAATAAAATTTTTGAGGAAACATCCAAATGGCTAAAATCATTGGTATTGACTTAGGTACAACCAACTCATGTGTTGCGGTACTTGAAGGCGATAAAGTTAAAGTAATTGAAAACGCTGAAGGCGCGCGTACAACTCCATCTATTATTGCGTATAAAGATGGCGAAATCCTGGTCGGTCAGTCTGCGAAACGTCAAGCAGTAACTAACCCGAAAAACACATTGTTCGCAATCAAACGTCTGATCGGTCGTCGTTACGAAGACCAAGCGGTACAAAAAGATATCGGTCTGGTGCCATACAAAATCATCAAAGCAGACAATGGTGATGCTTGGGTTGAAGTTAACGACAAAAAATTAGCACCACAGCAAATCTCTGCAGAAGTTCTGAAAAAAATGAAGAAAACTGCGGAAGATTACCTCGGTGAAACTGTTACTGAAGCAGTTGTAACCGTTCCTGCATACTTCAACGATGCACAGCGTCAAGCGACTAAAGATGCCGGTAAAATTGCTGGTTTAGACGTTAAACGTATCATCAACGAACCTACTGCTGCGGCGTTAGCGTTCGGTATGGACAAGAAAGAAGGCGACCGTAAAGTTGCAGTCTATGACTTGGGTGGTGGTACTTTCGACGTATCCATCATTGAAATTGCGGATCTTGATGGCGACCAGCAAATCGAAGTATTGTCGACTAACGGTGATACATTCCTGGGTGGTGAAGACTTCGATAACGCATTGATCGATTACCTGGTTGAAGAGTTCAAGAAAGAACAAAACGTCAACCTGAAAAACGATCCACTGGCGTTACAACGTTTGAAAGAAGCGGCTGAAAAAGCAAAAATCGAGCTTTCTTCTTCAAATGCAACTGAAATCAACCTGCCATACATCACAGCGGATGCGACTGGTCCTAAACACTTGGTGATCAACGTAACACGTGCGAAATTAGAAGGTTTGGTTGCAGACCTGGTTGCGCGTACCATCGAGCCTTGCCGTATTGCACTGAAAGATGCGGGTCTTTCGACTTCTGACATCTCTGACGTGATTTTGGTGGGTGGTCAGTCTCGTATGCCACTTGTACAACAAAAAGTACAAGAATTCTTCGGTAAAGAGCCACGTAAAGACGTGAACCCGGATGAAGCTGTAGCAATGGGTGCGGCGATTCAAGGTGCGGTACTTTCAGGTGACAAGAACGACGTTCTTCTGCTTGACGTAACACCGCTGACACTGGGTATTGAAACCATGGGCGGTGTGTTAACTCCAATCATCGAGAAAAACACCACCATCCCTGCGAAAAAATCACAAGTGTTCTCTACCGCTGCTGACAACCAGCCTGCAGTAGACATTTCGGTTTACCAAGGTGAGCGTAAAATGGCTCAACAAAACAAATTGTTGGGTAACTTCCAGTTGGGCGACATCCCACCTGCGCCACGTGGTGTGCCACAAATTGAAGTATCGTTCGACATCAACGCCGATGGTATCTTAAAAGTGTCTGCGAAAGACAAGAGCACGGGTAAAGAGCAATCGATCCAGATTAAAGCAAACTCAGGTTTGTCTGATGCTGAAATCGAAGCGATGATCAAAGACGCTGAAGCGAATGCTGAAGAAGACCGTAAGTTTGAAGAACTGGCAAAAGCACGTAACGAAGCAGATGCCCTGGTTTCTTCTGCTCAAAAAGCAGTAAAAGATCTTGGCGAACAAGTGACTGCTGATGAAAAAACTGCGGTAGAAACAGCAGTTTCAGAACTTGAAGCAGCAACCAAAGAAAATGACGTTGACGCGATCAAAGCGAAAACTGAAGCACTGCAAAACATCATCATGCCAATTACGCAACGTGCATATGAAGCAGCTCAAGGCCAAGGCGGTGCGCAAGGTTTTGACCCGAATGCCTTCGGTGGCGATGCAGGTCAACAGCAAAAAGCGGACGATGGCGTTGTAGATGCTGAGTTCACTGAAGTGAAAGATGACAAAAAATAATTTGTCGCTTTAAACAAAAAGACCGCGCGTAAGCGCGGTTTTTTTATATCTGTTTGAAAGCAAAAAAGACTTGTTTCATCTCTGCGGCTTTTTTAAGCTAGTTAGACACCCCATCTGGCCTACTCTGCTTTTGATCCTTTTCTCCTGCTATATAAAGGAAAGAAAATCGATCACACAGATGCGGATGTGCAGTTAATTGCCCCCTCTCTACAGGAAACCCAATCTGCGTGATGCGTCCCTTAATCCTGATTGTGTTACTGCTGTTTGCCGCCATGCTGTGGTATCAGAACCAGCAACATCCGCAGCTGCAGCACAACAGCCTGCTGACCCGGATTCAGGCACCTTTGGATACCCGGCTGCGTTACCGGATTGCCGAAGTGGACCCGCGCTTTGGTTTAAGTCATGCCGAGGTAGTGCAGCTGGCCCAACAGGCCACACAAATCTGGACAGAGGGTACTGGTCAGGACTATTTTGTCTATGATCCACAAGCACGACTGGCAATCCGCCTGATTTATGATGAACGCCAATATGAATCGGAACAGCGTCGCCTACAGATGGGCCAGATTGAGCAACAGCAGCAGCATTGGGAACGCCAACAGACCCAAGTGCAGACAGTCAAACAGCAGATTCAGCAACTGAACCAGCAGCTGGCTTTTAAAAATGCCCAGTTACAGCAACAGCTGAATGCCTATAACCAGCAGGTGCAGCAGCTGAACCAGCAAGGCGGTGCATCAGCCATACAGCGCAGCTCTTTAAACCTGCAGCGTCAGCAACTCGAACAGCAAACCGCCAGTTTACAGGCTGAAATTCAACAGTTTAATGTGCGTATTGCAGGCTTGAACCAACAGATCGATGCCCTCAACCAGCTGAATCAGTCAATTGATGCTTCGGTGCAGCAATTTAACCAGCGCTTTCAGCCGCGTTTATTTGATAAAGGCAGTTTTGATGGCAAAACTATTCTCATCTATGAGTTTCAGTCAGCCGCCGACCTGCGTTTAACCTTGGCACATGAATTCGGTCACGCCTTGGGATTGGGGCATACCCATGATCCACATGCCCTGATGCATCCTCTCATGCAAGAGCAAAATCTGGATCATTTTCAACTAACTGCCGCCGATTTGGCGCTTTTGCAGCAGCGTTAAATACATTTGATGCTTTTCATTACAAGTTAATCTAGAAAACCGGGGCTTTATCGCCAACAGCACTGCCCTCTCTGACTATTTCATGTTATTGTGAAAGCCGCAATTTCAACAGGAATGTTTGTGGAGATTAATGTGAGTTACTACCATATTTTGATTGAAGTAAATGACCACATCAGCACGATTGAACAAACGCGTGATATTGAACTGTTTGATATCGTCGATATTCAGCCGTATCTCTACTCTATTCTATTGCCATATTTTAATGAGCAAATGATTGAACTCGAAGAAGAAAATGTCGAGTTTGAAGATATCCTGCATTTAGAAATTAAACAGACCCTGTTGCCGGTCAATCACCTGATTGAAGAAGAACAAAAACTGCTGCCAAGCGACACCGATGTCACCATTACGGCCTATGAGGTGTTTAATAACCGTGATTTGAGTCAGGATGTAACCACGGTGATTTTTGATATTTTAGAAGCCGTGAAGATTGATACTTCAGATATTGAATAAACATCCGGGCGCCATAAGGCGCCCTTTTTATTGCATATTTATTTATTGCAGCATCATCAGTTTGGCATTTTCATTACGAAAAGCGCGTAACACCTGCTGTCCGGCACGCCCGGTGGGACTTAAGCCCAGGCGGATCTGTTCCTGACGAATGGCCTGACGGGTTTTATCACCAATCAGGCCATCTACCGCACCAATATCATGACCGCGATTTAATAAAAACTGCTGGATTTCACGACGTTCTGCGCGTGAAGTGCCCGGATCATCGGTAGGCCATGCCGTCACAAACGGGCCTTTGCCCTGTAAACGGTCGGATAAATGCGCAATGGCCAAGGCATAACTTTCCGCGGCGTTATAACTGTAAATGGCATCAAAGTTTTTAAACACCAGGAAAGCCGGGCCATTGCCGCCTGCCGGTGTCAGCAAACCGGCCTGACTGCTGCCTGAAAGATTGCCCTGAATCAAGGCACTGCCATCGGCTCGTACTAGCCCACGATTGACCCAGCTGCTTAAGGATTTTTTATTGCGGCGCCCTTCTCCACTGACCGACATGCCTGCGGGCAATTTCACTTCAAAGCCCCACGGTTGTCCGCTTTGCCAGCCACGTTTTTTCAGGAAATTGGCGGTTGATGCCAAGGCATCGGTAGTGCTTGATACCAGATCACGGCGGCCATCACCATCAAAATCCACTGCCAGTTCTTCATAGGTCGATGGCATAAACTGGGTATGACCAAATGCCCCGGCCCATGAGCCTCTGAGCTGATCTTCACGCACATCGCCGCGTTGTAAAATACGCATGGCGGCAAAGAATTCGCCGCGGAAATAACTCTGACGGCGGCCTTCGCAGCTTAAAGTACCTAAAGCCTGCAATAACGGATAACGGCCAGAAATATCGCCAAAATTACTTTCTACGCCCCACACCGCGACCACGGTTTCTGGCGGTACCCCATAAGCTGCTGCAACCCGGTTCAGCACCTCACGGTGCTCGGCCAGTTTTTGCTGGCCCAGTTGTACGCGTTCTTCATCGACCAGACCAGACAGATAATCCCAGATTGGCGTCGAAAATTCCGGCTGATAATTCAGGCGTTCAATCACGGAATAATCTGGCGTTAAATTTTGGGTATAGCGGTCATAAGTACTGCCACTGACGCCCTTGGCCATAGCCTGGCCGCGTAAATTGGCCAGACAGACCTGGAAATTATTTTGAGGCTGAATGGTACTTGGCACCGGCGCCGTAGTGGTGACCGGCTGACCATTAATAATCAGTTCTGCATGTAGCTGAGATGCAGCCAATGCCAAAGATCCGAAAACAAAAGCAAAGCGATGCATACTATCCCTTATGTCATTTGAATTTAAAACTGGTTTTACCATAACAGCTGGGCCATAAAATGACAGGGTAAAAACGTAAATTTAAATTTATTTTGCTTCATTTTAAATTCATATTTCAGTTTTGAATTTAAAAAATTTTATCCACAGGTCTAATCTTAGGTATTTTTAAATTCAAATCTGGGTTTTCTTATTTTTTAAATTTAAATTCGTTGTTTTAAATTCATTTTTTCAGACTTCAGCCAGTAAAAGTTATCCACACCCACAAAACAACACGAGTTTTAAATTTAAATCATCATTTTTAAATTTATTTCAGCAAAACTTATCCACAAAACCCATCCACCGAACCGTAAATCTGTACTTTTTAAATTTAAATTGCAGTTTTTGAATTTATTTCGCAGGTTTTAAATTCAAATTTTAAATTTTAAACTACAACCGGATTTGAATTCATATTTTTGAATTTAAAGTTCAGCGGATATTTTAAATTCAAACTGCATGTTCAGATTTAAATTCAAAATAAAATCTGTGTTTGAATTCATTTTTAATTTTTTCAGATGCTCTGTATTTATGTTTGTTTTTTAGCCATTTATAGTTATAAAAGATCTGGA
The DNA here is from genome assembly GCF_013420655.1 of Acinetobacter sp. Q186-3. Classification (NCBI taxonomy): domain Bacteria; kingdom Pseudomonadati; phylum Pseudomonadota; class Gammaproteobacteria; order Moraxellales; family Moraxellaceae; genus Acinetobacter; species Acinetobacter sp. Q186-3. The sequence goes on along the minus strand of NZ_VOXS01000017.1, from coordinate 38,684 downwards.
CTGAAGCAATCAAGCCTGTTGTTGAACCAGCCGACCAATGGCAGCTGGCGAAAAAGAGCGCAATCTTGCCCGAATTTCTGGTATAAAAAAAGCGGCCCGCTGAGGGACCGCTGTTTTCATAAACGAATCTGCAGTTAAATGCTCATATCTTCACTCAAGGCCAGCGGATTTGGCAAAATTTTCGCCAGCTGACGGCAGAGTGACGTCAGTTCGCGACTGTCGTTTGGCATTAGGGTAATATGCCCGATTTTACGGCCTTCGCGTTCAGTTTTATTGTACAAATGCAGATGTGCACCATTTAACGCCAACACATCTTCCGACTTTGGATGCTGACCAATAATATTCACCATCACCGTTGGGCGCACCACCTCAGTCGAACCGAGCGGCAAACCAGCCACTGCACGGACATGGTTTTCAAACTGTGAACAGACTGCGCCTTCAATCGACCAGTGCCCTGAATTATGCACGCGTGGCGCCATTTCATTGGCATACAGGCCTTTTTCAGTGACAAATAGTTCTAGTGTCAACACACCGACATAGTTGAGATGATTCAGCAGACGTGTAATGTAGTCTTGCGCCACTGGCTGTAAATCAGCACTGTTCGGTGCCGGTACAATCGAGTGCGACAAGATCCCATGATGGTGGTGGTTTTCAGCCAATGGCCAGGTTTTGACATCGCCATTTTGGCCACGTACTGCAATAATTGATACTTCACGCGAGAAGGTGACAAAACTTTCTGCAATCAGTGAGCCGGCAGGGCCAAGTTCTGCCCAGGCCTGATCAATCTGATCGGCACTACGCAGCACAAACTGACCTTTACCATCATAACCGCCAGTTGCGGTTTTCAGTACAATCGGCAGACCTAATTCAGCTACCGCCGCCTGTAAACTGTCCAGCGAATCAACCGCCTTATACGGCGCCACCGGAATCTGCAGTGCATCAAATAAGGTTTTTTCCTGCAGACGGTTTTGCGCAATCGCCAGCGCCTGACGCGGCGGATGCAACGCTTTACTTTGGGTCAAGACATCGACATCAGCCAGCGGGGTATTTTCAAATTCCAGGCTAAATACATCTGCACTCTGGATAAAATCCTGCAAACCGTGTTCAGCTGCGTTTGAATAGACCGTACCTAAAGCCGCAGAAGGGCAATCTGCACTGGCTTCAAAGAAAGTACATTGAATATTGAGTGGTAACGCGGCTTGCGCCATCATACGACCAAGCTGCCCACCACCAAAAATACCAATGGTTTTATTCATAAGGAATGTCCCGTATTAAGCCTGACCCGGAATATTGTTGCTGGCCACTTTATCGGTTTGCGCTGCACGGAAATCAGCGACATTTTTCGCAATCTCTGGACGCGTTAAACCCAGAATCTGGGCAGCCATAATGGCAGCATTGGTGGCACCGGCCGGACCAATTGCCAAGGTACCCACCGCAATTCCGGCCGGCATTTGTACAATCGACAGCAGTGAATCGACACCATTTAAAATAGAAGATTTAACCGGCACACCCAGCACTGGAAGATCAGTCTTGGCTGCGCACATGCCCGGTAAATGGGCAGCGCCACCCGCACCGGCAATAATCACCTGAATACCACGATCACGCGCAGTTTCGGCATATTCGAATAAACGGTCTGGGGTACGGTGCGCAGAAACCACTTCCGCTTCAAATGGGACACCAAGCTGCTTGAGCATATTGGCAGTGTGTTCGAGAGTTGCCCAATCAGATTGAGAACCCATAATAATTCCAACGAGAGGAGCGTCTTGTGCTGCGGCCGCATTCATTGCTAATGTTCCAGAGACTAAGTGAAAAAAGATAAATCTCGACGAGAGCCAAGCTTTAATGAATAAGCTCCGTATTATAGACTGAAAAACCGGCTGGCTAAAGTTCGGCGCAAGAATAAAGATTAAAATTATCTGTTTGTAAAACTGAAGAAAATACAATGATGGCAATAGGCCAAAAATACAAAAAGAGGACATACAGCGGTGAAAAAAACGCTATAACTATCAAGATAAAGCTTTTTGTAATGAATAACTTAAGATTAGATTAAAGATATTTTCAGGGCAGTTTCCATGTGGTTCAAACTTAAAATCTGGCTACAAAACCCTTCAGAAAACTTATGGCTGATGCCGGCGCTGGGTGCCATCTTTGCGACATTTTTTTCATTATTTGCCATCGCCAGCCAGTATTTTATTCCGGCCAGTACGGTACCGAATATCAGCATCGACACCTTGGGCAGCTTGCTGGATATTATTGCCTCCAGCATGCTGGCAGTGACGACCTTCTCATTGTCGATTATGGTGGCAGCTTTTGCTTCGGCTTCAAGCAGCGGCACACCACGTGCCTATAGCTTGATGATGAGCGATGATAACACCCGGCTGGCCATTTCCAGTTTTATTTCCGCTTTTATTTATGCAGTGATTGCCAAAATTGCCCTGGGGCTGGAGTACTACGGTCCATCCGGACGTTTTGTGCTGTTTATCAGTACCATTCTGGTGCTGATGTACCTGATTTATACCCTGATTCACTGGGTACAAACCCTGTCCAAACTCGGCAATTTAACCACCACCATCGACAAGATTGAAACTGCGGCCAAAAAGGCCTTGGGCCAGTTCCGGCATCAACCGGATTTGGGGGCAACAGGGCAGAAGCCTGCCTTTGCGCCCAGCTTTTGCGTCTATAGCAGCACAACCGGCTATTTTAACCATGTCGATCTGGCCGGACTGGAGCAGATTGCCGCGCAGCAGCAACTGCATTTACATCTGCCATCTATGCCGGGAAAATTTTTAGATCCGATGACTGCGCTGGTCGAGGTCTATAGCCCGCAGGCGCTGTCCGAAGAACAGCAACAGCAGATCCGCGATCAGATTCTGCAGCATCTGATTATTGAAACCAATCGCAGTTTTCTACAGGATCCGCGTTTTTGTCTGCTGGTGATGAGTGAGGTCGGGCAAAAAGCCATGTCGAGTGCAATTAATGATGTCGGGTCCGGCATTAGCGCGCTGAATGCGCTGACCCGGATTCTGATTGACAGTCGCCCGGACCCGGAGGCGACGCGCTGTGATTATCCGCATCTCAGTATTGAGTGCTTTGATCTGCAAGACCTGATTTATGGCAGCTTTATGCCGCTGGCCCGCGATTGTGCCCAGAATCTGGAGTTAAATCAGCGCCTGCTGAAATGCCTGTCGATGATTGCGCAGAATGTGCCGGAACCGGAACTCAGACAGGCGGCCACGCAGATGGCGATGCAGGTGCTACAACGCTGTTTACATCACTTTGATTTCGCACCAGAACGGGCGCTGATTCAAGCGGATTTCGCCGCGCTTTTTCCGCATCTGCCACAGCCTGAATAAGACTTAACTGCTGCGAAAAACGAAGTAAACACAACCGAGCAGGCATAAACCGGCCCAGAGATAATCCAGTTTAAACGGCTGCTTGAACAGATACAGCATAAACGGCACAAAGACCAGCAGGGTCACCACTTCCTGGGTAATTTTCATTTGCCCAAGTGACCAGCCATGCTGGGCCAGCAAGCGCGTGGCCGGAATCATAAAGGCGTATTCGAGCAGGGCAATCATCCAGCCAAACAAAATGGCCTGCCACAGCGGCGCGCCATGCAAAAATTTCAGATGTCCATACCAGGCCAAAGTCATAAAACAGTTGGAAATAATTAACAGCAGTAAAGGGAAGGACATAGGCGGCAGCATCCAGAAAACGTCAGCCTATTGTACGGTTTCAGGCCCAAAAAGCAGTGTGGCTATGCGGATTTTTTTCACGGTCAGCATCCACCTGGAAAATGCCTGATTTTTTCGGATTTCAGTCAACGAATCCCTACAAGAATGACTATCTTTTCCGAAACAGCCTTGCTATCGTTGCTGACAATTCAATACATCATGACCAGGCCATCAACAAGAATGGTACGGTCCTACACGCAGTGGAGTAACAGCGGATGCATCTGCATATTTTGGGTATTTGTGGCACTTTTATGGGCTCTCTGGCCTTGTTGGCGCGTGACCTGGGTCATACCGTGACCGGTTCCGACCAGAATGTTTATCCGCCGATGTCGACCCAACTGGAAAATGCAGGCATTACCTTAATGCAGGGCTATGACCGCAGCCATTTACAGCCGCATCCGGACTTGGTGATTGTCGGTAATGCCATGAAACGTGGTATTGATGCGGTGGAATATATGCTCAATGCCGGTCTGCCTTATGTTTCAGGTCCACAATTCCTGGCCGATCATGTGCTGCAAGGCAAGCATGTTCTGGGCGTGGCCGGCACCCATGGTAAAACCACCACCACCACCATGCTGGCCTGGGTGCTGGATCAGGCCGGTCTGGAACCGGGCTTTTTGATTGGCGGTGTTCCGCTTGGCTTTAAAGAAAGCGCGCGTTTAGGTGGTGGCAAATACTTCTGTGTTGAAGCCGATGAATACGATTCTGCTTTCTTCGACAAGCGCTCCAAGTTCGTGCATTACCATCCGAAAACTGCCATTTTAAATAACCTGGAATTTGACCATGCCGATATCTTTGATGATCTGGCGGCAATTCAAAAACAGTTCCATCATCTGGTACGTACCATTCCAAGTGAAGGCTGCATTATTGCACCGGTTACCGAAACCCATATTGATGAAGTGCTGGAAATGGGCTGCTGGACACCGGTGGTGCGCACCTCACTAACTGCACATGCTCAGGCCGCGCTATCTGCCGAGCAGTTACAGGCCGATGGCTCACATTTTAAAGTGCTGCAAGATGGTGTGGTTCAGGGCGAAGTCTGCTGGAACATGACCGGCCAGCATTCAGTGGCCAATGCCCTGGCAACCATTGCCGCGGCGGCGCATGTTGGTGTATCGATTGAAACGGCCTGTGCGGCCTTGTCCAATTTCGGCGGGGTAAAACGCCGTATGGAACTGCTCGATACCGTACGCGGCATTGAGGTCTATGATGACTTTGCCCATCATCCGACGGCAATTGACACCACTCTGGAAGGCGCGCGCAAACGTTTAGGTGAACGCAAACTGTGGGCGATTATTGAGCCTCGTTCCAATACCATGCGTATGGGCAGCCATAAAGATGGACTGGCACATTCAGCACGTCTGGCCGATGAAGTGATCTGGTATCAACCGGAAGGGCTGGACTGGGATTTACAGCCAGTAGTAGCTGCGGCACCAAACAAGGCCAAAATTGCCCGGACGCTGGATGACATTATTCATACCGTCAGCCAAGAAGCAGGCGAGGGCGATGCGGTGGTGATCATGTCCAATGGCGGTTTTGGTGGTCTGCACCAGAAATTATTAAGTGCATTAAAATCGGCTTAAGCACGTTTTATTGACCTGAAACATCATTCAACAGGGCTGTAGTCCAGATACTGCAGCCCTGTTTTATTTTCATACAATTCAATAGATTAAAATAAATATACAAATATATGAATAAAAACGGTTTTTTAGAGATGAACTTGTCATCAACTCCTGTTAAGTTAGAACGATCACATCCTGCGCCATAACGGTTCCTGATGAGGTGAAAAGGCGCAGGCTGTCCCACAATAAGCACAACAAGAGGATGACCACCATGTCCCAGACAATGCAAGCCATGGTTTATCATGGCGCCAATGATATCCGTTTTGAACAGCGTCCACGCCCCCAGATTCTGCAACCCACTGATGCCATCATCCGCGTGACCAAGTCAACGATTTGCGGTACCGACCTTGGTATCTGGAAAGGCAAAAACCCGGAAATTGAAAGCACCGCAATCGAAAAAACCGGCCAGTTTGATGGTCGTATTCTCGGCCATGAAGGCATCGGGATTGTTGAAGAAGTCGGTACGGCGGTCAAAAATTTCAAACCGGGCGACCGGGTGATTATTTCCTGCGTCAGCCGCTGCGGTACCTGTGAAAACTGCCAGAAACAGCTCTATGCGCACTGTCGCAATGAAGGCGGCTGGATCATGGGTTATATGATTGACGGCACCCATGCCGAATATGTACGAACCCCATTTGCCGATACCTCGCTGTATCCGCTGCCAGAAGGACTGAATGAAGAGGTCGCGGTATTTTTATCAGATGTGTTGCCGACTTCGCATGAAATTGGCGTGCAATATGGCAATGTCAAACCCGGCGATACCATTGCCATTATTGGTACCGGCCCGATTGGGATGGGCTGTCTGCTGACTGCACAATTCTATTCACCGGCACAGATTATTGCGGTAGATATGGATGATAACCGCTTGGCCATGGCCAAAGAACTTGGCGCGACCCATACCATTAACTCGGCCAAAGAAGATGCCATTCAGCGCATTCTGGAGATTACCGATGGCCGCGGGGTCGATTGCGCCATGGAGGCCGTGGGGGTAGAAGCCACCTGGAATATTTGCCAGCATATCGTCAAAGAGGGCGGTCATCTGGCCAACGTCGGGGTACACGGTAAATCGGTGAATTTTGAGTTAAATAAACTGTGGATTAAAAACCTGACCATTACCACCGGTCTGGTCAATGCCAATACCACCGGCATGCTGCTCAAAAGCTGCTGTGCCGGCAAACTGCCGATGGAACGTCTGGCCACCCATCATTTTACATTTGACCAGTTTGAAAAGGCTTATGAGGTATTTAAACACGCTTCAGATGAAAAAGCCCTGAAAGTGATCATTGATTACAGCTAAGGTCTTTATCGGCAATCAAAAACCACGAGTCCATGCTCGTGGTTTTTATATTTCAGCTGGCATTACAAAGTCAGCTGCAGGTTCAAGTGCCAGATTTAAGCGGCGACATCGGCCAGGCTGGGCTCACGTCGAAACATGACTTCAACATAAGAACAGACCGGTACAATCTTGAGCTGTTTTTCCCGGGCAAACTCGACCAGTACATCCAGTAATTGACGAGCAATGCCTTGGCCACGCAATGAATCATCTACCCAGGTATGGTCGGCGACAATTTTATGTGCGTCCTGCCATTGATAGGTGATTTCAGCAATCCGCTGTCCATCCCGTTCAATAAAAAATGCGCCGCCACGTTTTGCCTCTTGATGTTGAATATCCATTGCTGTCCTGCCTTAAAGTTTATGTGTCACCTGATGAATTAGGGTTGAAGTACATCCTGAATAGATGGGTCTTTTTCAAAAGCCGCTTTGGCATAAGGGCAGAGCGGTATAATCTTGGTCTGCTGTTCGCGGGCATAATTGACCGCAGCTTCAACTAAGTGACGTCCCACGCCCTGACCACGTAACTGTTCACTGACCGTGGTATGGTCAATAATGATTTTATCTTCGCCAGCGCGTGAATAGGTCATCTCTGCCAGACGCTCGCCATTGGCTTCAACAAAAAAGGCCCCTTTGCTGTCATTGTTTTCGTGTTGCACCATCATTTTTATCATATCCTCCCATCTGGAATAGTCAGTATCCGCTTTATTCACAGAAAAAGACAGAAAATAAAAGTGTGACCCACATTTTTTATGATCTGTGAAACATGACTAGTTTTTTAGCTAGAATATGGATACAATTAATTACATGATTAATACATTTCAATATTTTTAACTATGGATCTTTTTTTCATCATTATTTTGTTGTTGGCGGGTTTAGCCATTTATCTCGGAATTTCAATCTATAAGGAAAAATCTCGCGATCCGTTTAAATAAGCCTAATTGCACTTTACTTAAAAATATGCAATTCTCTGTCGACTTTGGGGCATTCCCCCAACACAGAATTGTTGAACAAGGGGAGTAGCCTCCTCCAAGCGTTAAAACCCAGATGAAACTCACTGGTTTTAACGTGTCAGACTATCGTCATTACACTTTGCAAAAAGTCGGTATCTGAGCATTGAATCTGCATCAGGCAGGGCAATGTAGGCAAGACCTTGATCACGTTGTTATGGATGTTTTTATTTCATCTGGCAACGGGTCAAGGTTTTTTTATGGCCAATTGTCGGATGTGGAGATTGTATGGAATCTATCGGCAATATCTGGCTGTATCTGGCCTTTTTTGCGATTGTTATGGTCATGCTCGCCATCGACTTTCTGGGCTTTAAACAAAAAGAAGGCCAGACCGTTCAGGTGCGTACCGCCGCTTACTGGAGTATCGCCTGGGTCAGCGTGGCCATGCTGTTTGGTGGTGGCCTATGGCTGTATCTGAAACAGACCGCCGGACTGGATGTCGCCAATACCAAGGTGATGGAATATCTGGCCGGTTATTTACTGGAAAAATCACTGGCCATTGATAACGTCTTTGTCTGGCTGATGATTTTTGCTGCCTTTGCCATTCCACCAGCGTTACAACGTAAAATCCTGCTGTATGGCGTTTTGGGCGCTATTGTGCTGCGTACCATCTTTATTTTTATTGGCGCCTGGTTTGTGCAGGAATTCTCCTGGATTCTGTATCTGTTCGGTGCCTTCCTGGTCTATACCGGCTTTAAATTCCTGCGTGGACAGGACGATGAAGACAGCAATATCGAAGATATGGCGATCCTGAAATGGTTACGCAAACATATGCGGATTACCCCGCAGCTGGAAGGCAGCCGCTTCTTTGTACGTAAAGAGGGCTTACTCTGGGCCACGCCACTCTTTCTGGTGCTGATTCTGGTTGAAGCCTCCGATGTGATTTTTGCGGTGGATTCAATTCCTGCGATTTTTGCTGTGACCAGTGATCCCTTTATTGTCTTGACCGCCAACCTGATGGCGATTTTAGGCTTACGCGCCATGTTCTTCCTGCTGGCCGGTGCAGCCACCAAAATGCATTATCTGCCGTATGGGCTGGGAATTATTCTGGTGTTCATTGGCTTCAAGATGCTGATGCTGGATGTGTTCCATATGCCAATCTGGATTTCCCTAAGCTTTATTGTGATTGTGCTGGCAATTACTGCCTGGCTGTCGATTCGCCACAGTCGCAAGCATCATGAAACCACGCTCTAAAGTGGCCTGATTGATCAAAAAGCCCGTTGCATACGGGCTTTTTTTATTTTCCATATTCAGGGATTACTCTTAAATATCAGCGTATAAATACTCGATTTAACTGAATATTTTAGAGTTGACCCAGTGGACATCTTGTATTTCACCCAAACTGGCAACAGTTTTGCATGACACCCAATGTCTGTGACTGAATGTTGGATTTTCCATACAGGGCAGCGCTTTTCAGCTACAATCAACCGAAAAAATTAAACAAGTGCAGGTTTTTCATGTCTTCTGTCATTGCAACGACGGCAATTCGCGGCCGCTTCCTCGATATTCAGAATACAGTTGCCCAAGCGCGTGACATTCACGACCAAGTGCGCTATGTAGAAGATGGTTTATTAATTACCCAACACGGGAAAATTCACTGGTTTGGTCCCTGGGAAGAGGGGCAGGCGTATATTCCGGCTGGTGTTTCGGTGCAGCATTATCCCGATCAGCTGATTATACCCGGCTTCATTGATACCCATATTCATTTCCCACAAACCGAAATGGTGGGCGCCTATGGCACCCAGCTGCTGGAATGGCTGAATACCTATACCTTTCCAACCGAAATGCAGTTTGCTGATAAAAGCTATGCTGACAAGATTGCTGCATTTTTTGTGCAGGAACTGCTGAAAAATGGCACCACCACGGCACTGGTGTTCTGTACCGTGCATCCTGAATCTGTCGATGCCCTTTTTGAAGCCGCAGAACAGCACCAGATGCGCCTGATTGCTGGTAAAGTGCTGATGGACCGTCATGCACCCGAGGAACTCTGTGACACGCCAGAACGCGCCTATCAGGAATCTAAAGCACTGATTGAAAAGTGGCATGGAAAAGGCCGTAATTTATATGCGATTACCCCGCGTTTTGCACCGACCTCAACGCCGGCACAACTGGAAAAAGCGCAGCAGCTGAAAGCTGAATATCCGGATGTGTATCTGCATACCCATTTAAGTGAAAACAAAAATGAAATTGCCTGGGTCAAAAGCCTGTTCCCGGAGCAAAAAGGCTATTTAGATGTCTATCATCATTATGGGCTGACCGGTTCACGTTCGGTATTTGCGCATTGTGTGCATCTGGAAGAGCAGGAGTGGGACTGTATGCACCAGACCAATTCCGCAATTGCCTTTTGTCCGACCTCCAACCTGTTCCTGGGCAGTGGCCTGTTCCCGATTCATCAGACCTGGCAGAAACAGGTCAAAATGGGCCTGGGCACCGACATCGGGGCAGGGACCTCGTTTAGCCAGCTGCGCACCATTAGCGAAGCCTATAAAGTCCAGCAGCTACTTGAGCAAAACCTGTCGGCCTATGAAGCGCTGTATCATGCCACTTTAGGCGGTGCCAAAGCACTGGATCTGGATGACAAGCTCGGCAATTTCAATATCGGTAAAGAAGCGGACTTTATTGTGCTGGATTTAAACGCCACCGCCTTGCAGACCCTGCGCCAGCAGCACAGCAAAGGCCTGGAAGACAGCCTGTTTGCGCTCATGACCATGGGCGATGAACGGAATATTCAGGCCACCTATATTTATGGACAATGTGCCTATGTCCGCGACTAAACCTATACGCCGGGCGCAACCGAAATGGCGGGTGGCGCTCACGCTGATTGGTCTGGCCTTATTGCTGAAAAGAGACCACCCGGTCAAAAATGCTGTTTTTTTAGACAGCAAAGAGGATGCATCTGACCGCAAGATGTATTAAAATTAAGGCATATTTTGGGGTGTTGCAGGTCAACACCTTTTTTATTTTTTGCTCTTTTAGGGATCTACCCATGACCGTTGATATGAAAGTATTGATTTCTGCTGAAGAAATTCATGCGAAAGTTCAAGAACTTGGTAAACAGATTAATGCGCATTATGCCAATAGCGACAAGGAGCTGGTGTTAATCGGTTTACTGCGCGGTTCTGTGCTGTTTATGGCCGATTTATGCCGGACCATTGAAAAACCGCATGAACTGGACTTTATGACCGTTTCAAGTTATGGCGGCAGTACTGTGTCTTCGCGTGATGTAAAAATCCTGAAAGACCTCGACGGCGAAATTCGTGGCAAAGATGTGCTGGTGGTAGAAGATATTATCGACTCTGGCAATACCCTGAGCAAAGTACTGGAAATTCTACAAACCCGTGAACCAAATTCGATTGAGCTGTGTACCTTGGTCAGCAAACCGTCACGCCGTGAAATTGAACTGGAAGTTAAATTCCTGGGCTTTGAAGTAGAAGACAAATTTATTGTCGGTTATGGCCTCGACTATGACCAGAAATATCGCCATATCCCGTTTATTGGTGAAATCGGTCTGTAAGCAACCGCAAAAGAAAGTGGCGTTCAGCCACTTTTTTTACGACAAAGCGGACAAAAAAACTACAATCTGTAGCAGGACTCTACTGTTTGTCCTCTCAAAAATCCTGAAAAATAAATCAAATAGCAACAACTCAACTTGATAAACCATAACAAGAAGGAGACAGGAGATGTGGACACTTATTGTGGCTATCGTGATTGGTTTTATTGCAGGTCTTATCGCCCGTGCCATCCATCCAGGTGATGATAAAGCAGGCTTTATTATGACCACCTTACTCGGGATAGCCGGTTCTCTGTTGGCCACTTACGGTGGTCGCTTCCTCGGTCTGTATGATGAAAACTCAGCTGCCGGCTTTATTGCCTCGGTGATTGGTGCGCTGATTATTCTGTTTATCTATAACATGATTTCCAAACGCTCACATCGCGTTTAAATCAATAAAAAAGCACCGTTCATTCGCCGGTGCTTTTTTATGGTCTAAAATCTGACTTTTAACAATCTGAGCTTAGAGTCCAAATTCCTTGAAAATCTGCTCGATCTGCGCAGCAGGGTAGGCGCCCATCACCTTAAAGCCATTCGAGAAAATAATGGCCGGTGTGCCGTTTAATCCCAGGCTTTGCGCCAGTTTCAGATTACGCTGAATCGGATTGGCACAAGGCTGGCTCGCACGCGGGCTAAGACCTTTGGTAATCAGGTTTTCCCAGGCCTGGGCCGGATTGGCTTCACAATACACCTGCTGCGAAGGGCGTACCGATTGTGCCTTTAACGGTAAAATAAAGGTGTAAATGGTGACATCATTGAGTTTTTTCAGCTCTACTTCCAGCTGTTTGCAATACGGGCAATTTGGGTCAGAAAAGATGGCCAGCTGACGTTTACCCGTCCCTCGAACCGTTTTTAAAGCATCTTGTAGCGGCAGTTTTTTCCAGTCGATGCTGTTTTGTTGTACCAGCAGCGCTTTGGTCAAATTCTGCTGGTCGCTTAAACGGATCATGGAACCGGCCAGAATATGCTTGGCATCTTCATTCAGATAGACCACCTGACCCTGCATCGAACCGCTATAAATCCCGCGCATTTCAGTGGCCTGAATATTCTGGATGTCCAGGTTTGGATGTTGCTGCTTTAAATTGGCTTTGACCGTGTCGACATTGGCCAGTGCCGGCGTTGAGCTCATCGCGAGCGCTGCCAGCAAGAATGCATGTTTGAACATAGTGAAATTTTGTCTTTATCAATCCTTGCCCGATTCTAATCTTAAATCGGGGCAAAGATTTAACTTTCATCAGAGAAATTTACCGAATCACTACAGCATCGACAATGGCGTTTCACGTGGAACATAAACCGGATGAATCGAGTTAATTTCAATTGAGATATGCACAATTTCCTCATGCACTGACAGGGCCGTGCGGATTTGATCGGCATTTAATTCATCTTCAGTTTCTACGGCCAGAATACAGGAAAACTTGTCACGACCGACTTTCCAGACATGCAGATCGGTAATATTGACCATTCCTGGCAGCTCGGCAATCACCTCGCGAATTTCTTCCACCACTGGATGATCCATTTCGGCATCCAGCAAGGTGCATCCAGTTTCCTGAATCAGGCCCCAGGCCCAGCGCGCCACCAGAATCGAACCCACAATACCCAGTACCGCATCAAGAAAATCCCAGCCCCAGAACTTGCCGGCAATTAAGGCCACAATGGCAAAAATGGAGGTCACAGCATCGGCCACCACATGCATAAACGCAGCTTTCTGGTTTAAATCATGTGCTCCAGCTGTATGTGCATGCGCATGTCCATGCCCCGACTCATGGTGATGGTGATGGTGATGGTGATGGTGATGGTGATGGTGATGGTGATGGTGACCATCATCATGCAGTAACCAGGCACAAATCAAGTTGACCAATAGGCCTAAAATCGCAATCGGAATGGCTTCGTTATAATGAATATTAACCGGGAAAAATAAGCGTTCTACCGAATGAAACGCCATAAAACCGGCCACTACCAGCAATAAAATCGCACTACTATAACCGGCCAGAATCTCAATTTTCCAGGTACCAAAGCTAAAACGGGCATCCTGGGCATAATGACACGCCGCCCGATAAGCCACATAGGCCAGCCCCAAAGCCAGCATATGCGAGCTCATATGCCAGCCATCGGCCAGAAGTGCCATCGAGTTAAAAATCCAGCCGCCAATAATCTCTAAAAGCATCATGACACCGGTTAATATCGCAGCATATAATATACGCTTCTGGGCCAGTGGATTGCCTTCATCAAACTGATGGTGATGGGTACGGTGAGAAACATGATTTTGCATGGGGAGAATCGTCCAATATACTCCCCCATAGTATATTTGAAATTAAGGTGAAGTGTGGGCCATTTACATACAGATAAAAAAGTTTTAAATCGCATCAAGCGTTTACAAGGTCAGATCAGTGCGGTGGAACAGTCCATTCATGATCCGGAAAAAGGCTGTATCGAAGTATTACAGCAGGTGGCTGCGATTAAAGGCGCGGTTAACGGGCTGATGAATGAGCTGATTGAATCGCATTTGCGCCATCATGTCATTGGCGATGAGGTCGAGGTCAATGAAGTCGAACTGGATGAATTTTTAAAATTGTTAAAACGCTATACCTAAGCCCATCTTTCGATTGACCCACGAAATTCCTGCCTTTACACTGAAACGATCTTTTCTCATATCATGATACCTGAGCCAAAAAGCTGAGGTATTTTTTTATTCTCTCATGTCAAACGCTCAATCGTGGCAGCCGTTTTTAATGGTCAGCCTGGCGCTGTGTATTGGTACCGTTGGAACCGCACTGGCCAGCCCTTTATATCCCCTATATCAGGAGCTGTGGCAGCTGCTGCCGAGTCATATTACCTATCTGTTTGTAGCCTATATGTTCGGTTGTCTGGCCACTTTACTGTTTCTGGGGCGAACCAGTAACCGCTTTGGTTTTGTTCGCAGCTTGCAGGTCGGTATTGCCCTGGTCACGATTGGACTGATACTGTCAGCCTGGGCGCCGACAGCACTGTATTTGGGCCTCGGCCGCTTTATTATTGGGATTGCCTCCGGACTGATTACCACTTCTGCCATGCTGGGGCTGATGAATGTAGTGCCCGATAGCCATAAGCTGCTGGCGCCGCAGCTCAGCTCGATTATTACCGCAATTGGCTTTGGTTTAGGGCCATTTCTGGGCGGTGTGATTGCCCAGTTTGCCGAGCAACCGCTGGTCACGCCTTATCTTCCGGTGATTGTCAGTGCCATTTTCTGTGGGCTGGGCCTGTTCAAGCTAAAACAGCCTGCCTTTGAACAGCAGCCCTTTTCGGTTTATCCCAAATTACAAACCCCGGATGCGCCGTATCAGGCTGCTTTTTTTCTGGTCAGTTTCGCTGCGTTTTGTGCCTTTGCCGGCTTTAGTCTGTTTGCTTCGCTGTCGCCGTCGTTTGTGCAGGATATTTTGCCTTGGCATGGACCACTGGTCAGTGGTGTAGCAATTTCTGCGATTTTAATTATTTCAGCCATCGTCCAGTTTTTTGCCCGTAGCGTGCTGCCTGCCACGGCCTTGCGCTGGGGGCTCTATGCGCTGCTCGGCAGTCTGCTTCTGCTGGGTTTATGTATGTCGCTGCAATGGAGCCCGCTGTTCTTTGTCAGTGATGTGCTGGTCGGAATTGGGCATGGCTTGAGCTTATTGGGCGCCTTTGGCCTGATTCACCAGATGAGTCAGCCGCACAACCGCGCTGCAATTATGTCCAGTTATCTGTTTATTGCCTATCTGGGCACCATTGTACCGATTATTGCAGTGGGCTATTTATCAGACCATTTTGGCTTAAGTGTGGGTATTATCAGCTTCTGCATGCTGATTGGGCTGCTTTGCCTCAGCCTGATCTGGCAGCAGCGTAAAGTGCTAACCTTTTAAATTAATGCTGTTGAGTCGGGGATGATCAGGCACCCTCGGCCTGATCCTGGGTGCGGACAGACTGCGCTGCCAATCAGATGCTGACCATATCAACATCCACCAGATGATTGAATAGTTTTATTTCTCTGTACCGGGTTGATGTTCCAGCTCTTTCATTAAAAAGTAGTTTAAAAAGGTCCGAATGACCGCAATAATCGCCAGTTTGATCAGGCTGTCCATATCCGGATCGACCGTGGTGGCCAGAATATCCGCGGCCAGCTGAAACTCCAGCGCAGTGGCCAGCCAATTGCCAAAACAATAGCGCGCACTGCGGCCGGATTTTAGCTGAACCAGCACCATTAAGGTTTTGACCAGACCAATCACCACACAGACCACCGAGATAAACTCGAGCAACAGCTGCAGCACACTCACTAAAGCAACCAGTGACTCACGTAAATCAACCACCTCCAGCATGCCACACCTCCGGCAGTGTTTTTGTTGAACCGCATTCAGGATTTTATTGGAACAACTTGTAGGTTATTCACTCATCATAGCCTGAATATCGGGCAATAGAAGGGCGGATGGTGGGATATAGGCTAGCCCATACAATGTGACAGGCTGTTCCCTTAGAACATACAAAACTATTTAGGCTGAAATGACGAGATTGCCTGATAAAAAGCAATAAAAAAGCACCAGGTGGCTAACACCTGATGCTTTTAAATGCATAGCAAGCTCAGAGCGTGCTGCGCTTATTTTCCAATACAGAAAGAACCGAAAATTTTACCCAACAGATCATCGGCACTAAAATCTCCGGTAATTTCACCTAGGGCATTTTGCGCCAGACGCAGGGATTCAGCCACCAGCTCACCGGCATGATAATCTACCAGCTGCTCGCGCGCTTCGGCCAGATAGTACTGGGTGCGCTTCATTGCGTCTAAATGACGAGTTCGGGCAATGAAGGTATCTTCTTCCGGCTGGAAGCCTGCATGGGCTGTAATCGCATCTATGAGCGATTGAACACCGGTTTCCTGCTTGGCCGACACGGTAATATGACGAAAACCCTGATAATCACCAATAACGGCTTCAGCACCAGTCAAATCTGCTTTATTACCAATCAGCATCAGACGTTTGGGTTCCAGATGATCGGCAAAATATTCCTGGGCCAAGGCCAGTGGATCTTCACCCTGACTTAAGTCATACACCAGCAGCAATAAATCGGCCTGTTCAATTTCTTTAATCGCGCGGCGGATGCCTTCTTTTTCCACCACATCACCGGTTTCCCGTAAACCGGCGGTATCGGTCAGGGTAATCGGCAAGCCATTTAAGGTGATTTTTTCATGCAGCACATCACGGGTGGTACCAGCAATATCGGTCACAATCGCCCGTTCAATCCCGGCTAAAGCATTCAGTAAAGATGATTTTCCGGCATTGGGTTTACCGGCAATCACCACCTGCAAGCCTTCGCGCAATAATTGTCCCTGACGTGCCGATTGCTGTACCACGGTGACTGAGCTGGCAACATCATCCAGTAGGGCCAGAATTTTACCATCGGCCAGAAAATCAATTTCTTCTTCCGGAAAATCAATCGCTGCTTCCACATGCAAACGCAGATGAATCAGTTTTTCTAAAACCGTATTGACCTTGGTTGAAAATGCACCTTGTAAAGAACGTACCGCAGAACGTGCTGCAGCCTGCGAGGTCGCGTCAATCAGGTCGGCAATCGCTTCGGCCTGTACCAGATCAAGCTTACCATTTTCAAAGGCGCGCATGGAAAATTCACCCGCTTTGGCTGCGGTCGCGCCGAGTTCCAGTAAACGTGCCAGCAGGGCATTTTGAATGACAGGGCCACCATGACCTTGCAGTTCCACCACATCTTCACCGGTAAAAGAGTTCGGATTGGGGAAACAAATCACTAAACCTTCATCCATCACCTCACCGCTAGCCTCATAAAACTGACGGAAGCCGGCAAAACGGGCTTTCGGCAGCTGCTTTTGGGTTAAGGCTTCAGCAATAGCATAGGATTTGGGACCAGACAGGCGAATTACCCCCACACCGCCACGCCCGGGTGGAGTGGCAATCGCAGCAATTGTTGTGGTTTGGGTCAGCATAAATTCACCTGTCGCAATGCTTAAAGTCGGGCCAAAAAAAATCCGCCTAAGAGTATCATCTTAAGCGGATTTATTCAGCTCGTCAGTACAACTTAGTTGACTGGGGTCGCTTCATCACGTTTGGCACGGTCTTTCTCAACAGATTTGTTGATCAGGCCTTGCTGCAAGATGGTGATCAGGTTGTTGACAATCCAGTACAACACCAGACCCGCCGGGAAGAACAGCAGGAATACGGTAAAGATGACCGGCATAATGCGGAAGACTTTAGCCTGCATAGGATCGGTCGGCTGTGGGTTCAGCATTTGCTGAATATACATGGTCGCACCCATGATCAGCGGCAAGATAAACCAAGGGTCCATTGCCGATAAATCCTGAATCCAGAGTAACCATGGCGCATGACGCAGCTCTACAGATTCCATCAGTACCCAGTACAGGGCCAGGAAGATTGGCATTTGCAGTAACAGCGGTAAACAGCCGGCCAACGGATTAACCTGTTCACGTTTGTACAGCGCCATCATCTCTTGCGAGAAGCGCATCCGGTCTTCACCGAACTCTTCTTTCATGCGCTGCATTTCAGGTGCAATCACACGCATTTTCGCCATAGAACGGTAGCTCTTCGACGATAATGGCCACAGAATCAGCTTCACCAGAATGGTCAACAGAATAATTGCCCAGCCCCAGTTCCCCACTAAGCCGTGGAAGAATTCCAAGCCTACAAACAGCAGTTTGGCAATTGGCCATAACCAGCCATAATCCACAGTCTGATTCAGACCAGTGGCCAGATCTTTCAGCTCTGACTGGATTTTTGGACCGCTATAGAATGTCGCATCGACTTCTGCCACTGTACCCGCCGGTACATTAATGGTTGGCGAAGTAAAGCCGATAATATTCATATTATCGCCTGATTTACGCGATTCCAGCTTGGCGCTATACGGTTGGCCATCGGCCTGGGTCAGTTTCAGGTTACCCGGTACCCATGCACTCACGAAGTAGTGCTGCACCACCGCAACCCAGCCGCCAGTCGCTTCAACATTCAGTTTTTCTTCAGTGAAGTTGTCGAATTTCAGCTTGTTGTAGTGTTCATCCGGTGTCCCCCAGGCGCCGCCCAGGAAGGTACCCAAAGTGAAAATGCCCTGGTCCGATTTACCCGGATCATCCGAGTTATCACGTTTGATCTGACCAAACATTTGACCTTGCCAGTTCTGGCCACTGCGGTTTACCACTTTGTGGTTGACCACAATCGGATATTCGCCTTGCTTGAAGCTGAAGGTCTTGATAATTTCTACACCGTCAGCGGTTTTGTACACCATCGGTACATTTAACACTTTCACCGCTTCACCGTCCTGATTCTGAACGGCTTTGGCATCTTCCAGGCTATAGCTTAATTTTTCAACTTCATAGCTTGGACGACCATTACGGCTGCTGTCTGGTCCATTCAGACCAATCAGGCCTGACTGAGCGACATAGGTACGTTTGTCATCGCTTTCAAGCATTACAAACGGTGCATCACTGTCTTTATTTTTGTCATGATTGAGTAATTCAACACGAACAATATCACCACCTTTTGGATTGATCCAAAGATGATAAAGGTCAGTTTGTACTGAAATAAGCTGCTGACTTACAGGTGCAGTGGCATCTGTGGTTTGAGTCTGCTGCGCTGAAATATTTGCCTGCGGTACATCAGAAGCTGCTGTAGCGGTTTGGCCATTTGGCAAATCTGCAGACACTTCATGTGAAACCACCGCAGCCTGTTGCTGTGGTTGGGTTTCAGCATTTCCATAATCTTTTTGCCAAGCCAAAATGAGCAAATAAGCGACAACAAACATGGCCCCGAGAATTGCAATCCTGGCCCATTGTTGCATATCTATTACCCCAAGTGGTTAGAGTGATTTTGGTTCAATAAACGTTCACGAAAGGGTACAGCAATGTGACCCGTTTGAGAATCTATTTGCTGAAATGAAATAAAACGAATTGCTTTGGCCGGTACAGGGTCATAGCCCGAACCACCCCACGGATGACAACGACAGATACGTCTGGTCGCCAGCCACACACCACGTCCGGCCCCATGGATCTGGACTGCTTCCAGGGCATATTGAGAACAGGTTGGAATATAGCGACAACGTGGTCCAAGAAGCGGACTAATCGCAATCTGATAGAAACGAATCAACCAATGCAGTAAACGTACCATTGGTCATCTCTACTGATGTGGGGAGGGAGCTATTTTAGAATGCTTTTTGGCAAGGCGGTGCAATTTCTGCCAAGCAAATTGTAATTGCTGATGTAACTCTGCATTTGGCACTGTTTCAATCCCCATTTTGGGCATCACCACAATATCCAGCACAGCCAATTGCTGTTGATGCAGGCGAAAACTTTCGCGAGCAAGTCGTTTTACTCGATTTCTTTCGTGTGCACGACGCACTTTTTTCTTGGCAACAACAATACCCAAACGGCTGTTCAGCAGTTCGGACGGTTTTGCCAGAAATAAGAAATGGGGTTGATGCACTTTAAAAAGCGCACCATCAAACACATCTTTATAATCGGCAGCACAGCGTATACGAAGCTCTGTGCTGAAGCCATAAAGTGATGTCATAACACCCAAGTCGATGCAGCGTGACTGATTAAACAGTTAAGCTGTGACGACCTTTTGCACGACGGCGAGCTAATACTTGACGACCAGCTTTAGTAGCCATACGAGCACGGAAACCATGAACGCGTTTACGCTTTAATTCAGATGGTTGGAATGTACGTTTCATGTCGAAACTCCAAAAATGATCTTTCTATAAAGGTCCGCGATTTTAGTGCTCATTGCTTGAGCTGTCAATCAAAAACACGGTTTTCCTTTAAATAAGCCTAATTTTTATAAAAGGCCTTAAGTTTATCCAGGAATAGGCAATTGTACATATTCTGGCTTATTCACAAGCTATCCTATTGTTAAAAAATATAAAATAAGTTATAAACAATATTATTCACATAATTATCCACAAGACCATGTGAATAAATTTATTCTCTGCAGGTTTAAATTCGAATTTAAATTTATTTTCAGTTTATCCACATCCGAGCACGCTCTAATATATAAATTCAAATTTATAAATTTAAATTTATTCTTATTAGGGTGGCTTTTTTATGTGGAAAAGCAATTTTTAAATTTAAAAAACATAGACTTTGCATGTGGATAACTGTGTTTTTATATTTTTAATACATTGTGGATAACTTTATGCTATATTTTATCCACAGCTTGCGGATAAACTTATTCACACCAGCTTTTAAATTTAAATTTAGATCTTGATGTTTGTTTTTTGGCTAAATTCGCTCAATTTCTCATGACAGATGTGGATAACTTGGTTAGAATGGCGACCCGCTTGCAGCGGACGAATGCGTTTTAAATTTAAAATGGAATAAATAGGGGTTTTCACATGCTTTGGACGGACTGCTTAAATCGCTTGCGACAAGAGCTCTCTGGGAATGTCTTTACGATGTGGATTCGCCCATTAGTTGCAGAAGAATCAGAAGATACTTTACGTTTATATGCACCGAACCCGTATTGGACCCGCTATATTCAGGAACATCATCTTGAGCTGATCACGATTCTGGCCGAACAACTGTCTGAAGGACGGGTACGTAAAGTTGAAATCCTGGTCGATTCCCGTCCGGGCGCCATTTTATCGGCCAGTGAACAGCCAGCGACCACCACCGCTGCTTTAGAGTCAGCACCGGCACCGGTCAGCCGTCCAAAAAAGGACAAAGAAGAGAGTGGCAGCAAAAACAGCCGCAAGCGTCAGTTAAACCCTTTATTTACCTTTTCTTTATTTGTAGAAGGCCGTTCTAACCAGATGGCGGCAGAAACCTGCCGTAAAGTATTGACCCATCTGGGCGCTTCACAACATAACCCGCTATTTTTATATGGCCCGACCGGTCTGGGTAAAACCCACTTGATGCAGGCAGTGGGGAATGCCTTGTTGCAGGCCAAGCCGAATGCCCGGGTCATGTATATGACTGCTGAAAGCTTTGTACATGACTTTGTCAGCTCGCTACAGCAGGGCAAGGTTGAAGAATTCAAGAAAAATTGCCGTTCACTTGATCTGCTCTTGGTCGATGACATTCATTTGCTGGCCGGTAAAGAAGCCAGTCTGGTGGAGTTTTTCTATACCTTTAATGCCTTATTGGATGAATCCAAGCAGATTATTCTGACGTCGGACCGTTATCCAAAAGAACTGACCGAACTGGACCCGCGTCTGGTGTCACGTTTTTCCTGGGGCTTGTCAGTTGGGGTAGAACCGCCCGATATTGAAACCCGGATTGAAATTCTATTAAAGAAAGCCGAAAGCAGTGGCGTCGATTTACCGCGCAACTGTGCCTTGTTTATTGCCCAGCAGGTGGTCGCCAACGTGCGTGAACTGGAAGGCGCCTTAAACAAGGTAGTCGCAATTTCCCGTTTTAAAGGCACCGCGATTGATCTGGATGTAGTGCGTGAATCTTTAAAAGATGTGCTGGCGATTCGTGCGCGTACCATCAGTACCGAAAATATCCAGCGTGTGGTCAGTGAATATTTCCGTATTCCACTGAAAGAATTGGTCGGGCCAAAACGTACCCGGATTTATGCCCGTCCGCGGCAGCTGGCAATGGGGCTGGCCCGTGAACTGACCGGTGACAGTTTCCCTGAAATTGGCATGGCTTTTGGTGGTCGTGACCACAGTACCGTGATGCATGCCTGCGAGAAAGTACAAAGCCTGCGCGAAGAAGATCCAATCTTCAACGAGGACTATAAAAACCTGCAACGCCTGTTGCAAAGTTAGGCCGGTTTGGTCAAATTCTGTTCTTGCAATGCGGCATATTCTGCCGCATAGTACACTGCTAAAAAATTAATTTTTATCTTCATCATCTTCAGTTGTTAGAGGAATGTACCGTGCGTTTAAAAATCGCCAAAGAAAGCTTACTCAATGTTCTATCACATGTTGTAGGAGCGGTTGAACGTCGCCATACGTTAAACATTTTATCTAACGTGAAAGTTCAGGTGACCGAACAGGCACTGACCATTACCGGTTCCGATCTGGAAGTTGAGCTGGTGGCCAGTACGGTTCTGGCTGAAGGTGCATGTTTACAGGCGGGTGAGACCACAGTGCCGGCACGTAAACTGATGGATATCTGTAAATCTTTGCCGACTGCGGCTTTAATTGACCTGCAGATTACTGAAGATCAGCGCTGTATTTTAAAATCGGGCAACAGCCGTTTCGTGTTGGGGACTTTACCAGCCGAAGATTATCCGTTATTGGCCACTGAAAATACTCAAGGCACACAGGTAGCGGTGACCCAGCGTGAATTAAAACGTTTATTTGAAAAAACCGCCTTTGCCATGGCCGTGCAGGATGTGCGTTTCTATTTGACCGGCACCTTGCTGGAAATTGATGAAAACCAGCTGCGCGCTGTGACTACCGATGGCCACCGTTTGGCATTATGTGAAACCGGTGCCTCCTCAAATGCGACGCAGCCAATTCAGGCAATTGTGCCACGTAAAGCCGTGGGTGAATTACAGCGTTTGCTCAGTATTGAAGATGAGCAGCTGTCTTTGTTAATTGGTCGTGAACTGTTAAATGTAACCATTTCCGTGCCAAGCCGTGACAAAGAGCAGGGCGATATTACCGTACGTTTCACCACCAAGTTAATTGACGGTAAATTCCCGGATTACCGCCGTGTGATTCCACGTGGTGGTGATAAAGTGGTGATGATTGCACATGACGTGTTCAAGCAGTCGTTACAGCGTGTGGCGATTTTAAGTAATGAAAAATTACGCGGCGTATTCCTGAACTTTAATGCAGATTCACTGCAATTACGCGCCAACAACCCGGAGCAGGATGAAGCGATTGAAGACCTGGCCGTGCAATACAACAATGCACCGCTAGAAATGTCGTTCAATGCTCAATATCTGCTGGATGTATTAGGTGCACTGGATGGTGATGATGTGGCGATGACCATGACCGAAGCCAACCAGTCGGTACTGGTGCAAGACCCAGCGCAGCAAGATCAAACCTATGTTGTGATGCCGATGCGTGTCTAAGCTTGTATGTGATCTGACACGATTATGCATATTACGCGTTTAAATATAGAACGTGTTCGAAACTTAAAAGCGGTTGCACTCGTCGGGTTGCAGCCGTTTAATGTCTTTTATGGTGCCAATGGCTCCGGTAAAACCTCGATTCTGGAAGCCATTCATTTACTGGCCACCGGTCGTTCCTTCCGTACCCATATCCCCAAAAACTATATTCAGCATGATGCCCAAGATGCGATTGTATTTGCCCAGTCGCCCACCGAAAAAATCGGCATGCAAAAACTGCTGTCTGGGGAACAACTGATTAAGGTCAATGGTGATCATATTGCCACCCAGGGGCAGCTGGCCAAACTGCTGCCGCTACAACTGATTGATCCGCAAAGTACTGATATTATCGACCACGGCGCCAAACCGCGCCGGCAGTTGCTGGACTGGATGATGTTCCACGTGGAACCGGAATTTTATCATGCCTGGCAATACTATTCGCGGGCCTTAAAACAGCGTAACAGCTTACTAAAAACCCGGCGTCATTTAAGCCTGGCAGAACTAGAACCGTGGAACCAGATGCTGAGCCAGTATGGTGAAATGCTGCATCTGCAACGCTACAGTATTATCGAGCAGTGGCAGCACTATTTTCAGCAGGATTTACAGCAGTTGTTGCCCGATTTAAATATTCGCCTGGAATACCATCCCGGATTTCATCCGGAACCGGGTTTAATGAGCGATTTGGTCAATCATCATCAGAAAGATGTGGAGCGCCGTTATACCGAATATGGACCGCATCGCGCAGATTTACGTTTAAAAACAGCGACGGGCGATGCCGATGTAGTGCTGTCACGCGGACAAAAAAAGTTATTGATCATGGCTTTAAAACTGTCACAGATTGCAATGCTGCATGCGTGCAATAAGGAAACTGTGGTATTATTAGATGATCTGACAGCAGAATTAGATTTAACCGCACAACGACGTTTAATTGAGCGATTGAGCCAACTTGGTAGTCAAGTTTTTATTACCACCTTAGACCATGAATCAGTGCAGAATCACTTACATGATTTGTCTATTTCCTATCAATTATTCAATGTTGAAAACGGTACTGTTCAAGTTGTTGTGCAATAGTTTTTTATCTTTGGATAGACCAGTTTTTACTAGGGAGAAACCATGAGTTCAGAAGATCAATCTGCCACTCAAACAGAACAAACCAATGAAAAGGCTTATGATTCCTCTAGTATCAAAGTATTACGTGGCCTAGATGCTGTTCGTAAACGCCCGGGCATGTATATCGGTGATACAGATGATGGTACCGGTTTGCACCACATGGTGTTCGAGGTGGTCGATAACGCGATTGACGAAGCGCTTGCCGGCCATTGTGACGAGATTCTAGTCACTATTCATGAAGATGAATCGGTATCTGTGGCCGATAACGGTCGCGGCATTCCAACCGACATTCACCCGGAAGAAGGCGTATCGGCTGCCGAGGTGATTCTGACCATCCTGCACGCCGGCGGTAAGTTCGACGACAACAGTTATAAAGTGTCGGGCGGTCTGCACGGGGTCGGGGTATCGGTGGTAAACGCCCTGTCGAGCAAACTGGAACTGACCATTAAACGTGCCGGTCAGATTCATCAGCAGGAATACCGTCATGGTGATCCGCAATATCCATTAACCGTGGTTGGTGAAACAGAAGAGACCGGAACCATGGTTCGTTTCTGGCCAAGTGCTGAAACCTTTAGCCAGACCATTTATAATGTTGATATTCTGGCGCGCCGTTTACGTGAGCTGTCGTTCCTGAATGCCGGTGTACGTATTGTCCTGAAAGATGAGCGTATTAACCTGGAACATATCTATGACTATGAAGGTGGTCTGTCTGAGTTCGTGAAATATATTAACGAAGGCAAAAACCATCTGAATGATATTTTCCATTTTACCGTGCAGGCAGAAAATGGCATTGGGGTTGAAGTTGCGTTGCAATGGAATGATTCTTATCAGGAAAATGTCCGCTGCTTTACCAACAATATTCCGCAAAAAGATGGCGGTACCCATTTAGCCGGTTTCCGTGCCGCGTTGACCCGTGGTTTAAACAGCTACATGGAAAACGAAAACCTGCTCAAAAAAGAGAAAGTGGTGGTTTCCGGGGATGACGCACGTGAAGGTTTGACCGCAATTATTTCGGTGAAAGTGCCTGATCCAAAATTCTCTTCACAGACCAAAGAAAAACTGGTGTCGAGTGAGGTAAAACCTGCGGTCGAGCAGGCCATGAATAAATCCTTCTCGGAATATTTACTGGAAAACCCGCAAGCGGCCAAATCGATTGCCGGCAAGATTATTGATGCAGCGCGTGCCCGTGATGCAGCGCGTAAAGCCCGTGAAATGACCCGTCGTAAGAGCGCGCTGGATATTGCCGGTTTACCGGGTAAACTGGCCGATTGTCAGGAAAAAGATCCAGCTTTATCTGAACTGTATCTGGTCGAGGGTGACTCTGCGGGTGGTTCAGCCAAGCAAGGCCGTAACCGTAAAATGCAGGCGATTTTACCGCTAAAAGGTAAAATCCTGAACGTGGAACGTGCCCGTTTTGACAAGATGATTTCATCGGCAGAAGTCGGCACCTTGATTACTGCACTGGGCTGCGGAATTGGCCGTGAAGAATATAACCCGGACAAGCTGCGTTATCACAAAATCATTATCATGACCGATGCCGACGTCGATGGTTCGCACATCCGTACCTTGCTGCTGACGTTCTTCTTTCGTCAAATGCCGGAGCTGGTGGAACGTGGTCATATCTATATTGCCCAGCCACCGCTGTACAAGCTGAAAAAAGGTAAGCAGGAACAGTACATTAAAGACAATGAAGCACTGGAAACCTATCTGATTTCCAATGCCATTGATGAACTGGCCCTGCATGTCAGCGCAGATGCACCGGCGATTCGTGGTGAAGCACTGGCTTCGGTGATTGCCGATTATCAGACCTCGCAAAAGAGCCTGAGCCGTTTAACCTTGCGTTATCCAGCCAGCCTGTTAGATGGTTTGCTGGCGCAAGAGGCGTTCAAGCTGGATCAGGCGCATGATCTGGATTATGTACAGGCTTGGGGTGAGCAGCTGTGTGCCTATATCGCGGCCACTCAAAGCAGTTTACGTCCTGAACTCAGCATCGAAACCTTTGACAAAGAAGATGCGGAAGGACAGAAGTCTGCGATTTACTGGCCACGTATTACCATTTATGTGCATAACCTGCCACATGCCTATTTGCTGGATGCCGGTTTACTCGGTTCGGGTGAGTACGCACGTTTGCTGAAGAACTCGAAGAGCTGGTTTAGCCTGATTGAAGAAGGCGCGTACTTGCAAAAAGGCGAGCGCAAGATTCAGGTCAACAGCTTCCATCAGGTCTGGCAGCATATTCTGCAGGACTCACGCCGCGGCATGATGATCCAGCGTTATAAAGGTCTGGGTGAAATGAATGCCGAGCAGCTTTGGGAAACCACCATGGACCCGGAAAACCGTCATATGCTGCAGGTGACCATTGAAGATGCGATTGAAGCAGATCGGATGTTCTCATGTTTAATGGGCGATGATGTGGAACCACGTCGTGCTTTTATTGAAGAGAACGCCCTGAATGCCGATATTGATGCCTAAGGGCATGATTTAAAAAAAGCGCCTGCGGGCGCTTTTTTGTTGGCGCGATGGATTAGGGCGTGAGAATAATTTTGCGGCAATCCTGTTCGCGTTGATCAAAAATACGATAGCCCTCGGCAGCATCGGCCAGTTTCATACGGTGGGTAATAATCACTTCGGGGGACAGGTCGCCATTTTCAATGCGTTCCAGTAATTCGGGCAGGTACCGATGCACATGGGTCTGGCCCATCTTGAAAGTCAGGCCTTTATCAAAGGCATCACCGAACAGGAAACCATGAATTGGACCGGCATAGACGCCCGGCACACTGACCACGCCGCCACGGCGCACTGCGGCAATACACTGGCGCAAGGCAAAGCCGCTGGAGCCTTCCAGTTTCAGGTTGGTCATCACGGTTTCAATCATGCTGCCTTTGGCTTCAAAACCAATTGCATCAATGACCGCATCGACACCCCGATGGCCGGGAGTATTGTCAATAATAAACTCGGCCGCATCCATTTCATCAAAATTGACTGGAATCGCGCCATAGGTTTCATGGGCAAACTGCAGCCGGTAATGGTGATGATCGACCATAAAAATCTGTTCAGCGCCAAGCATCCGTGCACAGGCCGCTGACAGTAATCCCACGGGTCCGGCACCATAAATGGCTACACTGGAGCCTTTGCCAATTTGTGCATTGGTCACCGCCTGCCATGCGGTTGGCAGAATATCGGTCAGGAATAGCACTTTTTCATCTGGCAGTGAACCGGGAACTTTAAAAGGACCGATATTGCCTTTGGGGATTCGCACATAATCGGCCTGTCCACCCGGCACGCCGCCATAAAGATGACTGTAGCCAAACAGCGCTGCACCCGGTGGAATCTGTTTTTTATTCAGAATGGCGCCGCGGCCCGTATTGGTATTTTCACAGGAGGCAGTCAGCTCATGTTCACAGAAAAAGCAGTGACCACAAGCAATCACAAAGGGAATAATCACCCGGTCGCCTTTTTTTACCGCTGTGACCTCGGGGCCGACTTCTTCGACCACGCCCATAAATTCATGTCCAAAAATATCGCCGTGTTCTGTGGCCGGAATTTTACCGCGATATAAATGCAGGTCTGAGCCACAAATGGCGGTGGCAGTGACGCGAAGGATAACATCATCCGGTTCCTGAATAATTGGGTCAGGCACCGATTCAACTCTTACATCTCGGGCTCCATGATAGGTTAAGGCACGCATAGAATTTCCTCTCTTGGCTAGCAGAAGGCCAGACCCGCGCATTGAGCCGGCCACATTTCTTCATGATGAGATGCGCGGCTGTAAATTTATGTATAAAAAAACCGGCCAAGCTGTGTGCAAGAGGGCTTTATATTGCAGTTCAGTAAGTGCAATCAGAGCTAAAACGGAGAGGAAAACAGCTATTGGTGAGCATCCTCCTTGATCTTTTTAAAGAAAACAGACGGGCTAAAAAGAGGAGTGATCATAAAATGGAAATAAAAAAAGATAGCCACTGGGGCTATCTTGAGGGGAAGGTTTCGGAAGAAACGGGATTAACTGTTCTGGAATGATTGTTCCAGGGTTTCCAGTTCCATCATCAGTTCCAGCATGGTTTCTTCGGCCTGTTCCAGCGTGGCTTTTAAGCTGGTCTGTTCATTCATCAGCTTGAGCAGATCTTCTTTACGCGAAGCTTCATACAGGCTGCTGTCAGCCAGCTGTTCTTCAATACTGGCCAGACGGGGCTGGATTTTTTCAATCTGGCTTTCACATTGTTCAATTTTTTTCCGCAGCGGACGGGTTTCTTCACGGCGCTGCGCCGCCAGTTTGCGCTGTGCTTCTTTATCAACTTTGGCCGGTGCGGCAGTCTTGTTGGTACTTGCGCTGGCCTGTGCCAATGCGGTTTGGGCATTGATCTGCTGCTGACGGGCCTCACGTAACCATTTGGCATAATCCTGCAAATCACCGGAAAATTCAGTACAGCGTCCGGCATGCACCAACAGCAGGTCATCACAGACACTGGCGATTAGCTGACGTTCGTGCGATACCAGTACCACTGCGCCTTCAAAATCCTGTAAGGCCATGCTCAGGGCATGACGCATGTCTAAATCCAGATGGTTGGTCGGTTCATCCAAAATCAGTACATTCGGGCGCTGCCAGACAATCAGCGCCAAGGCCAGACGGGCACGTTCACCACCGGAGAAGCTTTCGCACGGCGTATCCATGCGTTCACCGCTAAAACCAAAACTGCCGAGAAACGAACGTAGGGTGGCTTCACTGATCTGTTTGTCGGCCAGACGTGACAATTGCAGCATCGGGCTGGCTTGTGCATCCAGTGCATCCATCTGATGCTGGGCAAAGTAACCAATATTCAGCAGTTCAGAGGCTTTGCGCTGGCCATTTAAAAGCGCTAAATCACCAACCAGTGATTTAATTAGAGTAGATTTACCGGCGCCGTTCATGCCCAGCAGGCCAATACGCGAGCTTGGGGTAATCTGCAGACTGATTTTGCTGGCAATACTTTTGCCCGGATAGCCAATTTCGGCCTGATCCAGAGTCAGTAAGGGTGAACTCATTTTGGTGGGTTCACGGAAACTGAAGGTAAACGGGGTATCGACATGCGCCGGTGCCAGCAACTGCATTTTTTCCAGCTGTTTAATCCGGCTTTGCGCCTGACGCGCCTTGGTAGCTTTGGCTTTAAAACGGTCAATAAATTTTTGCAGATGTGCGCGGGCTTCAACCTGCTTTTCAAAGGCCTGTTGCTGCTGGGCCAGACGTTCGCTGCGGGTCACTTCAAAGGTCGAGTAATTGCCGGTATATAAGGTCAGTTCCTGATTTTCGATATGCAGGATATGATCGGTCACTGCATCGAGAAAATCGCGGTCATGTGAAATCAGGATTAAAGTGCCTTCATAGGCATTGAGCCAGTCTTCAAGCCATAAAATGGCATCCAGATCCAAGTGGTTGGTTGGCTCATCCAGAAGTAGTAAGTCGGAGCGGCTCATCAGGGTGCGTGCCAGATTTAAACGCATGCGCCATCCACCGGAGAAACTGGAGACATCCAGACGTAGCTGATGTTCCATAAAACCGAGACCGGCCATTAACTGGGCGGCTTTAGATGGGGCAGAATAGCCATGAATTTCATCAAAACGGCCATGTAATTGTGCCAGTTCGCTGTTACTGAGCTGTTCAGGTTGTGCCAGCTGTTTCTGAATCTGCCAGTATTCTTCATCGCCCGATAACACAAAATCCAGCGCCGGCATATCTAGGGCTTTGACTTCCTGGGCCATGTGCGCAACGGTCCAGCCCGATGGACGGGTCAGGCTGCCTTCATCTGCCCCCAGTTCTCCCAATAAGGCGGCAAATAAGGTCGATTTGCCGGCGCCATTGACTCCGGTGAGGCCAACTTTCCAACCCGGATGGATCTGCATGGACGCTTTTTGAAATAAGACACGACCACCACGGCGTAAAGAGACTTGGTCAAATTGAATCATTGGACTCACTAAACTCAGGAACAGAATGCGCCTATTCTAAAGGATGCGCTCTGGAAAACAAAAAGCTGGCGCAGTTTATTTCAGGTGCTACAGCAACACATCGAAAAAAATAATGAAAAAGCGGGCGCCGTGTCATCTATCGGAAAGCAGCTATGCAGGGTTTTTTTATAAAACCAAGCCCGATATATTAAAATTTCTGATAAAAAACAAAAACAAATGTACGGTGACAAAAATGAAAAACGGAGTTTTGTTGTTGTCGACACTGGCCTTGTGTGGCGTCAGTGGCCTGGCTCAGGCCAATCCGCAGGTCTGTGTTTTTGATCTGTTGGGACGGGCCGGAGAATCCTATAAATTGCTGGAAGAATGGGCCTTGGCCAGCAAGCGCTGGGGCAGCAATGTCAGTCTGAAAGCCTATCAGGATGAAGCCCAGGTCGAGCGCGATTTTAAGGCGGGCAAGTGTGATGGTGCCTATATGACCTCAATGCGAGCGCGGCAATACAATAAATTTGCCGGTTCGATTGATGCACTGGGCGGTGTGCCAAGTAATAGCATTGCCCAGAAAGCCATTAGTTATGTGCTGGACCGGCGCAATAACCGCCGTCTGGTGACCCGGATTGGCCAGGAAACCTTTGAAGTGGCTGGCATCGGCCAGATTGGCTCGGCCTATATTTTTGTTAAAGATCGGGCCATGAACTCGGTTGAGCACATTAAAAACCGGAAATTTGCGATTCTGCATTATGATCCGGCACAAAAAATGATGGTGGAGCGGGTCGGTGGTATTGCAGTCGATTCCGATATTTCCAATTTTGTACGCAAGTTTAATCAGGGCGAGGTTGATATTGTGGCCGCACCGGCCTATGCCTTTAAACCGCTGGAAATTGAAAAAGGTTTGGGCACACGCGGCGCCATGATTGATTTTCCGGTGGTCAATGTCACGGCGGACCTGATTATCCGGCCAGAAAAATTCGCAGATGGTTTTGCAGTGCAGTCCCGGCGCTGGTTTGTCCAGCAGATTCCGAAAAACTTTGCCATGGTGAAACGTCTGGAAGCGGAAATTCCAAATAAATACCGCACCCGACTCAGCAAGGAAGATCAGGACAAATACCAGAAACTGCTACGTGATGGCCGCATCGAACTGACCGAAAAAGGCATTTATGATGGCTCAATGATGCGGGTCCTGAAACGGGCACGTTGCACGGTAGAACGTACCAATTTTGAATGTTCACTTGGTGGCGAATAGAGAAAATGGTTATAAGTTTGTAAAAAAGTGGCCGTGATGTGTAAATTTTCACTGCGCTGCCTGAAATTTTTAAGCCATTGAAAATACTGCTGATCTCTGCAATTTGTGGGTTTGAGATCAGCAGCTGTATAAATTGAATTGGTCACGATTTAAAAATATTTGGAGTAAAAGCTCTATTTTTTTAAAAACAAGTTGCTTAATATTCAGCAAGTGTATGGACACTCTTGATGAAAGACGATTCTGTAAGGACAAATACAATGAAAAAAACAATTCTCGCGCTTTCTGCGCTGGCTACTTTGGGTATGGCCAGCAATGCTCAGGCAGCCAAAGTCGATGTATGTATCTTCGATTTACTCGGCAAATCTGGTGAATCTTATCAAATGGCCCAGGAATGGGCGCTGGCCGCGAAAGGCTGGGGCGCAGACATCAACCTGATTCCCCGTCAGGATGAAGCCGTGGCCGATAATGACTTTAAAGCCGGCAAATGTGATGCGGTTTTCCTGACTGCGATGCGTGCCCGTCAGTACAATAAATTTGCCGGTTCAATTGATGCGCTGGGCGGTGTGCCCAGCAATGCCATTGCCCAACGTGCAATTACCTTTGCACTGGACAAACGTAATGCCGGCAAAATGGTCACCAATCTGGGGGGGAAAAAATATGAGGTGGCGGGAATTGCACCTTTAGGTTCAGCCTTTATTTTTGTCCGTGACAAGAATATTGATTCAATTGAAAAAGCTGCCGGCAAGAAATTTGCGGTACTGGGCTATGACGATGCACAAAAAATTATGGTGCAACGTGTCGGTGCTCAGGCGGTAATCTCCGATGTCTCTAACTTTGTGGCGAAATTTAATAATGGCCAGGTCGATATGGTTGGTGCGCCAGCCTATGCCTATAAGCCGCTGGAAATCTATAAAGGCTTGGGCAGCAAAGGCGCCATGTTTAATTTCCCGGTACTGCATGTCACGGCTGATTTAGTAATTAGTCCGGAGAAATTCCCGGCTGGTTTTGGCCAGAAATCGCGTGACTGGTTCTCGAAAAACCTGCCAAAAAGTTTGGGCATGATTAAACGTCTGGAAGCAGGCATTCCAGCCAAATACAAAATGAACCTGAGCGCGGAAGAGAAAACCAAATACCAGAAACTGTTACGTGAAGGGCGGATGGATATGACCAAGCGCGGTATTTATGATGCGTCGATGATGAGCGTACTCAAACGTGCCCGCTGTTCTGTCGATAAAGCCAACTTCGAGTGTTCACTGGGCGGTGAATAAGCTTCATTTTTAAGGAAAAACAACCCGGCATCTGTGCCGGGTTGTTGCATCTGGAACCTTGTCACTTGGGCCATTGCAGTTCAGGTCAAATCACGTAAGCTAATCAAAAATAATAGTTTCATCTTTGCCCAAGCCTAAAAAATAGAGATGAGTTGTTTCATCCAAGGCATACAGACAGGAGGAGCAGGAGAGCGTGATCTCCAAGGGTAAAAAGAACAATGATGGATAGGCAAAAACAGCTTTTTAAAATATTAAACACTTCAGTACAACTGAAAACAACAAGAACAGCGATAAAGGAAAGATCAATGAAATATTATGCTCAAGGCATCGCACTGGCTGCAGTGATGGGACTCGGTGCGACTGCAGCACAGGCCAAGCAGACAGTGTGTGTCTTTGATTTGGTGGGAAAAAGTGGTGATGTGTATGCGCTGATGCTGGACTATCAGCTGGCGGCCAAAGCCTGGGGCGCCGATATTGAACTGCGGGTCGGGCAGAATGAAGCGGTAATTGCCGAAGATTTTAAAGCGGGTAAATGTGACGGGATTAGTGTCACCGGTATGCGAGGGCGTCAATTTAACAGCTTTACCGGTTCACTGGATGCGATTGGTGCAATTCCCGATTTAAATCTGGCGGTCAAAGTCATGCAGGGGCTGGCCAGTCCGAAATTTTCCCGCTTCATGACTCAGGGCCAGTATGAAGTGGCTGGTGTAGTGCCTGTTGGTGATGCCTTTTTAATGGTCAATGACCGTAGTATTAATACCGTGGCCAAAGCTGCCGGTAAAAAAATTGCGGTCCTGGATTATGACCAGGCACAAAAAATTATGGTGCAGCAGATTGGCGCGCAGGCAGTCAGTTCAGATGTCACCAACTTCGGCAGTAAATTCAATAACGGTCAGGTCGATATTATTGGTGCGCCGGCCGCCGTGTTTAAGCCACTGGAGCTGCATAAGGGCTTGGGCAGTAAAGGCGCGATTGTGAATTATCCGATTTTACAGGTGACTGGCAATATTATTATTCGCCCGAACAAGTTCCCGGCCGGTTTTGGCCAGAAATCACGGGAATGGGTCAAAGGTCAATTACCGCGTGCCTTTAACATCTTGGGTAAAATGAAAGCCGATATTCCGCAAAAATACTGGATGAATATTCCGGCAGCCGACAAACCGGGCTATCAGAAGATGATGCGTGAGGCGCGGATTGACCTGACCAAACGTGGCATTTATGACAAACGCATGATGAAGCTGCTGTGGCAATTCCGCTGTAAGCAGGATCCGAAAAACTTCGAATGCGGCCTGCAGGATGAGAATTACAAACAATCTTGATAAAATTAGTCTGAATTGACTTTGAATTGAACATGACTGACCATATATTGGGTATGTTATACTTGATATGTGGTCTTTTCTGTTAAAAGACATTTGAATCGAACGAGGAATCCGACATGAATGCCCAAGCCCTTGTGCTGACTGACAATGCTGCGAACAAAGTACGCCAATTGCGTGACAGTGAAGGCAACCAAGATTTAATGTTACGCGTTTATGTGACCGGTGGTGGTTGTTCGGGCTTCTCTTACGGCTTTAACTTTGCTGAAAGCATGAATGAAGATGATGCTGAATTCGTGAATGGTGACGTAAAAATGCTGGTCGATTCACTTAGCTATCAATATCTGGTCGGTTCAGTGGTGGACTATTTAGAAGGTCTGGAAGGTTCACGTTTTGTGGTTCAAAATCCGAATGCGACCACTACGTGTGGCTGTGGTTCTTCTTTCTCGATTTAAGCAGAATTTTAAAATACTAAGCCCTCTATTTTGAGGGCTTTTTTAATATCTTTTTTAATACAAAGAGATTGGCCTAGACTGCGGTCAATGTTCCTAAAATCCGGTAGCCTTTGGCCCCGGTCACAGCCGGGAAATTGCCACTTTGCTGGTTCAGAAAACGCATCGCCAGCCAGGCAAAAGCAGTGGCTTCCACCCAGGTCGGGTTAAGGCCTAAATCCGCCGTGGTCTGTACACTCCACTCATGTTTGCGTAAGCGCCAGCGCAGCTGTTCCAGTAAATAGGAATTATAGGCACCGCCACCACAGACATAGACTTCACCGGTGTCCATGCCCGAGCGGTAAATGGCTTTTTTAATCGCGCGGGTGGTCAGTTTTAACAAGGTGGCCTGTACATTTTCCGGGGTATCTTCCAGTTCCTGATAGGCCAGGTCATTGCGCCAGTCGGCAATCTGTTCATCCAGCCATTCCAGGTTAAAATCTTCACGGCCGGTGCTTTTTGGCGGCTCTTTGGAAAAATATTCATGTGCCTGTAGCCGGTCCAGCAGACTGCGAATTGGCTGTCCATAAGCCGCCCAGTTGCCGTTTTCATCATAAGGCTGGCCGGTGTAGCGTTCACACCAGGCATCCATCAGGATATTGGCCGGGCCGGTATCAAAACCATAGACTTTTTCCGTCTGTCCGGCAGGCAACATGCTGACATTGGCAATCCCGCCCAAATTCAGAATCACCCGGTGGATGCTGTCATGCTGGAACACATCCTGATGAAAAGCTGGTACCAACGGAGCACCTTGTCCACCGGCAGCCATATCACGCCGGCGGAAATCCGAGACCACCGGCAGCTGGGTTATTTCGGTAATAATATTTGGATCACCAATTTGCAGGGTAAAGCCATGTTCAGGCCGGTGGCGGATGGTCTGGCCATGTGAACCAATGGCACGAATCTGGCTGCGATCAAGCTGGTGTTCTTCAATCAGGCGGTTAATGCCATGTCCAATCATTTGCGCCAGCGCCACATCGGCCTTGCCCATCCGGTCAATTTCATTGTCATCCGGCAGGGTCAGGGCCATCAGTTCATCGCGTAAATCGGGATCGAAGCTCAGGGTCAGGGTGGCATGAAGCTGTAAAGGATCAAAAGAAGCAGCAACAATATCGACACCATCCATACTTGTGCCGGTCATTACCCCAATATAGATCGCTGTCATGGTTATTCTTAAGCCTGCAATGTGCTGAAAAAGTGTTAGTATATCGCACAAATTGAATAACTGATGTGTTTGGGTTTTGTGATGTCAAATTTCTTGCCAGCTGAAGAACAACTTGCCCTCATCCAACGAGGTACGCATGAAATTATTTCTGAAGAAGATCTTCTAAAGAAATTAAAAGAGAACCGTCCTTTAAAAATTAAAGCGGGCTTTGACCCGACTGCACCTGACCTGCATTTGGGTCATACGGTTTTAATTAACAAGCTGAAAGTGTTCCAGGATTTGGGGCACGAGGTCTTCTTCCTGATTGGTGACTATACTGCCATGATTGGTGACCCGACCGGTAAGAGCGCGACCCGTCCGCCGTTGTCACGCGAGCAGGTACTGGAAAACGCCAAAACCTATCAGGAACAGGTGTTCAAGATTCTTGATCCAAACAAAACCAAAGTGGTGTTTAACTCGGAATGGTTTGCCAGCAAAACTGCGGCCGATTTAATTCAATTGGCCTCACAGCAAACCGTGGCGCGTATGCTGGAGCGTGATGACTTCACCAAGCGTTATAACAACCAGCAACCAATTGCGATTCACGAATTCCTGTATCCGCTGGTACAAGGCTATGACTCAGTGGCTTTAGAAGCCGACGTAGAGTTGGGCGGTACTGACCAGACCTTTAACCTGCTGATGGGCCGTACCTTACAGGGCCGTTATAACCAGGAAGCACAGGTGTGTATTACCGTGCCAATTCTGGAAGGTTTAGATGGCGTCAACAAGATGTCGAAATCATTGGGCAACTATATTGGTGTATTTGATGCCCCAGGCGCGATGTACCAGAAAGTACTGTCTATGCCGGACTCACTGATTGAGCGTTATTTTGACCTGCTCAGCTTCAAGTCTGTGGCAGAAATCCAGCAGTTACTGAAAGAAGTGGCGGAAGGCCGTAACCCGCAGGATGTGAAAAAGATTCTGGCGCTGGAACTGGTCGAGCGTTTCCACGGTGCGGAAGCTGCAGCCAATGCGCATAAAGGTGCCGGTAACCTGATTACCGAAGGTGAATTGCCAGAAGGTACACCAGAAGTGACCATTTCACGTGGCGAATATGGCGGTGAGATTTTCATTGCTTCTATTTTACGTGCGGCAGGTTTAACCAAGAACGCGGCACAGGCTAAAGATGCAGTCGGTCGTGGTGCAGTGAAAGTTGATTGGCAACCAGTCGATGCCTCATTCTCGGTGAAAGAAAACGTAACTTTGATTGTACAGGCCAGTAAAAAGGCCATTGCCAAAGTCACCTTTACCGACTAAAAACGCAGTTAAGTAATTGAATTAAAAAGCAGGCTTCGGTCTGCTTTTTTTATGATATTGCTTATAAGATATTTAAATATTTAAATTTAAAAAAAACCTTATAAAAACAAGAATTAAATTTTTCCGATTGTCTTGATTTTGTCATATTTTATGTTTAAGATTTATCCGTCTAAATATGTGGTGTCTACATATCTAGAGGGTAAATTGCTATTTGATGACGTTTCATCCCCAAGAAGCGCGGAAATAGCCGAAAATAATAATGACAATAACATATGGATCCGTAAAAGATTCAACTCCGAGGGAGAGATTTTGGGAGAGATCTCTTTCTTTTTTTTATCCAAAATTTAGCCTTTGACCTGAAAAAAGCGGTTTTTTTGAGCAGCTGGAGCGGTGTCTGCCCATGGTTGCCCGCTGCAAAAATCCGGCGTATAAATAAATCCGGATCATCATTTCCATATAAAAAATAAACTCGAGCCAGAGGGAGCGCATGTATTCCTATAATACCGATACCCATGATCAGCAGCTGGATGCCATTTTACGTTTCCTGTTTGAATATCAGCCGCAAAGTGAAAAGCAGTTTGCCTATCAACCGGTCAAGACACTGTTTGAGCAATTAGAGCTGTCGGCCATGTATCAGCTATTTGCCCTGATTCACGAGCAACTGCCGCGCAAAGCCAGACTGCTGTTTGCTGCCGAAGATTATCGCGGTAAACAGGCACTGGTCTTAGAGGTCATGCAGCATATTCGCGAACGGGTTTAACTATTGTCATGAAATCTTGATCGTTTTTTCATCTGCCTTACATGTTCAGGCCACAGACTCAGACAAACAATTCCAATTAAAACACTGAGTCTCAGGGTAATTGCCAGATGAACGTATTGAATAAAAAAACCATATTATCAATAGCCTGTCTTTCTGTTTTCATGACAGCCTGTGGGGATAATGACCGTCATACTGCTGCACCGACGCCAGTAGTCGAGGGTAAAGCCGTTGAACTGAATATTCTGCATATTAATGACCATCATTCCCATTTAGATGAAGAGCACTGGAACTTTAGCCTGGCACAAGGGGCTGAGGAAGAAAATTATAGCGTCAGCCGGGGTGGTTTTGCCCGCGTCGCCGGTTTAATCAACCGTCTGGCAGAGGAATATCCGAATGTGATTAAACTGCACAGTGGTGATGCGATTACCGGCGATTTGTATTTCAACCTTTCTGAAGGTAAGGCGGATGCAGATGCCATGAATACGGTCTGCTTTGACAGTTTTGTGCTGGGTAATCATGAATTTGATGCCAAAGATGCAGGCCTACAGAAATTTATTAACTATCTGGATGCCGGTAACTGTGCCACACCAACCCGTATTGTATCGGCCAATGTGAATTTCGGCTCATCTTCGCCGCTGTATCAGACTCAGCGCATTGAAAAGTCTTTTATATTTGAACGCTCTGTACACGACAAATTTCACAGAACCCTTATCCTATCAGGATTCTGCTTTCTTAAAATTGCCAAAATTTCCTTAAACTCTTCTTTTTTCCCAAAACCAATTAAACGCTGAATCGCCATTTGAACA
>NZ_VOXS01000016.1:0-57065 GCF_013420655.1 Acinetobacter sp. Q186-3 | reverse complement strand
ACGGAAAATGTTTTCTAACTTAGACCAGTGTTGATCAGTCAACATTGTACGAGGCATAGCGAGGAGTAGATTTGGTTTGGCGATTAAATTCTACTTTTTCGCTATTTTTTTTGCACAGTAAATGTCAGCAGACCCTAAAATATCACCACTAATGATTGATTTTAATTTGTAAAAAATTGCTAAAAAGCCGATCAAGCATTGATCGAAGGTCGAATTTAAAGCTATTATCAAATAATACAAAATATAGTTTCACTATACAAAATAAAAGAACGCAAGCGATAGGAGAGAGCTTCAATGAGCACACAGCCATGGATTGCTGAATATCAAAAATGGAATGTAAATCCTGAATTTACTCAGCCAGATCCCACCCAGACCTTGAGTCAGACCATCGCTGAAAATCTAGAGAAATTTCAGGATAAAACAGCCTTTATCTATTTAGATAAAAAGTTCAGTTATCATGATATTGATGTGTATAGCCAGAAAATGGCGACCTTTTTACAGAATTTGGGGCTAGAGGCGGGTAGCCGTATTGCGGTGATGCTGCCAAATATTATTCAGTATCCAATTGCAACCTTTGCCATTATTCGTGCCGGTTATATTCTGGTGAATGTCAATCCGATGTATACCCGGCGCGAGCTGTATCATCAGTTGCAGGATTCTGGTGCAGAAGCTTTATTTATCCTGAATCAGACTTTAGATCAGCTCAAGGATCTGGATGAATGCCAGACGCTTAAATATGTGATTTCGACCCATCCACTGGATCTGGTGAAAGCGCAAGATACCGCAGTGCATCCACAGGCAGCGCAATATCCGGCCAAGACATTCTTTGATTTTAAGCAGGCACTTGATCAGGTCGACACGATTGATTTTAAAACACCACCCCAACAGCAAAATGACACAGTCATTCTGCAATATACCGGTGGCACAACAGGTTTATCTAAAGGCGCTGAACTGAGTCACCGCAATATTTTATTTAATATTGCCCAGAACAGTACCGTGTTTATTAGCCATTTTGGCGACCGGATGGCAGAAGAACATGAATATGTATTTTGTGCCTTGCCGCTCTACCATATTTACGGGTTTACCATCTGTCTGTTCAGTTATGGCCTGAGCCGTGGTTTTGCCAATGTGCTGATTCCGAATCCGAGAGATCTAGACGCTTTAATTGACCAGTATGCCAAGCATCCTCCGACGGTGTTTCCGGGGGTAAACACCATGTTTAATGCCTTGGCACATCATCCACGTTTTAGAAGTCTGGATCATCGTCAGCTGAAGACCACCACCGGTGGGGGTGCGCCGGTACTGAAAGCCACAGCTGACCTGTGGTATGAAGTCACAGGCCGTTATATTTATGAAGGCTATGGTTTATCCGAAACTTCACCGACTGCAACTTTTAACCCGCCTTTAAGCCAGCGTTTTAGTGGCACCATCGGTTTACCTTTGGCAGGTACCGATATTCTGATTCTGGATGATGCAGGCCAACCGGTAGCGATTAACCAAGCTGGAGAAATTGCCATTCGCGGTCCACAGGTGATGAAAGGCTATTGGCAGCAACCGGAAGCCACGGCGCAGGTATTTACCAAAGATGGCTTTTTCCTGACTGGCGATATTGGCTGTATGAATGAACAGGGCTATATCAGTATCCTTGACCGTAAAAAAGATATGATTCTGGTGTCTGGCTTTAATGTGTATCCGAATGAACTGGAATATGTGCTGTCTCAACATGTCAAAGTGTTAGAAAGTGCCGTGATTGGAATTGATGATGAAAAGTCTGGTCAGGTCCCGAAAGCATTTATTGTTAAACAAGATGCTAGCCTGAGCGAAGATGAAGTCATGGCTTATTTAAGACAGCATTTAACCAGTTATAAACTGCCTAAATATATTGAGTTTGTGGCGGAGCTGCCAAAATCTGCAGTCGGAAAAATCTTGCGTCGGGAATTGCCAAAAACCCATCAGGCGGATGCTACAGCCTGTTAGTTCAGATTTAAGAGAGACGTAGGAGAGGAAATCCTCCAATAAAAAAGGAATCCGAGGATTCCTTTTTTATTGTCGGTGGGATGCCGCCTTAGCGCTGCTGGATAATCTTTTTGGCTTTATATGCCTGCATTTCTTCTGCGCTTAAAAACCGGCTTAAGATATTGTCGGTATCTTCACCTAAGCACGGTGGGGCTTTTTTATATTCAACCGGGGTTTTGGACAGTTTAATTGGCGAGCCAATTGAGGTGTAATCTTCGCGCAGGGTATGCGGCATCTGAATTACCATTTCACGTGCCAGCACCTGTTCTTCTTCCAGAGTCTGTTGCAGGTTATTGATCATGCCCACAGGGACCTTGACGGCGTGAATTAAATCGACCCAGGTTTTGGCCGGTTGGGTATAAAAATGTTGCTGTAAAATTTGGGTGACTTCTTCACGATGCATCACTCGGCCAGAGTTGCGACTAAAACGCGGATCTTTCGGTACTTCAGGTAGGCCTATGGCATCACACAGCGCCAAGAACTGCTGGTCATTGCCGCAGGCAATAATAAATTCGCCTTCCTGTGCCTTAAACACCTGATAAGGCACAATATTGGCATGTGCATTACCAAAACGGCCCGGCACTTTGCCTGAGGTCAAATAATTCATGGCCAGCACCGATAAAGAGGCCACCTGAGTATCTAACAGGGCCATATCAATATGTTGGCCTTCACCGGTTTTTTCACGCGACAGTAAGGCGGCCTGAATGGCAATTGCAGAATATAAACCGGTGGTCAGATCGGCAAAAGCCAATCCAGCTTTTTGCGGGCCGCCACCGGGTAAATCATCGCGTTCACCGGTAACGCTCATCATGCCGCCCATGCCTTGAATAATAAAGTCATAACCCGGTTCATGAGCA
This sequence comes from Acinetobacter sp. Q186-3, assembly GCF_013420655.1. Lineage (NCBI taxonomy): Bacteria > Pseudomonadati > Pseudomonadota > Gammaproteobacteria > Moraxellales > Moraxellaceae > Acinetobacter > Acinetobacter sp. Q186-3. The sequence goes on along the minus strand of NZ_VOXS01000016.1, from coordinate 54,192 downwards.
CGTGGACCATGCTGGCCAAAACCGGTAATCGAACAATACACCAGACGCGGGTTTATATGGCTCAGGCTTTCATAGTCCAGACCATATTTTTTCAAAGAACCGGCTTTATAGTTTTCAATGACCACATCACTGGTTTCAGCAATTTTTTTAATAATCTGCTGGCCTTCCGGGGTTGATAGATCAACAGCTACGGAATGTTTGCCACGATTGGCCGAAAGATAATAGGCAGATTCATGGGTATCTTGTTGCTGGTTGTTTTTAAGCCAGGGCGGTCCCCAGATGCGCGTATCATCGCCATGATCAGGCTTTTCAATTTTAATTACTTCTGCACCCAGATCGGCCAGAATTTGACTACACCAAGGTCCAGCCAAAATACGGCTGAGATCCAATACCCGAAAGCCTGTTAAAGCACCCATCTATTCTCACACTCCTTGTTCCGTTTTTATTTCATGTCTACATATTTTAATAATCACAGTAAACCTATATTAAAACGATCCAACACTCAACTATGCGACCGTTAATTTCGTTTAACAAAATAATATATCAAAATTTGTTTAAAATTACTTTTATCTTGTCTACCCTGAGTGAGCTAAAAAGAACGACCAAAAAACAAACAGAGGCTGAGAAGTCTTCATGACAGCAACAAAAAGATCAGGAGCAGCACAGCTATGGATTGAAAAACGCAGCACAACAATAGGCTCACATCAGGAACTTCGTGAGCGATAAACAACTGAAAAATAAACAAGGAATAGAAAGAACAAGGATATTTAATTCATGACGGATTTGGTAACTGAGCTAAAAAAGATTCAACCCACCACCAAAAGAACCCAGCAAATTGCATTTGTATTTGCCTTTCTGGCGCTGCTGGTCGATGGGGCAGACATGCTCTTGCTCTCCTTTAGCTTAAACAGTCTGAAAGCAGAATTTGGCTTAAGCAATTTACAGGCTGGTGCCCTGGGAAGCGCGACGCTGGCCGGCATGGCCGTAGGTGGTTTTCTTGGTGGCTGGGCCTGCGACCGGTTGGGTCGGGTTCGGACGGTAGTGATTTCAATCTTAATCTTTTCAATTTTAACAGCCGCACTGGGCTTTACCCAAAATTTTGAACAGTTCGCCATTCTGCGCTTTTTGTCTGCCTTTGGTATTGGTTCACTGTATATTGCAGCGAATACACTCATGGCAGAGTATGTACCGACCGAATATCGCACCACAGTATTGGGAACCCTGCAAGCCGGCTGGACAGTGGGTTATATTGTGGCAACCGTACTGGCCGGCTGGATTATTCCGGAATATGGCTGGCGTATGCTGTTCTTTATTGCCATTATTCCATCGGTGCTGGCGATTTTTATTCAGAAACTGGTGCCAGAACCAGAATCTTGGCAACGTGCAAGATTACAGCGCTTGTATGGGCCTGCTGAAACTCAAGTCAAACAGCCTGAGAAAAAGAGTACAGTTAAAGAGATTTTTGCAGACCCGCGTAACCGTAGAATGTTTATTTTATGGATTCTCACTGCCGGCTTTTTACAGTTTGGCTATTACGGAGTAAACAACTGGATGCCAGCTTATTTAGAATCCGAGTTACATATGGATTTTAAATCAATGGCGGGCTATATGATTGGGACCTATGTCGCCATGATTTTCGGTAAAGTTCTGGCCGGTTTTGCTGCAGACCGTTTAGGCCGTCGTTTTGTATTTTCCTTTGGTGCAATTGGGACCGCGATCTTCCTGCCAGTGATTGTGCTGTTTAATAGCCCGGACAATATTGCCTATCTGCTCATTTTCTTTGGTTTCCTGTACGGTATTCCGTATGCCATTAATGCGACGTATATGACTGAAAGTTTTGCAACTTCCATTCGTGGTACCGCGGTTGGCGGTGCCTATAATGCCGGGCGTATTGGCGCCATGTTTGCACCTGCAATTATTGGTGCAGCGGCGAGCGGTGGATCAATTGGTTTAGGCTTCCTGATTATGGGCGGCGCCTATTTCTTATGTGGTGCAGTATCAGGAATCTTTATTAAAGATCGTCAATACGATCCGCAAAAGGCTTAGAGTTGTAAATCAGCTGATCAAGTAATAAAAAATGAGCCTTGCAAGGCTCATTTTTTTGATTCCAGAAGTCTTATCTTCAATGTTTAATCAAACGTCCGAAGCAGTATTCTTCTGGGCAATTTGAATGCTCTTTAGCCCATCATTCACTTTGTTTAACAGGTGAATCAGAGTCACCACATCATCAAAGGCCAATGTATTTAAAGCCTGGCCATAAAAATTAAAGAAGTCATCTTGCAGGCTGTCCCAGGTTTTAAGACCTGCATCGGTCAGCGCAACATTTTTTGCACGGCGGTCCTGTTCATTAATCACGCGCTGTACCAGACCTTCGCGTTCCAGCCGTTTTAATACGGCATCCAGGTTTTGACGGCTCACACCCAGATAGTCGGTTAAATCGGAAAATGACATTCCGGATAGAACCCGTGGGCGAGACAAAGCCCCTAAAACTGCCCAGTGCACCGGAGAAATCCCCAATTCGTTGGAGCATTTGCGGTCCAGTGTATTTCCCACCTGAAACAGTCTAAAAAAAAGTCTATTGTGGGCGGAATATAAGGATTGATCATATTTTTTTGTTAGAGCATCAGTCATTCTAAAAGACCACCCTGATCAAATTCATTCAATAAGCTGCATTATACCCAAAAGGTATCTTGTATAAATCAGTCTCTGTTTTCTATCTGGCTGTAATTCAGAGGGGATCAGCAATTTTCCTTTGCTGGTCGTGCCCACATTTTTGCGCCTCCGTTCAGTACTGTATAGATGATCCTTCCTCTTTCTTGGTTCTGTCACATCTGCTTGCTTTACGCATAAAACTTAAGATTAAAGCCAATTTATGTCAATGTATTTATTTTTAATAAATCATAAATAATTGATATATTTAATTTAAATTAATTTTAAACTTTATTTTATGTAAATGTATTGACATAAAATTATTCTACTCCTATTGTAAAGAACATGGGTATTGAATAAAAAACGGCCAGGCAAATTGGCATAAGAACAGCGCAGGGAGACATAAATGAAAGGCTTAAAGGATAAAGTGGTTATTGTGACAGGCGGTGCAGGTGGAATTGGTTCAGCAACCTGTCGCCGGCTGGCAGAAGAGGGCGCTAAAGTCGCAATCTTTGATATGAATATGACCGCAGCAGAGCAGTTGGCGCAGGAGATTAACCAGCAGAACGGTCAGGCATTGGCAGTACAGTGTGATATTACCAATCACAATACAGTTGAGCAGGCTGTACAGCAGGTCGAAAGCCAGCTGGGGCCGGTAGATGGCCTAGTCAATAATGCCGGTTGGGATATTTTTAAGCCTTTTGTTAAAACCAATCCACAGGAATGGGACAAGCTGATCCAGATTAATCTGGTTGGTATGCTGAATATGCATTTTGCTGTCCTGAAGGGCATGGTTGAGCGTAATACGGGCAGTATCGTCAATATTGCATCAGATGCTGCACGGGTCGGTTCTTCAGGTGAAGCGGTTTATGCGGCCTGTAAAGGTGGACTGCTGTCATTTTCGAAAACGCTGGCACGTGAGCATTCGCGTCATAACATCAAGATTAATGTGATTTGCCCGGGTCCAACCGATACAGCACTCTTGGCTGGCGTGACCGAAGGTGCATCGAATCCGGAAAAATTACGGGAAGCCTTTATCCGCTCAATTCCACTGGGCCGTTTGGGGCAACCTGAAGATTTGGCCTCTGCAATTGCCTTCTTTTTAAGTGAAGATGCCAGCTTTATTACCGGACAGGTGCTGAGTGTTTCAGGTGGTTTAACCATGAGTGGCTAAGTCGAAACCCGCATTAAAGGTCAAAAATAAAATCAGATGAGTACAGATAGGATTAATACAGGAAGTATAACCATGAATTTTGAAGATATTTTATATGAAGTGAAAAACGGCGTGGCCTGGATCACCATTAACCGCCCCGAAAAAATGAATGCCTTTCGCGGGACCACGTGTGATGAGCTAATCAAGGCTTTAAATAAGGCAGGCTATGACCGGGATGTGGGTGCCATTGTCCTGGCAGGAGCAGGTGAAAAAGCTTTCTGTACTGGCGGTGACCAGTCTGCACATGATGGTAATTATGATGGACGCGGCACCATTGGCCTACCGATGGAAGAATTACATACCGCCATCCGTGATGTGCCCAAACCGGTGATTGCCCGTGTACAAGGTTATGCAATTGGTGGCGGGAATGTGCTGGCGACCATTTGTGACCTGACCATCTGTTCTGAAAAAGCGATTTTTGGCCAGGTCGGTCCCAAAATGGGCTCTGTCGATCCGGGCTATGGCACAGCGTATCTGGCGCGTGTCGTCGGTGAGAAAAAAGCCCGTGAAATCTGGTACTTGTGCCGCCGTTATAGCGGTCAGGAAGCGGTTGAAATCGGGCTGGCCAATAAGTGCGTACCGGCTGATCAGCTGGATGCCGAAGTACAGGCATGGGCAGAAGAAATCTGTCAGCGTAGTCCGACAGCAATTGCTATTGCCAAACGCAGTTTCAATATGGATACCGCACATCAGGCCGGAATTGCCGGGATGGGCATGTATGCCCTGAAACTGTATTACGACACAGAAGAATCGCGCGAAGGCGTTAATGCACTTAAAGAAAAACGCCAGCCTGAATTTCGTAAATTTTATAAATAATAAGGAAAATACGTATGACTCAAAATCCTTATATCACGGAAGAACTGGCATTTTTAGCAGAAACGGTTGAAAAATTTGCACAAAAATATATTGCACCCGGTTTTTTAGCGCGTGATCAAAGTCGTGTCTTTGATCGTGACCTGGTGAAAAAAATGGGCGAGATGGGCTTTATTGCACCAGAACTTCCAGAACAATACGGCGGCCAGGGCATGGGCCGGCTGGCTGCGGGTATTATTCATGAAGCGGTGGCCAAGGCCGATTTAAGTTTCTCCTATATTAACTTGCTGGCTTCCTTAAATGGACAGATTCTGGCGGAACATGGTCAACCTGAGGTGGTGGAACCGTGGCTGAGAAAGCTGACCGCGGGTGAAGCCATTTTCTCAATTGCACTCACCGAGCCACGTGGGGGTTCAGATGCCGCCAACTTACGTTTAAAAATCGAACGTGAGGGAGATGAATATGTCATTAATGGTGAAAAAACCTCGATTTCTGCAGCTGATCAGGCTGATGCATCGGTGGTGTTTGGACGTACCGGTTCGGTTGAAGATGGTGCACATGGCGTAACGGCATTGCTGGTGCCGATGGACTTGCCGGGTATTAGCACCACACGTTTTGATTGTCATGGCCAGCGTGCCATTGGTCGCGGTTCCATTTTCTTTGATAACGTTCGGGTTCCGGTCAATCATCGCCTGGGAGATGAAAACAAAGGGTTTGTCCAGGTTATGCAAGGATTTGACTTTTCCCGTGCCTTGATTGGTTTACAGGTGCTGGCTGTAGCACGGGTGAGCCTGGATGAAGCCTGGGAATATGCAGCGCAGCGCGAAGCTTTTGGCCAGCCACTCACGGCATTTCAGGGCATTTCACATCCTCTGGCTGAATATGAAACCCAGGTCGAAGCCGCACGGTTATTGTGTTTGCAAACGTTATGGCTAAAAGACAACCATTTACCGCACACCTCTGAAGCCGGGATGTGTAAATGGTGGGGGCCGAAACTGGCCTATGATGTGATTCATCAATGCTTACTGACCTTTGGTCATGCAGGCTATGACCGCGGAGTGATGGAGCAGCGTATGCGCGATGTACTGGGCTTCCAGATTGGTGATGGCACTGCGCAAATTATGAAAACTATTATTGCGCGTAAAAAAGCCGGACGCAAAGCTGTTCCAGCTTGATGTAAACCGATGACGTGGATGCGTGATCAATCCTGCAGATGACACAAATAGAAGTTTGAGTCATCTGCATAGCAGAGTTTGTATCTGCAATTTTCGGGCTGACGACGATTGTGCGGTCTGACCAAGAGAACAGGTAGATAATTATAAAATTGGAGTTATAGAATGGATTTCGATGCGGTTCTTTTACCCCCACGCCGGGAAAAAATGTTGCAACAAGGTTATTGGTTAAATAAGACCATTCTTCAATCATTGAATGAAGCGGTACAGCAAGATCCAGATAAAATTGCCTTGGTCAGCTATAAAACTGAAAGTCAGTCAGAGCAAAGTTTTACTTACCGGGAAATGCTGGAGACAGCCAATAAAATTTCGTTGGGATTAAAACAGTTAGGTGTACAGAAACAGGATATTGTGTCTTGCCAACTCCCCAACTGGTGGGAGTTCACTTTATTGTATATTGCGTGTCGTCGGATTGGTGCCATCCTGAATCCGCTGATGCCGATTTTCCGAGAGCGTGAGCTTTCATTTATGCTGAAACATACGGAAAGTAAGGTCTTTATCGTACCGAAAGTGTTCCGTAAGTTTGATCATGAAAAACTGGCCGATCAATTACAGAAAAATATTGAGAGCCTGGAACAGATTATTGTCGTCGGTGGTGAAGGCGAGAACAGTTTTGAAAATTTATTGCTTAACCATGGACTGGATCAAGATCCACAAATCCTGAATACCCTGAATGATGTCACCATCACAGCCGATGATATTGCACAACTGGTGTTTACCTCAGGTACCACAGGTGAACCCAAAGGTGTGATGCATACTGCGAACACTTTATTTTCCAATATCGTACCTTATGCCAAGCGTTTGCATTTAAACCAGAATGATGTGATTTTCATGGGATCACCGATGGCACATCAAACTGGCTTTATGTATGGCCTGATCATGCCAGTGCTGTTAAAAGCCAAAGCGGTATTGCTGGATGTCTGGGAGGTCAATACTGCCATTGATCTGATTCACAAGCATCAGGCGACCTTCACCATGGCTTCGACGCCATTCTTAAATGACTTATCTGAAGCGGTACTCAATAGTCACAAATCTTTAGATAGTTTGAAAATATTCCTGTGTGCAGGCGCACCTATTCCAAGCACGCTGGTACAAAAAGCGCGTCAAAACATCGGTGTGAAAGTGATTTCCGCTTGGGGCATGACCGAGTGTGGTGCTGTGACTACGACTCGTCCGGAAGATGATGATGAGCGTTCATTTAATACTGACGGTCTGCCACTTCCTGGTGTTGAAGTCAAAGTGGTGGGGGATGATGGCGAGGAATTAGCACCGCATCAATCAGGCACACTAATGATCCGGAGTTGTTCGAATTTTGGTGGCTATCTGAAACGTCCGCATTTAAATGAAACCAGTGAAGATGACTGGTTTGATACCGGTGATATTGCCTACCTGGACGAGCAGGGTTATATCCGCATTGCCGGACGTAAAAAAGATGTAATTATTCGCGGTGGTGAAAATATTCCGGTGGCCGAAGTTGAATCGTTGATCTACCTGCATCCAGATGTAGCGACCGTGGCATTAATTCCGTATGCAGATGAACGGCTGGGTGAAAAAGCCTGCGCCATCGTGAAGCTCAAAGAAGGCACGCAAACCATGCAGTTAAAGGATCTGGTCGAGTTCCTGAAAGCACACAATCTGGCAATTCAGTATATTCCAGAGCGTTTAGAAATCTGGGATGAAATTCCAATGACCCCGTCAGGGAAAATCCAGAAATTTAAACTTCGGGAAATGCTGGCCCAGCATATTGCATCTGCCAGTTAATTCCTTTCATTAAAAGCAAAACTCCTGATAATTAATTCAGGAGTTTTCTATTAAGCACAAAAAGCGATGACGTCGATGACTATGCTTATTTCGAGAATTTCAATAATGCTTCTGCGGTCGCCTCTGAGGATGCCGGATTCTGTCCGGTAATCAGCAAACCATCTTGCTGTACATGCACCTGCCAGTCCTCAGCTTTTGAATATTGTCCGCCGTGTTCTTTCAGCATATCTTCAACTAAAAAGGGCACAACATTGGTCAGCCCAACCGCATCTTCTTCTGTATTACTAAAACCGGTTACAGTCTTGCCTTTGACCAGCGGTTGGCCATCCTGTGCTTTGACATGACGTAATACTCCCGGCGCATGACAGACCAACGCCACCGGTTTATTTGCTTGCAATGTTTGTTCAATCAAAGAGATAGAATCCGGGTCTTCGGCCAAATCCCATAATGGCCCATGACCACCCGGATAAAACACGGCATCAAAATCGGCAATCGACACCTCACTGAGTTTGCGTGTCTGCGCCAGATCTTGCATGGCGGCGGTATCTGCCTTAAAACGTTCAGTGGCTTTGGTCTGGGCATCGGGTGCATTACTTTTGGGATCAAGAGGCGGTTGACCACCTTTAGGAGAGGCCAAGGTGACTTCGGCACCAGCATCAACAAAAGCATAATAAGGGGCAGCCAGCTCTTCCAGCCAGAAGCCGGTCTGTTTGCCTGTATCACCCAGACGGTCATGAGAGGTCAGCACGATGAGAATCTTCATATCCTTTTCCTGAATGGTTTATATTATTCGGTTCATCGGCTGTTAATTTAGCAAGCGTAAGAAGCGCTAAGTGTTGTGATATGTTCAGTTGCTGTATCGGCGTGTGTCAATCGCCAGATACCATAAGAATTTTAAGTTCCCATTAACAGGGCCTGCTGTACATCGGCCTGTTTGCGCAGGAAATCCCAGACCAGTTTTATTTTCGGTTCATGCTGTAAATCGACCAGGGTCAACATCCAGAAGGTATGGGTAAAACTGACCTGATCACCCAGGACTTCTTGCAGATCGGGTTTATCATGCACCAGAAATCGCGGCAAAATTGCCAGTCCGGCGCCGGTACTGACCGCAATCTGCTGGGCCAGAATACTGTTACTGCGAAAACAGGCTGTCACTTGCAGCGGCAAACGTTCCAGCGAATACAGCGCCGAGCTATACACCAGATCGTCAATATAATCGACAAATCGGTGCTGTTTCAGATCTTCTAGCTGTCTAATTGGTGGATTTTGCTGTAAATAGCTTTGACTGCCGTACAGTTTTAAACAGTAATTTGAGAGCCGGGTAATGATGTAAGGCCCGGATTTAGGCCGGTCAATTGAAATGACAATATCGGCTTCACGATGTGAAAGTTTGATGGTTTTGGGCACCGGAATCAGGTCAATAGTCAGCGAGGGATAATGCTGTGAAAACTCCGCCAGCAGCCGGGCCAGAAACGCCGTCCCGAAACCTTCCGGCGCACCAGCGTACCCGGCCCTGTAAAGGGTCATGGCGTTTATCAATCTGGATAAAAGACTGTTCCATCTGTTCGACGCGGGGCACCAGTGCCAGACCTTCCGCAGTCAGCTCATAGCCTTTGGCTTCACGTTTAAACAGCTGGGTACCCAAGGTGTTTTCCAGCGCCTGAATGCGCCGTGCCACGGTGCTGTGTTCCACTTCCATCAGGCGCGCAGCATTGGTGAGGGTTTTGGCCCGGGCCAAGACCAGAAAAAAGCGTAAGTGATCCCAATCAACTTTCATTTTATGTTTAACATCCTGTTAAATCTCTGTGCAAATTTGCACAACCGTCGTGCACCAATCTCTATTGGTGCCAAAAGTGTTCTTTGTTAGTCTGCTGAAACAGCGTAAAAAATAATACGTTAAAAACAGCCAGTAAAGGCAGATAAAACGACAATAACAAACCAGCACGGAGCGACCATGAACGCGATTCATCATCCCCATTCGAATACCGGCATCACCACGGCAAAACTGCTGATTAATGGTGAATTTATCGACTCCACCACCAGCCATTGGCAGGATATTGTCAATCCTGCCACTCAGGAAGTTCTGGGTCAGGTACCATTTGCCACTGCAGAAGAAGTCAATGCCGCCATTGCCGCAGCCCAACAGGCTTTTGCCAGCTGGCGTGAAACACCTATTCAGGCCCGTATGCGGATTATGCTGAAACTGCAGGAGCTGATCCGTCAAAACTTAAAAAGTATTGCACAAGTCCTGACCGCTGAACAGGGCAAAACATTAGCAGATGCCGAAGGTGATATTCAGCGTGGCTTGGAAGTGGTAGAACATGCCTGCTCGGTCGGTTCGCTGCAAATGGGTGAATATATTGAAGGCGTGGCGCGCGGGGTCGATACCTATACCATGCAGCAACCCTTAGGTGTCTGTGCCGGAATTACTCCATTTAATTTCCCGGCGATGATTCCATTGTGGATGTTCCCAATGGCCATTGTCTGTGGCAATACTTTTGTTTTAAAGCCGTCGGAGCAGGATCCGCTATCGACCATGATGCTGGTCGAGCTGGCGATGCAGGCCGGTGTTCCTGCCGGGGTACTGAATGTGGTGCATGGCGGTAAAGAAGTGGTCGATCTGCTGTGTACGCATTCTGACATCAAGGCCATTTCCTTTGTCGGTTCAACCGCGGTCGGTACCCATGTCTATAACCTGGCAGGCCAGCATGGCAAACGGGTGCAGTCAATGATGGGCGCCAAAAACCATGTGGTGGTGATGCCGGATGCCAATAAAGAACAGACCTTAAATGCCTTGGTTGGTGCAGCTGGTCAGCGTTGTATGGCCCTGTCTTTGGCGTTGATGTTTAGTGTTTAAATTAAAATAGTGGTCTTTAAATATTGGATACTAAAGTCAGATGCACTTGGCTCAGCGATTATCATTTCAATACAGCCTCATTTTGATGATTAAGCTTTTGCTTTATATGTATTAATCCCAGCTCCCGAAGGAACTGGGATTACCTACAAAATTAAAGTGAAGAGTTGTTCATAACGTCTTCAGGATTGGGTAAATGAGCCAGAAGCTTCGTTCTGACTCAGCGGAATTACCTTACATATTTGGGTAATTCGTGTTAGCGGCAGTGTAAAACTGACCCCCTTGGTTAATATAGCGGTCATGGGGGAGATTAAGAACCACCGCACCATGAGATCGTGACGGTACATTTGAGCCACATCTTACTAAAAAGAATCAGACCAGTATCACGCAAATAGATAGCCAGATTCTATTCCTATATTCGTGACTGGCGTTTAGCCATGAGCCGATTTATTATTGAATTCGGTGACCAGTGAAGCAATCACCTTTAAATTTATCAAAAGCAATTACATAAAATTATTTACAGGTTCAATAATATACAAGCTAGAAAGTTCCACAGTTTGAAATTAAACGTCGATAAGCCAAGAAAAAGCACAAGCTGCCGATCATTCCGAGATAAAGCAATTTAGGCAAGACTAGCTCTGTAGGTACACCCATCTGATTGAGTTGAATAAACATCTGCACAATTTGGGTGGAAGGCAGGATTTCGCCAACGACTTGCATCCAGATAGGCATTGCAGCATGCGGCCAGGCCGCACCAGATAAAAAGAACAGTGGAATGGAAGTGAATACAATTACATGACCCGCACGTTCCGGCAGATCCAGAAAACTGGCGAATAGGCAGGTCATGCCAATTATTGTATAGATAAAAACCGGAACAGCCAGTAGCATCCCGAACAGGTTGCCACCACGTGGATAATCAAATAGCCAGAAGCTAAAGCCGAATAAATAGAAACATCCCAGACAGCCAATAGTAAAGACCGCTAAACACATCCCAATCAATGCATTTGTGTTTAATTCTATTTTTCTTTCCCGATATACCAAAATCAGCATACTCAAACCCAGAAGAATAGTTTGGTGGATAATTAAAGGTGCAACCGCAGGAAAGACATAACTGCCATAGCCGGATAGCGGATTAAATAAAGGAATTTGATGCACAGAAAGGGCAGGTGAAAAGTCCGAGACCTCGCCAAAGCGTTCAGTATAGTCTGCCAAAGTTTGCTCAACCGATGTGGCTAAGCCCAGACCAATTTGTTTGGTCACTAAAAAGTTGGCTGTGCTTAAATACAGGCCAATGCCGCCTGTTTCACCATGCCTTAAGCTTTGCGATAAATTGTCCGGTAGCAGTAAAATGCCATCGGCTTTTTGAGATTCAACCCATTGTTTGGCTTCGGCAAAATTGCCGGTAATCGCCTCAATTTCCACATTGGGGCTTTGTGCCACCTGACCAATAATACGGGTGCTTAAGTTACTTTGTTCTTCATCGACAATAATAATCGGTAAGGCTTCAGCCTGCTGTGCCTGATAAGCGGTTGGATAAAAAAAGCTGTAAAATAAGACGGATAGAATCAGCGTGGTAAAGATCGCGCCGTGACTGACAATATCCTTGAAGCCTTGCAGATAGTAAAACCAGAGGGATTTCATTGGACTGCTCCTTTAGCTATTTTTTTAAGAAACAGATAAGCCAGCAGAGCGTAGACTAGGGCATAGATCAGCAGCATTAATCCAGCTTGCAGTGAAATATGCAATGGACTACCAATCACCCATTGTTCAGTTTGTAATTTGGCATAGGGCGTAAACGGAATAATATTGGACCAAAACTGGGTGAATAGGGGCGCATTATTTAAAGGGAGGGTCACACCGGCAAAACTTAAAGATGAACCACCATAGACCGCAATGATGCCAAAAGATTTACTTAAATCTTTGGTTGCCAGAACCACTGCACTGCTTAAAAATGCATAAGCGCTATATAGCAGAAATTGTGCCGATAGAATCAGAGCGAGCGAGCCGGCAACAAACCAGCCGCGAATTTCAATCAGCCAGAACATCCAGATCCAGGTCCATAGACTAAAAATAGCCACATAGACCAGGTTCTTAGACAGTAATGCCATCCAGATGGATGAGTTGCTAATCCAGCTTGTTAAGGTCTGCCGCTTCAGTTCCTGACCGACGGAAAATGCCACACAACAACACAGCAGTAAATGCAGAATTGCCGGAATGACATAGAGTTCCAGATAGAATTCATAATTCAGCTGCGGATTATACAGCGGCGATATTTTGATATGCGGTGACGGTGCTTCGAGAGAAGGCAGCCGGTTGCCCAGATATTGCTGTCCGCTAAATTCAGCCAGTGCTTGCAGGGTACTGACCAGCATGGCAGAGGAAATGGTATTTCCGATACTGAAATAACTCTGGTTAAAGGCAATACTGATGTCAGCATCCCGGGCACGAACCAGACGTTGCTCGGCACCGCTGGGAATATGGATATAACCCCAAATTTTATTTTGATTTAACAGGCGCTCAATTTCAGCTGTTTGTTCCGACACCGTAGCAATTTTAAGAGTATGATTCAGCGCCACATGCTGATAAATGCTTTGACTCAGCGCACTCTGGTCTTGATCAATAATCGCAATCGGTAAATGATCCGGTTTCCCTTGAGCAAACATGCTGCTGAATAAAATAATCACCAGTGCAGGTGCGAGCGTGACCAGACACAGATCCCATTTTTCGCGGAGCAGATAGCGCAGTTCGCGCCATATACCCGTCCACATTATCGGGTCTCTTTCAGTTTAAATAACACGCTCATCCCGACTTTCAGTTCAGAAATCGCTGGTGTGGGTACAAGATGCAGCTTAAAACTGCGCACATCATAACCGCCGGTTTGACGTGTGGTCTTAATGGTGGCAAATTCACCTTCAGCACTGATCTGTCTAATTTGAAAAGTGGCGGTTTTATCTAGGGCGGGAATATAACCTTCAATACTGCTCATTTTCTGAAATGGGGCATATTGGTCTTCACGAATATTCAGGCTCACCCACATTTGATCTTCAATCAGGCTGACCACAGGGACTGCGGTGGCTACCAGCTCCGAGACTTTGCCATAGGTTTTAGACACCGTTCCGTTTACAGGTGCTACTAATTGGGTTTCTGCCTCTAATGCATTGGCTTCATCCAGCGCAGCCTGGGCAATATCTACTTGTGCATCGGCAGAACTCTTTTGCTGCGAGGTGCTGCCACGTTTGGCACGTGCGTATTGCTGATACGCTGCTTCTGTCATTTGTGCCGCTGATTGACTGGCTGCATACAATTCATCACGGCGCTGGCGTGAAATCACACCTTCCTTAAATAAATTTGCACCACGCTCATAAGAAACTTTGGCTAAATTTTGCTGTGCTTTCAACGATTGCCAGTTGGCATACAGGCTCGCGATATTTTCTTCTTGCGAGCCACGTTCAGCAGTCGATTGTAAGGCCAGCGCAGATTGTAAAGCCGCTGCGGCTTGCTGTTTTTTGGCCTGAATTTCCGGGCTGTTTAAGCGCACCAGCACATCGCCTTTTTTGACTCGCTGACCTTCTTCTACATAAATTTCTTCAATACGGCTTGGCACTTTGGTCGCCACCTGAACTGTTTCAGCTTCTACACGACCCTGCAATTCAAGCGGAGCCGGTTGGTAGCTTTTCCATAATCCAAATGCGATGACTGCCAGCAGAACTGGAATCAGGGCGAGCAATAAATATTTTTTCTTTTTAGCGATTTCAGGAGCTTGTTGTTGCTCGGTCGAAGTCGTCGCGTTGTTTTCTATTTCAGTTTTTGTTTCTACCTGTTGCGCAGGCGATTTTTCTGTATCGCTGGATGAAGCCGCTTCATTCACAGGATCATTGGGTTTTTGATCTTCGTTCATGTTCGGCTCCATTAGCGAATATAGTGAGTGTTGGTATGTTGGATGTAGTTCGGAAATTCTGCAATCGAGCCATGGCTTTGTAATAGTGTGGCCAGTGACATCACATATTTGTAAGCATTCAAGGCAGTTTCGGCTCGTAGTCCGCTCAGCATATTTTGTGCATCGATGACCTGTATGGCGGTGCCCATATCTTCTTTAAAGGACAATTCTTGGATGCGTAAATTTTCCTGTGCGGCTTTCAAATTTTGTGCCAGAAGTGCATCACTTTGCTGTGCGCTGAGTGCTTCGCTATAAGATTTATAAATCAGATTTTCAATTTCCTGCTGGGTGCGTGCAGTGAGCAGTTCTGTGGCAGAGCGTTTGAGTTCGGCAGCCTGAATATTTTTGTTTTTATCGATCCCAGAAAACAGGTTATAGCGTGCGGCAACTCCGACAATCCAGTTTTCATTTTGATCCAGACTATATTCGCCAAAAGCAAAAACATTCGGTTTTTTAGCTGCTTGCTGGGCTTTGACATTGGCTTGAGCTAATTGAGTATCCAGCTGCATTTTTTGAATCAGCGCAGAGTTCTGACTAAAGGTTTTCAGCAGATGATTTAAGGCCTGTGGCTCGGTTTTATTGACAAATAAAGGCGTCGAAAGTTCGGTGATGCTACTTTCCTGAAGCAGATTATTCAGCTGGAACAGGGCAGCATTCAAATTGGCCTGTGTATTTTGCTGGCTGCGCTCGGCATTATTGCGTGCCACTTCAAACTGCATGCGGTGCCCTTTACTGATAAAACCTTGCTGTTCCATCTTTAAGGCATTGCGATAATGCTGCTGCATGGCATTCAGATTAAACAGCGCAGCTGCATGCAGTTGCTTTTGGAGCTGTACATTAAAATAACTTTGAATCAGTTCAAAACGCTGCGTGTCTTGCTGCTGTTTGTTGCTGAGCTGACTACGACCGACCTGAATATTGGCGATTTCTTTAGCGCTGCTTGTCAGCCCACCGGTATAAAGCGGCATCATGACTGAAATCGTCGGGCGAATCACCTGATCATCCAGCACGACATGCGAACTATCAGGAATTAAGCCCACCCCATTTTGAATAGGTTGTCTTAGACTATTTTTTAGCGGGTCAGCCAGCCCCCCTAAGTTCAGTTCATCAATTCTATTATTTACACCATCCGTTAAGGATTGCTCTAAATTATTTTTTAATGCACCCAAAGGCAGATCGAGTTCATTATGAAAGGCATACGCACGAACATTCAGGTCGACTCGTGGCAGACCTATACCTTTCACTGCTTCAGCTTCAAGTTTTGAAGCCTGTTCCAGACTTTGATAGGCTTGGCTGCTATAAGAATTTTGCAACAACTGACGTTCAGCGTCCTGAAAGCTGATGCTCTGCGCATGAGCAAAGCTGCCATACATCATCGATGCAAGCAGATTTAAACCCCAGACAAGCTGTCTTTTATTTTTCTTTAAGTTCATAAAGTCGCTAAACTGATTTAAAGCCGGTGATGTTATCCGGCTAGTATAAATCAAAGGTTCGCAGATAGAACTAGTGTAAAGTTATAGTATTGTTTCTTTTACATCTGTATGGCTTTGTTGCACAAGCCTATCTGAACCGTACCGGGTTTGTCGGAGACTTTTTTATTTAAGTTAGGCCACCTGACCTAACGGGTTAATCTTATCATAGTACATTGCTTCAAACTCAAAAGGCGATACATAACCCAGTGCACTGTGTACACGCTTTTTATTGAACCAATCTACCCAGTTGAGTGTCGCTAGTTGTACATCTGCTAAACCTTGCCAATCTGCTTTTAAATATTCAATCACCTCTGTTTTGTATAAGCCATTCACCGTTTCAGCCAAAGCATTATCGTATGAATCACCAGTTGTACCGACTGATGCTCGTAAATTTGCAGCTTCTAAACGATTGGTATAGCGAATAGAAAGATATTGAACACCTCTATCGGAATGATGAATCACATTCTTTGGCATGCCTCGATCGTGCAATGCTTGCTCAAGTGCATCGAGTACCATATCTGTATTCATCCGTGTAGATACTTTCCATCCAACAATTGCTCGTGAGAACACATCAATAATAAAGGCGGTATAGACCCAGCCTGAATTTGTTTGAATATAGGGGTGAGTAGACCAAAGGAATCTCACCCTTATATCCGCACTTATGAAGGGTGGCTATATCTCGCAGTTGTGATTGACCTGTTTTCACGTCTTGTTGTTGGCTGGTCTATGAAATTCAGAATTACGGCAGATCTGGTTTTAGATGCGTTATTGATGGCTTTGTGGCGAAGAAACCCAAAGAACAAAGTCCTAATCCATTCTGACCAAGGCAGCCAATACACCAGTCATGAATGGCAGACATTTCTCAAGCATCATAATCTTGAAAGTAGTATGAGTCGTCGACTTGCGCAGTACACTGCTCATGCCATGACAATGCTGTTGCCGAGAGCTTTTTTCAACTGTTAAAACGAGAGAGGATCAAAAAGAAAATATATGCATCAAGAACTGAGGCTAGGTCTGATATCTTTGAATATATTGAGATGTTCTACAATACAAAACGCAGGCATGGTTCCAATGATCAGCGTTCTCCATTAGATTATGAAAAGGCCCATCAAAAGATGATTATGTGTGTCTAGAATTTTGGTGGCTATTCACATTGATAGTTTTGCTTGCCATATAGTTTGAGGCCATTTTTCTTTTTACTGTTACTTAGACAGGTTGGACATTTGATTTCTAGTGTTATTTGCATCTCACTATCTTATCAAAAGCCAACCTGTTTTTTTCAGCATACTTTTTGAAACACCACCAAAAAACCAGGTTGAAAAAGTCAGCTTTAAGCTTGTCTGAAGAAATGACCATTGTCATTTTATTTCATCAATCCGGTTTTAGATTCTTCAAATATTTTTATTGCCAAATGATCGTTCCATTCTGGAAATCTGCTTTATTGTTTGAACCCCAATAAGCCAACTTTCCAAAATATGCTAAAAGGCTAAGTGGATTTCATCGAACTCAGGTTATTTTAGCTCTGCATAATTCCGCTGACACCGGTCACAATCATATCAATGGCAATGGTCCCAATCAGCAAGGCAGCCAGACGCCCGACAATATCGACATACAAATCAATATAATTGGAATGTTTATGCTGCAAATGATCATGCGCATATTTCATTAAAATAAGTAGGCTACAGGTCAGAAATAGCGTCACAAAAATCACCAGCACCAGTTGCCACAGGCTTAGCTGAATTCCGGTAATGACCGCGGCGCTGATGGTTCCCGGGCCAATCATAAACGGCATGGCAATGGTGCCGGCCAAATGATGTGGCGCACCGCGCATCACCCCAATGGTATCGGCGCCTTCAAACACATAGCGATAACCAATCACCAGAAAAATAATCCCGCCAAAAATCTGGAAAGATTCAAAACGGACATGCAGGACATCATGAAAAAAGGCTTCACCGGTTTTGGCGAAAATAATAAACACCACAAAGCTGATTAAACTGCCCTGAATCAGGGCGCGATTAAACACTCGGGCCTCGGAATTACGGATAATCCCGAGCATATAAATACTCATTAAAAACGGGTTTAATAATGAGAAAAACAGTGCAAAGGCGTGAAGCGATTCAGACATCCTACAGATTCCTTATTGATCCGGGTCTGGAAAGAGCGGGCGCTTGCCTGGACTAATCCGGTTGATGTGCAAGAACATCAAATGGCGCTCGTATTTATCCAGAATGTCGTTAATGACCTGTTCCTTGCTATAACCCACCAGATCATTGCCTTGCGAGCCTTCAAACAGATAGGTTTCCAGACGGTAATAGTATTTCTTGGTGCGTTTGCCGCGTGAACTGAAGTTGGGTGTGTCATAACGGATTGGCCAGATCTGGTAAACGAAGTTTTCTTCTTCATCCAGCTGAATGGTTAAATCCAGATGTGACAGTTCCGGTTCATCATCCAGGGCTTTTTCCGCCAGATCGACCTGAATGCCTTTGTTGATGAATTCTGTGGCCACCGCCTGCATTGCCGGTTTACAGACCTCTTCCAGCATTTGCTGGGTTTGCGATAAATTGGCATGCAGCATTACCCGGCTGAGGCGTTTTTTCCAGTTAAAGATGTCGACATTGCCGACCACGGGTGCCGCATTCATGCTGGTACTGGCCTGACGGAAATCTTCCAGTCTTAATGACTTGTACAGACCCGCCATGACAAAGAAAATCACAAAGCTAAAAGGCAGCCCCATAATAATGGTGGTGTTTTGCAGTGCAGTCACGCCATTGGCCATCAGCATGGCCAAAGTCAGTAAACCAATCGCCAGTGCCCAGAAGACACTTAACCAGCGCGGCGAATCATGTTCAATATTGCTAAATTTGGTGGTGAAATTCCCCAGCACCAGTGCCCCTGAATCGGCAGAAGTCACATAAAACAGCAAACCGGTAATGGTAGCGACGCCGGCCAGAAACGGGAACCATGGATATTGGGCAAGCAGGTCATAGAAACCATGTGCTGGATTGGCCAATACGGTGTTGGCCAGCTGGGTATTGCCATCAAAAATCACGCTGTGCAGGGCGCTATTTCCAAAAATCGACAGCCAGGTCAGGGTAAACAGCAGGGGAATAATTAAGGTACCGGCCACAAATTCGCGGATGGTCCGGCCACGGGAAATTCGCGCCAGAAACAGGCCGACAAATGGCGACCAGGCAATCCACCAGGCCCAGAAAAACAGGGTCCAGCTGTTCATCCATTCTTTCGGTTGCTGAAACGGAAAACTGGTTAAGGATAGTTGCGGGAACTGGCTAATATAGTCGCCAAAGTTCTGGATTAACGCTGCCAGTAAAAACTCGGTATTGCCCATCACCAGAATAAACAGCAGCAGACCAATTGACACATAAATATTGACTTCAGATAAAATTCGAAGACCTTTATTTACCCCAGAAGCCACTGAAATTGCAGTAATAATCACTGCAACGGCAATCAGAGCTGACTGGATCAGCAGGTTTTCCGGCACATCAAACAGTACATGCAGGCCATAGTTGAGCTGAACCACACCAATCCCGCAGGTGGTGGCAATACCGAAAATGGTGCCCAAAACGGCCGCAGTATCGACACTATGTCCAATCCAGCCATTAATACGCTTGCCAAAAATCGGATAAAGCGCCGAGCGGATGGTTAGCGGCAGGTTATAGCGATAACTAAAATAACCCAAAGCCACGCCAACCAGGGCATACATGCTCCAGCCAGTTAATCCATAGTGGAACAGGGTCCAGACCATTGACTGGCGCGCAGCCTCAAAAGTCTGGCCTTCGCCGACAGGCGGATTCATATAGTGAGACAGCGGTTCGGCCACCGAGAAGAACATCAGGTCAATCCCGATTCCGGCCGAGAACAGCATTGCCGACCAGCTCAGTAGGCTAAATTCCGGCTTGGAATGTTTGGGACCTAATTTGATGTCGCCATAACGCGACAGGGCAATAAACAGTACAAAGACCAGATATAAGGTGGCCGCCAGCAGGTAATACCAGCTAAAGGTCCGACTGACCCAGTTCAAGATTTGGGTAATGAGCTGATTCGCCTGGTCATTAAATAAAATCGTAACCAGCGAAAACAGCAGGATAAGTGTTGCCGAAAGAAAAAAGACAACTTTGTTCAGACTATCGGTCGTCTGTTCAGTTTTCTTTTGCATAAATCTGTGACCATATTTTTTTAATTCGGATCTACAGCGCAGTGTGTTTTGGCTTAACCAGACTATAGGCATGGCTCTCATTACAAACATTTGCAAATGAAAAACAAACTGAGCTGTACATCAGGAAGCAGACGGGACTATAATTTATTTTAATTGAACGTTCAATTAAAATAACGTTTTTATATGTTACCTTGCCTTGTGCATGATTTTTATTAGTCAGGTCGATCTTATGCCTAAAGTTGGTATGCAACCGATTCGTCGTCAACAGCTGATTGATGCCACCTTATCTGCCATTAATGAACTGGGTTTTGCTGAAGCGTCTATCAGCCAGATTGCCCAGCGGGCAGGTGTGTCTACAGGCATCATCAGTCATTATTTTCAGGGCAAGCATGGCCTGATTGAAGCGACCATGCGTTATTTGCTGCAACAGCTGGGCGATGCCATTTCGGCCAGTTTAAATGCCGCAGAAAACACGCCGGAGCAGCGCCTGATTGCAATTGTGCGTGCCAATTTCTCGGCCGAACAGACTGACAAAGCGGCCATGAAAACCTGGCTGGCATTCTGGGCCAACAGTATGCATCAACCTGACTTGCATCGTTTGCAGCAGGTTAACCATTACCGCCTGCATTCCAATATCAAGCATGAGTTTGCCAAACAGCTGGACCGCGATCAGGCCGAACGCGCCGCACAGGGTCTGGCCGCACTGATTGACGGTTTCTGGTTACGCGGTTCCTTAATGACCACTGAACTGGATGCCGATTTACCTATTCAGATTTGTGCCGACTATATCCGTCAGCAACTCAATATTCACTAAATTACGAGGAGAACCGATTGATGCAATTCAATACACAACGACCTTATATTCACGGTCAGTTTGTCGATGCTTCATCCTCTGAAACATTCCAAAGTATTAATCCGGCCAATGCTGAGGTGTTGGCCAGCATTCAAGCATGTAACCAGGCCGATGTTGATCGGGCAGTACAGTCTGCCAAACAGGGACAAAAAGCCTGGGCCGCCATGACTGCCATGCAGCGTTCCCGCATTTTAAATCAGGCCGTAGCCATTTTACGGGCACGCAATGATGAGCTGGCAGAAATTGAAAGCCTGGACAGTGGCAAGCCTTTAAGTGAAACCCGCAGCGTCGATATTGTAACCGGGGCCGATGTGCTGGAATATTATGCCGGCATTTTACCAGCACTCGAAGGCCAGCAAATTCCGTTAAGAGAAAGTTCTTTTATTTATACCCGCCGTGAACCGCTTGGTGTGGTGGCCGGTATTGGCGCCTGGAATTATCCAATCCAGATTGCGTTATGGAAATCTGCACCAGCCTTGGCCGCAGGCAATGCCATGGTGTTTAAAGCCAGTGAAATTACCCCACTTACCGCGTTAAAACTGGCCGAAATTTATAGTGAAGCCGGAGTACCGGACGGCGTCTTTAATGTGGTGACCGGTGGTGGCGATGTGGGTAGCTATTTAACTGAGCATCCGGAGATTGCCAAAGTATCCTTTACCGGCGGTGTGAGTACCGGTAAAAAAGTAATGGCACAGGCGGCGGCGTCCAGCTTAAAAGAAGTCACCATGGAACTTGGTGGAAAATCACCGTTAATTATCTGTGAAGATGCCGATCTGGATCTGGCTGCCGATATTGCCATGATGGCCAATTTCTACAGTTCTGGACAGGTGTGTACCAATGGAACCCGGGTGTTTATTCCTAGTGCATTAAAAGCCGCTTTTGAAGAAAAGATTCTGCAGCGCATTCCCTATGTGCGCATGGGTCAGCCTTTAGACCCGAACACTAATTTCGGGCCACTATCCAGCTTTGCCCATATGGAAAAAGTATTGCATTACATTGAGCTGGGCAAACAGCAGGGCGCTCGTCTGTTAACAGGCGGGCAGCGCGCAGCGGCAGCTGAATTTGCGCACGGGGCTTTTGTCGAACCCACAGTATTTACTGATTGTCATGATGAAATGTGCATTGTTCAGGAAGAAATTTTTGGCCCGGTTATGAGTATTTTAAGTTATGACAGCGAAGATGAAGTAATCCGCAGAGCCAATGCCACCACCTATGGTCTGGCTGCTGGTGTGGTCAGTCCGGATTTAAGCCGTGCCCATCGCATTATTCATCAGATTGAAGCGGGGATTTGCTGGCTGAATACCTGGGGTGAATCTCCGGCAGAAATGCCGGTTGGTGGCTATAAACAGTCCGGTGTTGGCCGTGAAAATGGTCTGGTGACCTTACAGCACTATACCCAGACCAAATCGGTTCAGGTGGAACTGAGTCCTTTCCAGTCTGTATTTTCAGCTTAAGGGAGGATCATGCTGCATGAACTATGACTATATTATTATTGGCGCAGGTTCTGCTGGGAATGTGCTGGCGGCTCGATTAACTGAAGATCCGGACACGACGGTGTTGCTCCTAGAAGCAGGTGGGCCGGACTACCGGCTGGATTTTCGTACCCAGATGCCTGCCGCGCTGGCTTATCCCTTACAGGGCCGGCGTTATAACTGGGCTTATCTGACCGACCCGGAACCGTATATGAATAATCGCCGCATGGAATGTGGTCGTGGTAAAGGCTTGGGCGGGTCCTCCCTGATTAACGGCATGTGTTATATCCGCGGCAATGCGATGGATCTGGAACAATGGGCCAGTTTGAAAGGACTGGAACATTGGAGCTATGCCGACTGCCTGCCTTATTATAAAAAGGCCGAAACCCGTGATATTGGCGGCAATGACTATCATGGCGACAGTGGTCCGGTACAGGTCGCCACCCCGAAAGCCGGAAATAACGAGCTGTTTCATGCCATGGTCGATGCTGCGGTACAGGCTGGCTATCCACGTACCGATGATTTAAATGGCTATCAGCAGGAAGGATTTGGCCCGATGGACCGTACCGTAACCCCACAGGGACGCCGTTCCAGCACGGCGCGTGGTTATCTGGATATGGCCAGACAGCGCCCGAATTTAACCATTCGCACCCATGCCATGACCAATAAAATTCTATTTCATGGCAAGCAGGCGGTGGGAGTCGAATATTTTCAGGGACAAAGTACCGCGCAGCCACTCCAAGTCTTTGCTGAAAAAGAAGTGCTGCTCTGTGGGGGTGCCATTGCTTCCCCGCAAATTCTGCAGCGTTCCGGTGTCGGTAATGCCCAGCATCTAAAAAGCCTGGAGATTCCGGTGGTTCATGATTTACCGGGCGTAGGTGAAAACCTACAAGATCATCTGGAAATGTATTTACAGTATCAATGCAAAAAACCGGTCAGCTTATATCCCGCCTTAAAATGGTATAACCAGCCAAAAATTGGTGCAGAATGGCTGTTTTTAGGTCAGGGTGTGGGTGCCAGTAACCAGTTTGAAGCGGGTGGCTTTATCCGCACTTCCGATGAGTTTGCCTGGCCGAATATCCAGTATCACTTTTTACCGGTCGCCATTAACTACAATGGCAGTAATGCCATTCAGCAGCATGGTTTTCAGGCGCATGTCGGTTCCATGCGCTCTCCATCCCGCGGTCGGGTCAAACTGCGCTCCAAAGATCCGTTTCAGCATCCAAGTATCCTGTTCAATTATATGAGTACCGAACAGGACTGGCGCGAGTTCCGTGATGCCATCCGCATTACCCGGGACATCATGCATCAACCGGCTTTAGATGCCTATCGCGGCGAAGAAATCAGCCCGGGCAAACAGGTACAAAGCGATGCCGAGCTGGACGAATTTATCCGTAACCACGCTGAAACTGCGTTCCATCCATCTTGCAGCTGCAAAATGGGTGAAGATGATATGGCGGTGGTCGATGGCTACGGGCGGGTACATGGGCTGCAGAACCTGCGAGTGATTGATGCTTCGATCATGCCGCTGATTATTACCGGCAACCTGAATGCCACCACCATTATGATGGCCGAAAAACTGGCCGATCATATTCGCGCCAAACCGGCGCTGGCCAAATCTACGGCGCCATTTTACCGGGCCAATACGCCAGTCCGGTCAATCTAGCCGCAACAGAACACTTTGATCTCTTAGATCATTTTGATGTGCATTTTTATACACATCCTTTTTTCTTAGTTAAAACCAGATACCCAACCATCCGCACAGCTCACGGTCCGATGGTTGGCTGGGATTTTTTACATTCAATCAGGTTAAATTTTAAAACAATGATTCCATTTACAAGAACGGTGGTCGCCGCCGGATGTCTGTCATGTATCAGCATGTCCAGCTGGGCCAATGATGCATCGTCTTCCTCTATTGATGTGTCCGGTCAGCTGACCGCAGTATCCAAATATGTGTCGCGCGGTCTGACCAATGCACCAGAAAATGAAGACCTGGCTTTGCAGGCCTCTTTAACCCTGGGTTACGGAAATTTTTACGCTGCTTATTGGGGCAGTACACTGGGTTATTCATACCGCGATTTACAACAAGGCCGGCAATACAGCACCGATAAAATGGAACATGATTTTATTGTCGGGCATGTGTCAGATTTTAAAGGCCTCACTTGGGATCTGTGGAATGCGACCTATTATTATCCGGGTGGGGACAGCACCACCTCCAATGAACTGGGCCTGCGTGTCAGTAAAAACCTGAATGAGCAAGCTACACTAACCTTCGGCGTGTCGACCTATTTATATGATGTGGTGTATATGAATCAGGGCGATACCTATGTCAGCCTGAACTATGCCCATCAGCTCAGCGACAAATTAACTGGAAATCTGGCCGTTGCCGGTTCCTATTTTAATGACTCCGGCAAATATGAAGGTCAGGAATTTTTAGATACCCAGACCGATACCGCTTTTCGTTTTGCCTCGGTCGGGCTGGATTATGCAGTTGCGCCGAATGTGAATGTCTTTTCCGATTTCATTCTTGGTGGCTATGACCGCAGTAAAATCAAACAGAAAAATCAGGCGGTTTGGGGCTTAAGATATAGCTTCTAATCTAGTCCCCAAGCATCAACCCTTTAATTGAGCGTGGAAGAGGGCTGTTCCGGCCGAATGCGAATGCTTAAACCCTGAGGAAGGTTCAGGCTTAAATCCATCTGGTAGTGATGATGTTGGAGCAGCGCTTTCACCAAAGCCAGCCCTAAACCATGACCCTGTTGCTGGGCAGATTTACGCCAGAAGCGCCGGGTCATCTGGGTCAGTTCAGCGCCAGTCAGCCCCTGACCATCATCTTGTACCAGCAGTTGCTGATTATGCATGGTAATTGCAATTCGGCTTAAACCTTGGGCATGTAGCAGGGCATTTTCCAGCAGATTTTTCAGAATCGTCTGCAAGCTCAGCGGTGGTAGTTGCAGGGTCTGCAGACTTTCCCAATCGACCTGCAATATGCTATTTAAATGTGGATAAACCGGACTTAATTCTTCCATCACTTGCCTCAAAACTGGTGCGACTTCGGTGGTTTCCGAATCTGGGGCGGCTTGCGCAGCGTCATGATCGGTCTGGCTCAGTAATAACAACTGTTCCAGCAACTGCTGATAGCGCCAGATACTGTTTTCGGCCTGTTTCAGGTTTTCAATCAGCTTGCTGGCCTGCGCCGGATTCTGTTCAACCATCATCCGGCTGAGTTGTACATGAGTTTTAATTGCAGTTAAAGGACTACGCAGTTCATGCGCGGCATAGGCGGTAAACAGTTTTTCATTTTCCAGACTATGGTGCAGATTCTGAATCAGCTGATTGGAATTATCGACAAAAGGCTGGACTTCTTTGGGAATTTTGCGCGCATCCAGATGTTGCAGATAATGCGCCGCATCTGACAGCGAATGCTGTTTATCTGCCAGTTGCTGGGCCATATCATCTAAAGGGCGGAATTCTTTACGCAAAATATGAATCACCAGCGCCATACAGATCAGTAGCGATAACACCAGCGGAATCAGCACCGATTGCAGAATCTGTTGCAATAAAGAGGCTCTAAGCACCAGCCGTTCTGCGGCCACCACCTGAATGTCGCCTTTACGCAGCACATAACTGCGCCATTCCACACCATTTTCCTGCCAGGTGCTAAAACCCGGTTGCTGTCCGGTCAGCTGCACCGGCGCACCGCGGGTACGAGCCACCACATACGGTCCCAAGGTAATATCCGAACTAAACACCGACACTTCACAGGCAATCAGGTTTTGCGCATGATACTGTTCGGCCACCTGTTTTAAGGAATCGGGATTAATTTCCTGGAGCGGCAAATGCTGAATCAGCCGCGCCACCATTTGTGCAGAGGCAAACAGGCGCTGATCCAGCGTATCTTGCAGCCGCTGCTGCAAATCATAATATAGCCAGCAAAACACCAGACTCCACAGGCTAAGAAACACCATCATAAACATGCTGACCAGCCGCCATTTTAAACTGTAGTTCTGCATGTTCAGCTCTCGGTTTCCGGCACTTTAAACATATAACCAACACCACGAATGGTCTGAATCAGCTGCGGCTCTAGTTTCTGACGTAAATGATAAATATGCACATTTAGCGCATTGCTCTCGATACTGTCCTGATAACCATACAGTTTATCGAGCAGCTGTTCATTTTTTAAAATCTGGTTGGGATGGCTCATTAGGGTTTCCAGCAGGCTGTATTCGCGTCGTGACAGAGTCACCGGCTGCTGCTGGAACGTCACTTCCTGGGTATCACGGTTTAACTGCAAATCACCTAGTTGCAACAGGTTGGAAGAAAAACCACGATTACGCCGTGCCAGCGCATGAATACGGGCAATCAGCTCATCCAGTTCAAAGGGTTTGGTCAGGTAGTCATCGGCCCCCAGATTTAAGGCTTCTACACATTGCCGGGTTTGATGCCGGGCGGTTAAAACCAGTACCGGCAGATGAATTTCATCCTGGCGCCACTGCTGCAGCAGTTCCAGACCATCCTGATCGGGCAGGCCCAAATCCAGCAGGCACAGGTCGACCGCACTTTGCCGGATAAAATAATCAGCAGCGCGTGCAGTGGCCACATGCTCGACTGAAATATTTAAATAGTCCAGCGCTGAACAGATACTTTGGGCAATATAAGGATCATCTTCGACCAGAACCACAAACATAGTTACTCTCCACCTGAAATCCTATTTTATAAATAATGAGCTATGTTAATGTTCTCTTAATTTAATCTTTTTAATAATGAATCGGGTTTTCTACAGAAAAATGGACGTCATGATTACGCGTGTAAGTGCTTTGCTTGTGGTTCTTTGTGCATTCTGGCCAGTCTGGTCACAGGCGCAGGAGTTCTTGCCACCCGATCAGGCGTTTCAGTTTCAGGCGCGTTCTATTAGTGATGATCAGGCGGAACTGCGCTGGACCATCGCCGAGGATTATTATTTATATCATGATCAGCTGCAGGTGCGTAGCGATGCCGGTGCGCTAAAATTACAGCTGCCAGTCCCGGAAGATAAGAACGATCCGACCTTTGGCCAGACCAAGGTGCATTATCATCAGGTCAAGACCACCATTACGGTCGCGCCAAACCAGCAATTTAAAATTCAGTGGCAGGGCTGTGCCGAAAGCGGTTTATGTTATCCGGTGCAACGCGCCACCATTCAGACCGATGCGCAAGGCTTGTTGCCCCAGTCAGATGCGCCTTCAAGCGAACGGCGTTTATTAAGTGCCGCCAAACCGGTCGCGCTGGATGCACCGGCTAAAATTGAAGCGGCACCAAGTAAACCTGAAAAAACAGTACTGACAACTACATCTGCTGCCGCCGAAGAAGCTGTCATTGAAAATGAGTCGATTGCCGCAGTAGAGAATACAGAGCCGACAAAACTCACTGATGCTGTCGCGGCTTCAGAAATTTCAGTCGTAGCGTCTAATCCGGTGCCGGCCAGTGAAATCGCAGGCGAGACACAAACGGCAGCCGCTGCGTCATTGCAATCTGAATGGAACAACGACCAGTATTTTTTCAATTTACTCTCGGAACATCATTTATTTTTTAATCTGCTGATTTTTCTCGGTTTTGGCATTTTACTGGCCTTTTTACCTTGTTCTTTGCCACTGATTCCAATTTTGTCTGGCATTCTGGTACAGCGTCATCGTGGTTATCGTGCTGCGTTGATTGCGCTGGCTTTTGTGCTGGGTATGGCCGCAGTGTATGCGGTGATGGGACTGGCAGTTGCGCAACTGGGCTATAGTTTCCAGCGCTGGTTCCAAAGCCCGATCTTTATTGGCATCTTTGCGGTGTTGTTTATCCTGTTTGCCTTGAACCTGTTTGGGGTGTATCAGCTGTCCTTACCACAGGGTTTATTACAACGACTGGACCGATGGCAGCAAAAACAGCAGGGCGGTACGCTGGTCGGTGCTGCGTTAATGGGGATAATTTCCGCGCTGATTGTAGGTCCGTGTATGAGTGCGCCTTTGGCCGGTGCCTTGCTGTTTGTATCGCAACTGGATCAGCCGGTACTCGGCGCGACCTATCTGTTTGTACTGGGTCTGGGTCTCGGGATTCCTTTATTTATTGCCGCCGTATTTGGCGCCAAATATTTACCGAAACCGGGCCTATGGATGGACCGGTTAAAATTCAGTTTCGGCTTTTTAATGCTGGCGCTGGCGGTTTATTTCGCCCGTCCATTGCTGCCGACCGTGGCCTATTTCCTGTTGATGGGTATTATTTTTCTGGCACTGGCGATTTACTGCTTCGATTTAATCCGCAGACATCTGCAAGGGAAAATTTCGCGTGTTGGCGTTATTGTGCTGGCGCTGGCCATGACCGCTATTGGTATTTGGCATATTCAACATGGCCTTCAGCAGATGGGTGCGGTCCATGCCCAGCAAACACTCAGCTGGCAAAAGGTGCATACCCAGCAGGAACTGGCACAGCTGCTACAGCAAAACAGTGGACGCAGTATCGTGATTGATGTCTATGCCGACTGGTGTGTGGCCTGTCAACCGGTAGAAAATGAAGTCCTGCCACGTACCGATGTACAGGCAGCCTTGCAGGATGTGGTGCGGATTAAACTGGATTTAACCGAGTATCATCCATCTCAAGATGAATTACTGCGTGACTGGCAGATTCTTGGTCCACCGACCATGATTTTCCTGGACAGTCAGCAGCAGGAACAGCGTACTTTACGTTTAACTGGTACCTTTAGCGCGACCCAACTTATTCAGCGCTTACAGCAACTTCAGCAGGCAAAAACACCATGATGGTTTCTGCAACGGCGCTGCATATAGGCCCACTGATGTTGCCTTGGCAGAATGTGCTGCTGCTCACCGGATTAGTGCTGGTGTATGGGGCAGGGCGATATTTCAGACAGAAACAGCAATGGCCTGAACCTAGCTGGCGCATCTTTAGTGACAGCTTGTGGACGTCATTCTGGGTGGGATTAATTGCCGCACGACTGGTTTTTGTACTAATGCATGCCGATCTTTATCTGGCGACACCACTGGATATAATCAAGATTCAGGACAAAGGCTTTCATTTTTATGGTGGATTGATTGCCGGCATTGGGTGGTTTTTATGGAAAAACCGGGCATTGGCCAATCTGCCTAAAGCGATATTGATCGCGCTATTTGTTGCGATCCAGCTTTGTCTGAACTGGGGTATTCAATCAGTCTTGCCACAGCAGAATCAGTATCCTGACCTGCAATTTCAAAATTTACAGCAGCAACAGGTGTCGCTACAGCACTGGGTTGGCAAACCGACCATCATCAACCTGTGGGCCAGCTGGTGTCCGCCGTGTCACCGGGAAATGCCGGTTTTACATCAGGCCCAGCAGGATTATCCGGACATTCATTTTGTAATGCTGAATCAGGGCGAAACGACTGACACGGTACAGGATTATCTGCGTCAGCATCGTTTTAATTTCCAGCATGTCCTGTTTGATCCTCAAGGTGACATGGCCACCCAGATGAATATGTATGGCTTGCCAAGCACCTTGTTCTTTAATGCACAAGGACAGCTCGTGCATCGGCATATGGGAGAACTGACCCAGCCGATGCTGCGTCGCTATATCAACGATCTTTCTGCTCCATCTTCAAAATAACAGGAAACTCTTATAAAAATGATCTATCCCGCTGTGTTGTTCCTGCTGCTGTTAAATACGACAGCATTTGCCCAGACTGATCTGAAAAAACAGATTGAGCAGGAAGGCTTTAAATTTATCAAGCAGATTGAAGCGCCAGAGCAAATGACCGGATGGGCCGGGCATATGCAGCAAAGTCCGGCGACCGTGTTTATTTCCAATGACCAGAAATATTACATTATTGGCGATTTGCACAATGCCAAGGGTGAGAACCTGACCATCAAAGCGCTTGAAACCCATGTTAAAGACGCCGTGCTGGATGATGTCTGGAAAAGTCTGGAGAACTCCACCTGGATTCAGGATGGACAAAAAGATGCGCCGCGGATTGTATATGTATTTTCAGACCCGAATTGTCCGTATTGCCATACCTTCTGGCAAAAGGCACGTCCGTGGGTGAAGGCGGGGAAGGTACAGCTTAGACATATTCAGGTGGCAGTCATTCGTGATGAGAGCCGCGGGCAAGTGGCGACCATGCTGATGGCTAAAAATCCGCAGCAGGTGTTTACCAGTTACAATGCCAACAAAGGGCAAAACAAGTTAAAAATTACCAAGAATATCCCTGCTGATATTGCTGCAAAAATAGATGCCAACCAGGAACTAATGGCTAAATATGGTTTCTTTGCCACGCCGTCAATGGTGTGGAAAAACCAGCAAGGCGAGTTTAAGTCCGCCCAAGGGATGACGGAGGATTTAAGAGAGATTTTTGAGAAATAAAAGGTTCATGAACAATGGCAGGTGTTGTTTAGGTTAGCGCTTGGGGTGTAAAAAATCTTCCCCTTGTGGAATGCTGTTCCTCACCTCTTTAATAAAGAGGGGGTTAGGGGAGATTAGATATAAAAAAGACCGTCGCTAAGGGCGGTTTTTGATCATAACTTGCTAATAATGACAATTGTCGCTATTATGTATTTAATACAGCCGCCACGCTTAGTTCTTCTTTTGAAGTCCGCGCAACCTTGGCGGTTTTTTATGCCTCGATTTTAGTGAATTATGTTAAAACCTTATAAATAAAAAGCCTTTATCATATGCTGAGCAAGTGCATCATCTACAGTCTAAAGGATTGAGTATTCATAATGTTGCTTGGGCTGAAGGAATATTGGCAAAATATGGTTATTATCGCTTAAGTGCATATTGGTATCCTTACCGAATAAGGTCAGGAAATAATGTCTTAGATCGATTCAAGCCGGGCACTTCGTTTGAAAAAATTGTGCAATTATATGAATTTGATACTGAATTACGATTACAAATATTCGGTGCTATCGAAATTATAGAAACGTTTTTACGAACGAAATTAACGTATTATCTCGGTCATCAATATGGTGCATTTGGTATCTACAATGCACAAAATTTTTATCCCAAATTTAACCATAGAAAATTTTTAGAAACATGCAACAAAGAAGTTGGACGCTCTAAATATACGTTCATCCAGCATTTTCAACAAAATTATGATGGTTTTCCTCAAATCCCAATCTGGATGCTGACTGAAGTTTTAAGTTTTGGTTCATTGTCATTTTTATATAGTGGTTTAATAAATAATAAGGCAAACAATAAAGAAGATAAGAAAGCAATCGCACAGTATTTTTCTTTGCATCATGAAAAATTAGCTAAATGGTTGCATATATTGACCTATGTAAGAAATATTTGTGCCCATCATGGACGGTTATGGAATAAAGAATTAGCAATTAAATCTAAAGCTGACAAAGATCCAAATTGGCAATCACCGATTACACCGACGAATAAACGTATCTTCTATGTACTCTTAATCTTAAAAACCTTGCCAAGACCGACAGGATTTGATTCAGAGTGGTGCAATCAATTGAATAAACTCTTAAAACCTATTGTGAAAGATGAAAATTGGCATGTTGCAATGGGTTTTCCTGATAATTGGGAAGAACATCCTATTTGGAGCTTATGAAATATGGTAAAAAAAATACCAGAATTTTTAGAAGGTCGTAGCCCTGATCGTCAAACTCGAATTTTAGAAAATGCAAAAATAATTTTAAAAGATTGTGTTATGGACGAAGAGGTTCATTTATTCCAACTACAGAAAAAGCGAAAAGTGAAGAAACTATCAGGATAACTTTAGCTGACTTAAGAGCTCGAGTTCACAAAAATCGCGCTTAAAAGCTTGATAAGCTTAAACCGCGTATCGCTTAGTCTATCAAGTCATTGACGCCAAAATTGTGGTGCTTGTTTTAGACGTTGACTGCCGTGACACCATTTATAAAAAGATGTAAAAAAGACCGCAATTGAGCGGTCTTTTTAGTATTTAGACTTTTATAATTTCACCAACTCCACCCGACGGTTTTTCGCCTTACCATCTTCAGTCGTATTATCTGCAACAGGCTGAGTATCCCCGAAACCTTTGGCTGTTAGGCGATTTGAAACGATACCTGCTTTGGTTAGGGCAGCAGCTACAGCTCGCGCACGTTGCTCAGACAGTTTTAAATTATGCGCCGCATTGCCTGTATTGTCAGTATGTCCGTAAATACCAAGCTTTAAATCGGCATTATCTTTCAGTAAAGCAATAATCTGATCTATTTGTTCTTGTGAGTCTGGCAAAATCTCGGCTTGATCTATGGCAAAGTTAATTTGCACACTCACTTTACTGTCCTGATCCAGACTTTGTTTCAGTGCACTCGACGTCAGTGCTTTGGCAGTGATATTTAAGGGCTGACTTTCCGCTACCATTAAACCCATATAGTGACCAGATTGCGCCAAATGGAACCAAATATTTTTATCCGCTTGTCGAATCACATACGTTTGCGCAGGGTAATTATAAATATCAGCCAAACCTGAACCATGTTGCACCCGAATGGCATCAGGCAGACTGTTGGCAAGCTCTTTGGGGATTTGACTATTGGCAACTTCTACACCGCCAAGCTGTTTAATTACCGCATCAAGATTACGCTGTATTTCTAAATAACTGCCTTCTTTATAATCTGATTTAGCGGTAATACCCGAACTAAACAGTTTTCCTTCAACCCAGTGAAAGTCATGTCCTGTCCAAAACGGCACACGTTCAAACTTTCGATTTTCATCATTCTGATAGCGATAACCCTGTGGTAACTCAATATAAGGAAACTCGCCAAGCACTGCGGTCGAAATGGGGATGTTATTCAGATCAAAATCTGGGCTGGCTTTGGCAGTTTCATTTGAATCCGATGTGATTTCAGAAGTACTGACTTCAGTTTCAGCCTGATCAGAAGCCGGTTTGGTACAGCCATACATAAGTGCCAGTACACAACTTAAACTTAGCCCCAAAATTGTTTTTTGAAAAGTCATCAGATATTTCCTTATTTTACTGATCTCAATATTCTGCTTATATTTTAAACAGTATAGCTGAGCCGGTTTAAATTTTCATTTCTTAGAGAAGCTGAAAGTCGCAAAGTCGTTTCTCAAGGAAATTGGGCTACAGAAGAACACTGCATCTATTCGTTTAATAGGAAGGTAAATCACTGATCATTTACAAGCTAAACCCCTTGATTTTTCCTCATCTTCAACTGAGCCAAATTCATGTTGATGCTTTTATAGACATTCTTATATAAGCGCCGTTTGACCTAAACAGACCAGATCCAAATATTTAGGCGAGCCAATTTTTTATTCCATCAAGAAGCTCATTTTCTTCAACAAAATGTGAAGATATTTAGCTACAATAAAAATTATAAATAATTGTTTTTATTAAAATTAAAAAAATCTATTTTGATTCTAAATCTAGCTTTTTGGCCTTTTTCCAGCAAGAAAAATTGGACTCGATTGATGACTCATAGGGCAGTCTATTTTTCTATATTTTCGCCTTAAATAACGCTATTCAAATCAAAACATGAATTTAATTCACTATTAACTTAGATTAAATCATTTTTATTCATCTTAGGGTTCACGTATAACTAAAACCAGAAAGACATTCAGATTTTTATTTTTAGATATTTAAAGCGGTGGAACAGATGAGTCAACAGTTTGCATGTTCAATTAAACGTATTCGTTTTGATGAAAACTATCAACCAGCGGACAGTACCCGTTTAACAACCAACTTTGCCAATCTGGCACGTGGCGAAAGCCGTGAACAGAACCTGCGTAACACGCTGCGCATGATCAATAACCGTTTTAATGCCTTGGCACATTGGGATAATCCGAAGGGTGACCGTTATTCACTGGAAATTGATATTGTGTCTGCAGATCTTGATGTCGAAGGCAATGGTAACGCCTTTCCAGCCATTGAAATGCTGAAATCGACGATTGTTGATCATCGTACCAATCAGCGTATTGAAGGCATGATCGGAAACAGTTTTTCATCGTATGTACGTGATTATGACTTTAGCGTGCTTTTATTGTCCCAAGGCCATAAAGCCGGGGAAATGCCTGACAACTTTGGTGATTTGCACGGCAAGCTGTATCAGTACGTGGTGAATTCCGAGGCGTTCCAGTCACAGTTTAATAAACAGCCGGTGATCTGCCTGAGCGTATCGACCACCAAAACCTATTATCGTACCGCCAATATTCATCCGGTGTTAGGGGTTGAATATCAGCAAAATGAATACTCAAGAACAGATCATTATTTCGCAAAAATGGGTTTAACTGTTCGCTATTTTAAACCGGAAAATAGTGCTGCACCTTTGGCGTTCTATTTTAGCGGTGATTTATTGGCGGATTATACCGATCTTGAATTAATCAGCGCGATTAGCACCATGGAAAGCTTCCAGAAGATTTATCGTCCTGAAATTTATAATGCCAACTCGACTGCAGGTCAGGTCTATCAACCTAGTCTTGAGTACCCGGATTATTCCTTAACGCAAATTGTCTATGACCGTGTCGAGCGTAGCCAGCTGGCCGTAAAACAGGGCAAATGGACAGAAGAACACTTTATTAAACCGTATCAGCACATTCTGGAACAGTGGGCTGCCAGCTACGCCGTAGCAACCAACGCTGCTTAATTCAACGTATAGAGATAGAAGATTAAAGATGAGCATTTTACTCCCAACCTCAACCGCAGGCAGCTTACCGAAACCATCCTGGCTGGCAGAACCGGAAAAACTCTGGTCGCCATGGAAACTTGAAGGCGATGCACTGCGTGAAGCCAAACAGGATGCCTTGAGCCTGTCACTGCATGAACAGTTACTGGCCGGAATTGATATTGTCAGCGATGGTGAGCAGACCCGTCAGCATTTTGTCACCACCTTTATTGAACATCTCGAAGGTGTGGATTTTGAAAAACGGGAAACGGTGCGTATTCGTAACCGTTATGATGCCAGCGTACCTTCGGTGATCGGTGAGGTGGCCCGGAAACAGCCGGTGTTTGTGGAAGATGCCAAGTTTTTACGCAGCCAGACCACTCAGCCAATTAAATGGGCTTTGCCGGGTCCAATGACCATGATTGATACCCTGTACGATGGTCATTACAAAAGCCGTGAAAAACTGGCCTGGGAATTTGCCAAAATCCTGAATCAGGAGGCAAGGGAACTCGAAGCCGCTGGGGTCGATATTATCCAGTTTGATGAACCTGCTTTTAACGTGTTCTTTGATGAAGTCAATGACTGGGGTGTGGCCACGCTGGAACGCGCACTGGAAGGTCTGAAATGCGAAACCGCCGTGCATATCTGCTATGGCTATGGCATTAAAGCCAATACCGACTGGAAAAAAACCTTAGGCTCTGAATGGCGTCAATATGAAGCCGTGTTCCCGAAACTGCAACAATCCAAAATTGATATTGTTTCGCTGGAATGTCAGAACTCACGCGTACCGATGGACCTGATTGAGCTGATCCGCGGCAAAAAAGTTATGGTTGGCGCTATTGATGTGGCCACCAACCAGATTGAAACCGCAGAAGAAGTGGCCAATACCTTGCGTAAAGCTTTGCAGTTTGTTGATGCCGACAAGCTTTATCCATCGACCAACTGTGGTATGACGCCGTTATCGCGTCAGGTGGCGCAAGGTAAACTTCGTGCTTTAAGCGCTGGCGCCGATATTGTGCGTCAAGAATTGAGTGCTTAACGCGCAGGCACATCATGTGGCAGAGCTGATGGGAATGGATGGAAAACATCTGGCCCATCCGCTTAACAACCATTTCAAGCATAACCCAAGAAAATGAAGGAATCCGGTGATGATTGAAGCAGCAGACTTTAGAAATGCCATGTCTTTGCTCAGCAGCGCGGTCAATGTGGTGACCACGGCAGGGGCGTCTGGTGTGCATGGATTTACCGCATCTGCCGTGTGTAGTGTAACCGATACACCACCGACCTTATTGGTTTGCATGAATCAGGCTTCACGCTCACACGCCCATTTTATTGAAAATAAAATCTTGAGCGTGAATGTGCTAGGCGCGCAGCATCAACAAATCTCCAATGTCTTTGCCTCCAAAATGAAGTCTGAAGAGCGCTTTCAATATGGAACCTGGACTGAGCTGGAAACCGGCGCGCCGGTGTTAACAGATGCCTTGACCAGCTTTGATTGCGAGATTGAGCAGATTCAGCAGGTGGGTACGCATAGCATTTTTATGTGCCGTGTGCTGGCCATTCAGCACAGTCAGCAAGAACATGGTCTGGTGTATTTTAATCGTGCCTATCATCAGGTTGGTGAGCTGGAACTTGCTTAAGGCGCCTTGTCTTTAATTTCAAATTATTCAGTCAGTATTTCGTGGAAATTATCATTTTTTTAATTATCGGGGCATGCGCAGGTTTTGCCGCTGGGCTGTTTGGGGTCGGTGGCGGAACAATCATTGTACCACTGTTATATATCGTGTTTATGCAGATGGGTTATAGTCCGGATGTGATTATGCATTTGGCTTTAGGTACATCGCTAGCAACTATTGTGATCACCTCTATCAGTTCATTGATGGCGCACCATAAGAACGAGGCAGTGCTGTGGCCAGTCTTTAGACATCTAGCTCCGCCTATGGCCATTGGATGCTTTTTCGGTGCAGGGATTGCCGGTTTAATTTCGGGCTTACATTTGCAGATTGTGGTAGGAATCTTTCTGATCTGGGTGGCGTATACCATGTTTACAGGTAGCAAAAAGCCGGCAGAGCAGGGGCGAACCTTGCCCACAACCGGTCAACAAATCGCTGCAGGTTCGGGAATTGGTTTTGCTTCAGCCATCTTTGGGATTGGCGGTGGCAGCTTGACCGTACCGTATCTCAACCGTTATGGCGTGGTCATGCAACAGGCAGTAGGCACATCTGCAGCCTGTGGTTTCCCCATTGCAGTTGCCGGTGCTTTGGGATTTATGATTTTTGGGATGCAGGCGCAGGTGAATGTGCCCAATACTATTGGCTTTGTTCATATTTATGCTTTTCTTGGTATTAGCATTATGAGTTTCTTTACTGCCAAACTTGGGGCGAAAACAGCACATGCATTATCGCCACAAATCCTGAAAAAATGTTTCGCCGTGTTATTGGTGATTGTGGGCTGTTTCTTTCTGGTTAAGGGTTTGGGTTAAGCTGAAGGCAATTGGAAGATAACGAATACGCTCATAATAGTGGTTTGATTATAGAGCGTATGCTTCTCAGCAGATTCATGATCTAAATAATTATCTTTAGAAGGAGCTTCCTGTTCAATTTGGATTACTTGATTTACTTAGAAGAAGTCGGTTACCTCAATTAAAAATAGATCAATAAATATTAATTTTTTTCATTTCAAAGCAGTGTTCATTGTCTGTTTTATGAAATTTTTCCTGTGAAGTTTCAAGCCAGGAAAGTACTCAATAAAATTTTTAAATAATAATTTTACATCATTAATAATAATGATTATCATTTGCCACAAAATTAAAAATTGCAATCTAGGGAATGAAAATGCGGCGATCTCAATTTAATCTTTGTCTTCTCACAATCGCTATTTCTATGCATCTTTATGCAAAAGAGAGTAGCCCAGCAGCTGCACCAGAAAAACCGGATATCACTCAACTTTCAACAATGGTGATGACCGCCACACGTACACCTAAAACAATCGCCGAGATCGCAGGGACAGTACAAACCATTCATGGCGAAGCAATTGTTCAACAAGCTGGCGCAGGTCGAAAAGTCGCGGATATTTTAGCGCAGCTTGTACCATCTTTAGCACCTAGTAGTGGAACTACAAGTAATTATGGTCAGACCATGCGTGGACGTAATGTACTGGTCATGATTGATGGAGTTTCACAGACAGGTTCACGGGATGTTGCTCGTCAACTGAATAGTATTAGTCCAAATATGATTGACCATATTGAGGTGGTTTCCGGCGCATCCAGTATTTATGGTTCAGGTGCTACGGGTGGCATTATTAATATTATTACCAAACGCGCAGATAAATCTGAACCCGTAAGTTTTCAAACCAAGCTGGGCATCACATCAGCCGATAATTTCCGCCGTGACGGTTTAACTTACCAAGTAGGTCAAACTGCCTCATTTAGTAATGATCAAGTGGATGGATTTTTAGGCCTAGATTATACCCGCCGAGGTTCTCAATTTGATGGTCGAGGAGAGCGTATTTCATTAAGTCCTTGGCAGGGTAGCACAATGGATACCGATACCCTTGACATCAATGGCCGTTTAAACTTTGACTTAACAGATACGCAAACTTTCAGTGTAGGGGCGCAATATTATAAAGATAAACAGGATACAGAATATGGACCAGACTATTCCTACTTACAAACTGTTACTGAGCCTTCCCATAAAGCAATAAAAGGATGGAGCCTCGATAATCAGCCCTTTACAGAGCGCTATGCCGTTAATACCCAATATCAAAATCAAGATGTCCTTGGACAGACTTTGAATGTGGAGGCATATTATCGTAATGAAAAAGTACGCTTTGTACCTTACGGCTATTCGAAAGATGGGAGTAAGGTAAAGCAAAGCCAATCCAATATTGACTATGCCGGTATTCGTTCTACCATTCAATCTAATATACAGGTCGCAGATCGAGATTTAAAACTGACTTATGGCCTCGACTATGACTGGGAAAAAGACCATCAATGGGCAGATTACTATACACCTAGTCATAATGGTCTGGTTTATACCGCTACAGGGGAAAAACAGGGTTCCGGTCCTGATACAGAAATTCAGAATATTGGCACATTTGTCCAAGGAGATTATGCCTTAACAGATCGTCTAAATATTCAGGCCGGTGTGCGTTATCAATATGTTCAGGCAGACACTGACAGTTATTTAACCGCACGTAAACCGATTACTTTAATGGCGGCTGACTCCACCCATTCGGACAAATTTTTATTCAATTTGGGTGCAGTCTATGAGTTAACAGACGCGCAGCAAGTTTATGCTAACTTCTCACAGGGTTATAGTTATCCAGATGTACAACGGGTGCTGCGTGATGTGGCTGCTTATACCTTAACGACTTCTGGTATTGCACCGATTACAGTAAACAGCTATGAATTAGGCTGGCGTTTAAATCAGGACACGGGCTTAAATCTTGGCTTAACCGGCTTTTATAATACCTCGGATCAGGTGGTACAGTTTAATGCTGACCGTTCTGTAAACGTAGTAGATGCTGATCAAAGAGTATATGGTGCAGAAGCGACTGTCAGCTATCCATTTATGCAAAACTATAAGGTCGGAGGTACTCTAGGTTATACACGTGGGCAGTATAAAGATGTTGCCGACAATTGGCATGAATTAAATGCTTTTGCCATTTCTCCAACCAAAGGAACTTTATTCGCTGAATGGAATAACGACGCTGGCTATGGTGTCCGTGCACAAATACAGGCCATTAAAGGTACCAATAAAGCCTATAAGGATGACCAGCAATTAAAGACAGCCGGTTTGAGTGACAGCAATAGTGCTGCAGATATTAAAGGCTACAGTACTATGGATGTATTAGCCCATTTTCCAATGGCAAAAGGGCGCGTAGATTTTGGTATTTATAATCTTTGGGATAGCCAATACAAAACTGTATTTGCTCAACAGGCTGCGGTAACAAATGCCAATTCTTTATTAGCAATTCCTGCCGAAGGCCGAACTTTCGCCTTAAGTTATACCATTAACTATTAATTTTAATAATGGTAGTTCTTGAACAAGTATTTAAGCATCGGATTATGAGTTCACAGCTCATATATCTCAAGTGAAGTTGTGCCAGCATACAGTTTGTATAGGGCACAATCCCCGACATCCTAGTTAACTTATGTTTACCTAAAGTCTAGTTCATAAAAAAACTAAATATATTTTTATAAAATTTAATAAGTTATTTGGAACTGTAAGATAATTTATAAAACTTACTTCATGAACCTATGAGGATTGGCAGTTTTAGACCAACTTACCTCTAA
The DNA here is from genome assembly GCF_013420655.1 of Acinetobacter sp. Q186-3. NCBI lineage: Bacteria > Pseudomonadati > Pseudomonadota > Gammaproteobacteria > Moraxellales > Moraxellaceae > Acinetobacter > Acinetobacter sp. Q186-3. The sequence goes on along the minus strand of NZ_VOXS01000016.1, from coordinate 13,863 downwards.
ACGTAATTACTTTGATAGGAAGTCGTTGTTTAACCCCAGAAATAGTTCAGTCTCAGAAATCATAAATTTACTTAAATAACTGATGTTATCCAGCAAGAGAACTACAACTAGCAGAATGTTAGACACAAGATAGCTTCAAAATGAAGGTATCTCAATGCTTTTGTCTACAGCCTGTGATCATACGCAGAGAGAACCATAAAAAAGACTTCATCATAAGACCATATGAAAGGGAGGAATCGAATAAGTTTGATCTCATTCTCACTGATTTGACATCTTTTTTTAACTTCGGTTATTTATGGAATAGGTGCAAATTAGGTGTAACCAGAGGAATGTAAGTCTATTACTTACTTCGAATGAGTATGACTTAGAAAATTTGTCGTAAAGGTATAATTTTTCTAAAAAATTCCCCGATACATAAAATAATTCTGTATTATTATCACAGAAGTTTTTCTTTAGAAAATTGTCCTGACAACCAATATGTTATGTATTGAAAGAATTTTCTATTTATTTTATGTCAAGCCCAGGTTAGTTAAAAGATTCTATTAAAAGCATATGAAAATATTTTTTTATGATAAGCCAAATAGCTATGCAGAAGACTCTTGTATAGTTAAACCAATAAATACAACTTGGAATGATTTTGGAATCCAATCAAAAGTAAAGCTTGAACTATTAGTTGCAAATAAAAAAATTATATTTCAGGCATATCATACTGTATATATTAATAATAATTTTGTTACATTAAGCTCAATGACTCAAGAGGAGTTAGAGAGTGACAACATCAAACAATATATTTTATTAGAATCAGTTGCGGAATATGAAAAATTAAAAAATTATTTTCCTGATAAATTTGATAGTATTCTAAAAACTTTAAATGATATCTCTTTTCTTAGAATGAAGAAAAATAGAGATAAAAATTTCAATTTTTTATTACAAAGTGATATTTTTAATAAGAGTTTCATCAGATCTAATGAGTCATTTTTAGCTTATTTGTATGGTTATACGGGATTAGGATCTACACTTACTCTAGATGTAGGGGAAATTTCATCTCTAAATCCTTTAATAAATAAAGAAGTCTTTTTTTATATAAATCATGAAAAAAGTAATGATTTGAATTTTCTACCTTTTAAACATTTTATTATGATTGGAAGGAATGGATCTGGAAAAAGTCAAACTTTAAGAAAATTAGCATTAAAGTATAAAGATAAAAAAGTATTTAATTGTGTTTCTTGTTTTTCTCAATCTGATAAATCAAATTCTTTCTCAAAAAATATAAAAAATGTAAATCATGTTAATTTAACTAAATCTAAAAAAAACATAGAAATCCTTCATTCAATTATTAGATTTAGATTTGATAAAAATAGATTTGAAGACTATGATTTTGATATTTTAATTGATCTTATAAATAACATTAATTTTATGAAAAAAATAGTTCTTTATAAAGACAAAAGCTCCTATTTATCGTTAAAAGATTTAGTTGAATTTAATAGTGGTGAGCAAAATACTCTTGAAAAAATTCAAGAAATAGCAAGTTATAATAGATTTAAAATAAAAAATGGTTCAAACTTTTATGATCTTAGTTCTGGCGAGAATTTTTTCATAAATCTTATTTTTAATTTACTTCATATCACTAGTCAGTATAAAAATAATATATTATTTTTATTTGATGAGCCAGAAAGCTTTCTACACCCAAATTTTATTTCCATTTTTTCAGAAATAGTTTGCTATTTTACCAATCGATTATACTGCATAGCTATTACAGCTACTCACTCTATATACTTGGTTAAAAATTCTCTTCAAGAGAATATTGTTGTTTTTAGAAAAAATGACGAAAAAATTGAATTAGAGAAACCCTCTTTTAATACTTTTGGTGCAAATCTTAATTCATTATCATATTTTATATTTGGCTTTGAATCACCATTAGAACACGAGGAGTCTGTTATTAAAAAAATTGTGGAAATTGAAAGGTATACACAAAAATCTTTCATAGAACTTATTGATAAATATGGTAAAATTTTATCATCAGAAACCATTGATCGTATATATATGAAGCTGCAAAATGAAAAAAGTTAATTTAGGAATTGATGATATTTCTATTCTCAATGATCTTTATTTATCCACATCAAAATTAGTAGTTAATTTAAAGGATAGAGAAGACTTCTTTTTAAAACATAGATATAGAATGTATATTTCTTTTGCAGAAAAACAAAAATTAAGCAACTTACCTAAAATACCATATTTTCATAAACAAAGAGCTCAAATTTTTGAAAGTCTCTATTCTTCAAAATTATCCTCTTTAAATTATATCAAGCAATATAGAAAAACAACTAGCTACAAAGTTTGTAGTTTGTGTGGCAGTCCTGCAGCTGGGACTTTAGACCATTTTTTACCTAAAGATATTTATCCAGAGTTTAGTATATTTTCTAAAAATCTTATTCCTGCATGTAAATGTAATTTTTCAAAAAATAAAAATATTAGTATGATTTATCATCCGCAATTTTTCGATTTTCTTGAAAATCGCTTGTATTATATTGATTTTTTAATAATAAATGACAGTGTAAATTATAGGGGTATTAAAATGAACATTAAACCTAATCACCCATACTATAAGTTAATAGAGTCTCACCTTGTAAATCACATTCTTAAATGTGTTGATGGTTTTGAAAATGAAATGAGAACACGTCTTCAATCCTTATATGATACACCTCAAACTTGTATCTTTGCCTTAGACTCCATAGTAACTAGCTTATCTAAACAACAATTAAGAAAAATTATTCATAATCAATTAAAACGTGAAAATGAAAAATTTCAAACTCCTAACTCCTGGGACTCATTAATTCTATCCAGTTTTTTAAAAAAAGAAGTTTTTAATCAATTTTTTTTGCGAGTTAATACCATTTTATAAATAACCCAAATCCTGCTTAAGAAGTGTATATTTATACTACCACCTAAAGTAACATTTAAAATCCTCGGTATGGTTCATTTTTTAAAAACCAATAAATTAAATATAAAAATAGAAAAAGAACCTACTTTTATTTGATACTGGCTCTTTTTTGTATTCAAAAATTATTTTAAATGTTATATGTGGTCTGCTAATTATGTAAGTAATCCTGTGTCTAGTTTATCTGTCATATTTCTTATGAATGAGTGATTACTAGCCAAAAGCTCATCCCACGTATCCAGACAGTAACTCAGTGTTTCATCATCTTGATCATTTTCTGCTTGATCATATAATTGCTGAATGACTCTTGTGATGGCATCTGTATCTAAATTACTCATTAAATCTTGAGTTTTTAACTTAAGAATATTTTGAGTCATGATAATGATGAGATCACTAAATTGAGCCATACCTATAGAGCTTTCTTCTATTGAGTGTAAGACATTATAAATATTATGATTTAATGCTTTTGACTGTACATAAATTTCAAAAAACTCTCGGGCATATCTTTTTGACCAGAACCGTTGATTAAAGAATCTTCCCATCTTTTTTAAAATATCTTCATTTTCTGAATTGACTAATATTTCAAAGATAGCTTTTAAATTTGAATGGTCATAACCTTTGGTATCATCTCCCAATAGTTGATTTATGACAGAAGCATATCCCAAAAGGCTTTCTACATTTTTTGATTCAAGTCCTAGTTGAAGTTCTGCCTCAAATAAATCATTGAATAGCCAGCGAGCAACAACTTGTTTATGACCTTCTTTTCTCACATCTTCATACTTAGATTCGAGCATAGTTTTGACAAGAGATAAAAATGACTCTCTATACTGACCTGTAAAAGCATTATTGAAATAATAGTGATAGCCATAACTTAGAGTATTTCTAATGTCTTTTTGACATAGTTCTATAAACTTCTCGAAAGCATAGTCTTTATCATAATTATACATAGGTAATAGCAGGTCAGCAGTTGCCATTCTAACCGCTGCATGCTCATCATTCAGTGCATTCTCAATGAGATATTTATGCGAAAGTGCATAATCTTGATCATCCCAAAATTTACTAGCAAGACCTGTATATGCAGAGCCTCGAGTGCAATTAATGGTATTGCTTCTTAGATCATGGCTCGATATTTCATCTAATTGATCAGCATGACCTATTGTATGAATATTTAATTTGCCTGGTAAAGGATCAACTGATAATTTAGCAATATCTTCTAATAAGGTTATATATTGAGGGGACAACAGTTTGACCTTGGCAGAGAGCAAGCTTTGGAGAGCTCTAGAATATTCAGTTGATGAAAAATGATTGATTACCTGTTCAATTAACTCAATAGGGCAAGGCTCCCATGTTTCTTTCAACTCCTCTGGAACTCGACTAGGATCATTTTCTCTAAGCCCATTATACAAGGCATTAATGTAATCTTGAGGTATATCTACAGGTAATGTTAAAGCAAACTCCGCAAAACGTTGAGGAGCACTAATTACTGCTCTTTCGAAAGCATTAGAAAATTGATGAATACTTGCTTCGCTACCGTCTTTTCGGAATCTATTTTCATTAAACCTACGAGGATCACTAGTAATAAGCTTTTTCCAAGCCTTATGTGAAAGTCTGAATATGTTTTTTAGAGGGGAGGTTACAATCCTTGCTATGCTATCAAATCTATGACAAAAATCATCCTCTGTGTATTTCTCGTATTTGCGACTAACAACTGCGATTAACTGCCTAGTTCTATTAGAAATTTTTGATGGATCTAATCTAGGTAATAAGTGGTATTGGGTCTTTCCCCAATAAGGAGTATAGTAATTTTTACGAGTAGCTTCTAAACGCCATTTGATTTGATCTAACTCATAATCAGGAGAGAAGTAATATATTGTTCTTTCAAGTTGTTCAAAGTTCGTTTGACTACAGTGCGGTGAGAATTTTTTAATTAATTCTCCTGTTAGCTTCCAAATTGGTTCTTTATTGTCATTTCCTAGTTTAAATTTTTGATTTGGATTAGCTAATAACCACTTGATCACGTCATCAGCATATTGAACGTCTAAATTTAGAAGTACATTTGCATATATACGATTAAAAATTAAATTAGTATTATCTTGATATGATCTGAGTAATTGGAATAATTGAGCAGGTTCTGAAGCAACATTTTTTGAAGCTTTAATTATTATCTGAAACAGACACTTGAAAATAAATTCTTCTAACGTGTTTCTAGTTCCATATTCATGTGACCATTTATAAATGTCACAATATTCATCCTGTTTGCTGTAAGCGAAGAAAGTATTCAAGATAGGTAAGAAGGTGTTGAGTATTTCTTGTGGATGAGTTTCCGTAAGTTTTTCTAAACCTTCCGTATTGTAATCAGACCATTTTTCTCTAGAATTTAATCTTATGTGTAGTTCTTCATCACACATAAGCTCTAATAGATACAAAGCTCTTAATGGGTGTTGTTTAGTTAAGTCATCCCAGAAAATATAATGACTACTAGCACCATTTTTAATCAACTGCATACGAAAATCAAAGTGCTCATCCGAATCACTTTTCATATTCCAACATAAACAGTTATATATTCTCTGATTCCACTCAGGTGATTGATTCACAAACCTAGACAACTCATTGATTAAAATGGCAGGAGCTTTATCGGATACTGAACTTAGAAGTTCTAAAGCTCTAGATTGTGTCTCTCCATCTTGTTCTAAACAATCACTTAGATAATGACTCTCTGATAGATATTGGATGAGAGCAGGAGTTCCATTGCAGCTTAACCTTATAAAATGAGGGGCGAGTTCAGCATCATTAATAATTTTATTAATCAGCTTTTTGAGAGGAGCTTTAAAGTTTTCTATATGGCGCAATACACTAAATACGAGTGATTTTAAATGAAAGCGAATTTCAGGATGATAAAGGACCGCTTCAATACAATTACAGAATTTTCTTTCATCTGCTTCATATAACAGTGCAAGTGCATATCTAAGATGTTCACGTTTCAATAACGTTTGTTGATTTCTTGCACCTAATTCAGTTAAGAAATCTTCGGTTGAACTAAGACCAAGAGAAAATAGCTTTTTCCCTATTGCGTAATCATAAATTGCTTGATGCCTAAAACTAATTTCTCTATTTTGTTCAGACAGCAATCCAACAGAAACCATAGCATTTTTAATTTCTGATGATCCGTCAGGTAGTTGAGTTGAAGGAATACTTAATTTGTTGAGTTGATTCATCAAAAGTATAACTTCATGGAAAAACCTATCGCTATCGACTATAGGAATACCAGGATGTTCATTGAGTTGTTTAAAACGATCTTCAATGAAAAATTTGATCAAATCCAATTTGGTTGAAAATGTAGGAGCCTTACCTAAATAATTGGCCAAGTTAATGTAAATTCCTAACCATAAAGGTATTTTTAAAATATTTTTCTGCTCATTGCTTAACTGATCGTAGTCTTCAAACTGGCTAATATACGGCTTGATTTGATCTGACTCAAAGAGTTTTAATTCTATTTGTTTGACATCATTGTTAATTGTACTGATCCAATTTTTTAGACGTAAATCATCTTCGAGCTCAAAATTTCTAGTTGCCACAATAATTTTTATATTGGCGCTAGCATGTTGGCGTAGTAAAAGAATTTCTGTAACCATTTTAATGCATATATCCAATGCATTTGATGAGTGAAGAGCAGTCCAACGCAAGGCATCTAATTGATCTAAAATAACAATAACTTCTTGCCCTTGACTATACTTTTCTAGGCAGTAAATTGGAGAGCAAGGAAAACCTAAGTCCTCTCCAAATTGATTGATATTTTTCTCTGGAACTCTTCTATCAAGTCGAATAGGAAGAACAATTGCCCCTGATTGAATGAAATGCTTCTTTAAGTCCAGTAAAAATGCACTTTTTCCTACGCCTGCATCTGCTTTAATTAACGTTATAGGACTACTGTTAACACTTTCCAATACAGTAGTGAATTCAGTTCGATAAATATTATTCTGTGATATGAGATAAGGTTCGATTGACTGATCAAATTCCTGGTTTAGCGTTACTATTACATCAGACGTATGTGGATCACTTGGAGATGGTCTGAAAGAGAATTGATGAGTTTCTAAATCTTTTTTTAACAGATGAGTGGTAATTTTTTCTCTGAGTTTGTTACATTTTACTGGATAAGTTTGTAGGAAATGAACTAGCTGAATAGGAGGCTCAAAGACTAATTTTTCAGCGAGCAATTTGCAGATTTCATGATCTGTATCATCCTCATTGAACAGTCTAATTTCAAAACATTTTAAAAATTGTAGAGCTTTGTCTAAATCATCAGATTTTGATTGGTCTAAGCTGAGTTTTTTGCATAATTCATTAAACAACTTTATTCGGTCTTGGCTTATCTCTTTAATTTGATGTTCAAAGAATTCTGAGCCAGAGCCTGTACTATTTAAAGCACTTTCAAAGATATCTTCTAGTAGTCTAAAACCAATTCTTGAAATAACTTTATAGGATTTTGAACCAGACAAGATGTGCTCAAAACCTTTAGTTAGGAGTTCTTTAGACTCAAGCGTTGCAATTGTCCAAGCTTCAACAGATTTTTCTCCAATTTTACATTGGTGATGTTCTTTAGAGCCATCAAGATTACCAACAATGACATCTACAGCATCTTCATCATCACCCAATGGTTCAACTTGAACAAAGGAAATTTTTTCGTCCAGTAGTCTTAATAATTGGTATGTGATCCAAGATGATTCATAACGATTTCCAATTTTTTCAGCGAAACCACCTGGCTCTAAAGACACGTAAAACCACCATAAAATAATTATTAATTTTAATAATTTAAGGTCTTTTTTTAATTTTTCAAGGATTAATATTTAATCATTTTAGTTTTGTGAAAAAAAATTATAACTCTAAAAGATTAAGACATCGCTAGGGGGGAGACATCTTTTTTCATCGTTGTTTCGTAGATAAATCGATAAGATGTCTTCAAATTAATTCTGGATACACTTATAACATGGGCACTTTACCAAAAATTGAATCAGTACTGTTAGAAATCCATCAAAGTCTTGGTGGTAATACCTCATATTCGACAGTTCAAAAGAATAAATTTGCCACTGGAAAAATCAGTATCAGTAAGCAATCTGATATGATGAAAACAATTATTTTATCTATTTTTGAAAAACTCAATGTTCGCCCTGAGTCTTTTGATGCCATTTGGCAATCATTCACCAATATTGCCAATTTCTATAAAAGTCTTGAGCTCAAAACGTGGTCATTTAATGCTGATCAAAAACAAATTAACTGGATGCTTTTAACGCATTTTTTAGTGCCAGGTTTAGCACGATTTTCGGCATTCCAAGCTATTGAGACCCCTTTTGATAAAGGTATGCCAGGTGGTCGTTTCTGGTATTTACCAGAGGTGGTTGAAAGTGATGGTGATAAGAAGCTAATTCTACCTGTGCCACAAGTGATTGATTGGTTAACAGATCTATTAGGAACAGATGTAGACAATATTGCCAACCAGAGCTTAGATATAGACATTCAAAATTTAAGACGTTCTCTCTATAACTGGAAGAATGGTACAAATACTATTCGTTACAGCTCTATTTATGAATATTTCCCAGATGGGCTAAGTTTAGATTTTGCAGGTGCCTTTACCCTAGATGAAACTATCACTCTTGATGAGCAATTTAATCGAGCATTAGCTTTTATCAACAAAAAGGAACTAAATGCTCAAAAGCTTAAATTTGAAATTCCTTTGTCTGAGGAAATCCTTACCGATATTTTGCAGGGGAATGTAAATGAAAAAGAAAAAATTAGATTAATTGAATGCTTATTAAATCGCTATTCAGCACCTTCTATAGAAGTTATTCGCCAAAGACTTATTATTGCTAGTGTAGTGCAGGATATTTATCAGCGTTTAGTCAAATCTCAATGTCCTGATGTAGATAAGTATTGTATTGCCCCCCAAAAAAACAAAGTCCTACAACTATTCGCATTATATAAAGGCGTTTATAACCTAACTGTTGAGGCATGGAGAAATTGTAGCGATAAAGGTGAATTGGCAGAAGATATGTGGTTTGAGGCTCAGTTACCTGAATGGGATAAACAAAGCATATTTCTTTCAATTTTACCCTCTGGTAAAGAAACAGCTATTGATGAGCTAGCAACCTATCTGAGCTATAGCTTCCGTATCAATGCAAGTGATGTACTTGATGATGTGATTGGTCATGATCCGAAATCATGTGCCGAAATTGCTGAACGCACTGTACGTAAACTGCATCACTTTTATGAGGAACAAACCAAAACTCAAGAGCTAAAAGCTCGTATGCAACAAAGCTCACCATGGAGAGCTTTACAAAATGAGCAGAATTATTGGGTAGTAAGTGGCGTAGCTCAGTCAACAGATCTACCTATTCGCTTGAAAGAAATGACCGCTAAGCGTATGAGGGAATTGGCTAATACGCCTTTCGAGAAAATTCTAGTTGTTATTCCAGAGCTTGCTTACTATTTAAATGGTGAAAGTAAAAACAGACCTAAAGATTGCAAAAATAAGGTTGACGCTTTACTTGATGAAGCAGAAAAAACCGAAGGATATGATTTATGGAAGTTTGCCATTTTGCAATACAAAGCTAAACACTTATTGGCACAAAATAATTTTGGCGAGGCATCACAATATTTCAGAGAGGCGTTGGAAGAAAGTTTTAAATGTAGTTATGGTCTAATAACTGGAGAAATTGCAAGAGATTGTCTAGCTATAGCGGTAGCGAATCAAAAACTTATCACGAACAATCACGAAAAATATTATCGTGAAATGCTTAGTGGTGGAATGATAGAAAGTGATCAAATTCCTTCTATAGAAGAAGTAGCACGTTGGGCTCATTCTTATTTCTGGGAAGACCTTTATAAACCATATCCTGGAGTCAAGCCTCAACAACCGCTTGGTCAAACTCTTGTACAACCAGCTTTGGATAAACTTTTTCCTTTGCTAGAACAAAATAATTTAGCAGGATTGAAGGATTGGCTAAACTCTAATAAAGCTTTGTTCAAATCTAATCTGCCTGACGTTGAAGGCAACTCAATGCTCATGCTGATGCTGAAACTATTTCTTAAAGCTCAAAAAGTGATGGATGCGAAGATATTAGAAGTTTGGGAGACCCTTTTAAAAGATATTTTTGAAAAATATCCAAAACAACTGAATATTCCTGATCTAAAAGGCCAAACACCATTAATGTTGGCTGTCGAGGCTCGTGAAACGTTGTTAGTTGAACAGATGTTAGTAGCTGGAGCCGATGCGAATATTCAAAATTATCAAGGTATGACGGCATTACATACAGCTTGTAAAATTAGATTTCCAAAAGTTTTTGATACTTTCTGTACAGAGTCTTCTGATTGGAATTTGAAAACAATGGATGGAAGATTACCGTTACATACTGCTTGTTGGTCTGGAAATATTTATGCTGTCGAGAAGTTAGTAGAATTAGTGCCGAAACAACTTCGGGAAAAAGATCATGCTGGATTCACACCATTAGAATTGGTTGAATACCTCATAGAGAATCCTGAAGCATTAGGTTTATTAGAACAACAAAGTAGAAGAAATGGTTACTCTTGTGGATCGCGACAAGAACTTGAAAAAATTCTTGAAGTTTTAGACCAATCTTTATCTATGAACAGTTAATTTTAAAACAGCCCTGTACATCAAAACGTACAGGGCTGCATTATATTAATACCTATAAACTCTTTTTATATTTCTCTGATGAATTTGAATACCAAGAACTATAAAGAATCCTAAGGCTACCAAAGGTATTAACCACATACCATGTATAACATAATTGATATTAGTCTCTATTATTGGTTTAAAAGGGAACTGTCCAAAGAATTGAAAGTTGTAGATCACATTTATAACTTTAGGATAAAAATGTTGTGCTACAAGCATAGATATAATGCCGATTACCCAGATAAAGTAGGGAGACCTATATTTTTCTAAAATTTCTCCGTGAAAATATAACCATTCCATAAAGCTATCTTTCATCTTTTCTCCTAATGTGATTAAATAAAACTGATTATTAATTAATCAAAAAAGAATTGTCTATATGTATAGTTGCTTAGACGACATAATTTGACGTTTTGAAGATGATTGATTTTGATGGCAGGTACTTTTCTACAGATTAAGACTTTGATAAATAATTAATTAATGAAATTATTGCACGCACTTTTATTTCTAAGCACTTAATTCTATGTATTTTCAAGTCTATTAGCTGTTCGATTTTAGTTTGAATATCAGGAAATTGATCTTTTAATTCTTCTAAAACATCGATTTCTTCTTCTAAATAAATAAGCTCACTTTCAAATTTCAATTTTTCTGAACTTATCTTTTTAAGTATCGTCAGTGAGCCAAAACAGAATGCTGAACGAAATTCCTGTAATTTATTATTTTCATTGTATTTTGTTAGATTATATTTACTTTTTTCGAAATCAATATCCAAATATCCTTCATTAGCTAATCGAACTATCAATCGATAAACGCTTTGGTAATTTATATTGTTATCAGACACGTTTAAAAGCTTAACTTTTTCCCAAAAATCCTTAGTTTGCCAAGATTCGATCTTATAACTACAAAGAACTGACGAAAGTTCCCTGAACAGCGGTAAATTCTGAATTTCCATAAATAGCACACTAAAAAATGAGGATTATAGTCCGTGGATTAAAACACTTCAATTCTTGATAGTTCTGGTATTTATGGTGTTTAACTATGAACCAGGAACTAGCAATATCAATTGGCACTAAAATAAGAGAAACTCGGAAAAGTAAATCGATTAGCCAGGAACAGTTGGCATTACGAACAGCAATTGATCGTAGCTATCTAGGCCGAATTGAAAGGGGAGAAGTTAATATAACTGTTGAAAAACTTTATCAAATTTCACAGACCTTAGATATTGATCCTAAAAATCTACTCCCGTGATAAATACTTTTTCAGAAGATGTGGAGCTAGTAGATGATCAATCTTCAAATTGCTTCGTAGCTTTACTTCCTCAATAATATCTATCAGAGTTTCAGTATTTTGATGAAGTTGTAATTCAAGTTCATCAACTTGAGTCCGTAAATTTTTATTGGTATTAGTAAGTGCTTGTCGTGTTTTTTTATTCACATAAAGCTGTTGATCCTTAGCCTTCAGGTTCAAGGGCGAAATTTGCTCGGTCATATAAAGACTGATTAATTTTTTGCGTTCAGCAGAGCTTAGGGTACTTAAACCACCAGATATATACCCTTTATTTGTTAATCGATCATGCAATGTTTTATGTGAGATAGGGGATTTCTCAAAACCTTCTATCAGCATCATTTGCAATTCTTGTTCGATCACTTCATCTAATTGTTTGCCACGTAACATACTAAACTTCCTTTGACTCTATTTTTTGCTGCTCTATGGCAAATAACTCACTTAAAGTACTCGGTAATTTACTAAGCTGATCCCCATAAGAGAAAATTGATATAGGCGTTAAATTATTCTGTCTAGTTAATGCCTTTTCTTTCAAACCGGTTAAATAAAGAATCTTCTGGCGTAAATCTTCAAGCATTTCATCATAAGTAGAGTCATGAGCTACTAATTGTTCGATACTTTCAAACTGTAGCAATAATCTATTTAAAATAAGTTTCAATGTTTCTAATTCACCTTTACGGCCTGTTAAAGCGAAGCTGCCGCATTGACCACCTGATTGGCATGCAAGGCGTTTAGGGCAATCATGAACAGTCACTTCACGCATACAGCCTCCAAAAGGCAAGGGGTGTAAACAGGCATGGCGCTGAATTAATGAGTTTGCTAGGGATTGATCTTCTTTTACTAATTCATTAAATGACTCAGCAATATCTTCAAAATATTCATCAAAAAAAGAATCTTTTATATAACTTGCGACTTCATTTTTTGAATCGAAAGTCTGTAAGTTCATCTTTAGATTCTTCTCAAGATCTAATTGATCTGAAAAATACATTAATCCATCTTTCTTAATTGCATCTACTGGATATTCTGGCTTGAACTCTTCTACTTCTTTATAAAGTGTCAATTCATGCTTATCTAGGATACTAGCTGCTACTTTACGTTGTTTTAGAGCTAGATGCTGATAATGCTGATTTTGCTTGATATCTACGCGACCCATTAACATTGCTTGTAAGTGCTCAGCGAGTCCGGTCAAAGCTAGAAAGGTATTAATATTATGGCGTGGAATATGGGTAGTTAATTTTGAATGTTCGTTCTCATCTTCCAATAAATTATATTTTTTAAAGACAGATACACTTAAAGTATTACCTAAAAAACTATTCACAAGATTTACATTTAATGGAATTATATTGGTCTTATTTATAAATGCTCTCTGCAAGGTAGCTGACCTAAATTCGTGAATAAAAAGTAAATTTTCAAAACTTATTTTCTCTATCTTACCCTCATAATTAAAAACATGATCTATTGGAAATTCAGAATTATAATTAGCTTGTCCTTTAATGAAAGTATCAATATCATCTTTTAAATAATATCTTCTTTTTTCCGCCCCATTCTTAAACTCTTTAAATATTGGAGTATTTTTGAGAGTTTTGATAACAACTTCTCGTTGACCAGCCCGTCCTCTATAAGTATCTTTCACTCCAAAAACTGTATCTATTAGATCATCCACTTCTACATAATCTGCACTAATATCATCTATTCTTTTGGGTAAGAAACTAGGGCTTGTTGAGAATTAACAAAGGCTACTGATTAATTTATAATAGTACTATGGATAGATACATACTTACTGATGCCCAATGGGCAAAAATGGAACCTTTTTGCCTAGGTAAAGTGATTGATCGAGGTCGTAGTGGAAAAGATAATCGATTATTTTTAGAAGCAGTCCTATGGATTGCCCGTACAGGCAGTCCATGGCGTGATCTACCTGCTCATTTTGGTAAATGGAATACCGTCTTTAAAAGAT
>NZ_VOXS01000015.1:0-60658 GCF_013420655.1 Acinetobacter sp. Q186-3 | reverse complement strand
ATCAAACAGCATTGAATCGCTATGTCGGAGTAGGTTTGACTTCGACCTTGTTTGCCTTGAGGTTCTGCATACCATTGTGTTTTTGGATCGAACCAAATGGCAATATTCCCACGATTAATGAGAGCTCTGTTATATGCGGGCCAATTGGTTGTGCGGTAGATTTTGTGTGTAGGCTTCTTCATTTGGAAATTATATTGCCGAAGGAGTCCTTAAGAACAGCTTTGTGCAACAAAGCCGTTTTATTCTGAATTTCAGATAAATAAAAAATGAAATGTGCTGAACAGCCACAAAAAAGCCCGCTTAGCGCAGGCTTCTTTCAAATACAATTCATTTACGGCCTTTGCCCAGCTGGGTCGCCACCGCCATCACCCGCTGATAGCCACTAGGGACAATCCGCTGAATTAAATCAATGGCTTTGGCATCATTACCAATCAACAAACGGCGTTTATCTTTTAAAACCGCATCCAGAATATCGCGTGCCGCATGCTCTGCCGGATAACGCAATAATTTATTGAAAGAGCGTATCGACTTTTCTGAATTCATGCCCAGACTGCTCAGACTGTCATTCATTTTCGCGGCGTTGGCAATATTGGTCCGAATCCCGCCCGGATGCACACACAGCGCACTCACGCCACAGTTCTGGATATCCAGTTCCTGACGTAACGACTCGGTATAACCACGTACCGCAAATTTGGTCGCGTTATAGGCCGATTGGGTCGGCTGCGCAGTAATCCCGAACAGGCTGGAAATATTGACAATATGGCCATCACCAGTCTGTTTGATATACGGCAAAAATTCTTTGGTGCCATGCACCACGCCCCAGAAATTAATCCCGACAATCCACTCCAGGTCTTCGTAAGAGGCGCCTTCAACGGTCGATCCTAAGGCCACCCCGGCATTGTTAAAAATCATATTGACTGAGCCATGATCCTGCACGGTCTGTTCAGCCCAGTGCTTCATAGCCGCCCGATCTGCCACATCCACCTGCGCCGTGGTCACTCGCACGTTATAATCACTCAGCAAGGCTTTGGTTTTAGCCAGGCCTTCTTCATTGACATCACTTAAAGACAAATGACAGCCCTGCTGGGCCAATAAGACGGCCAGCTGCTGGCCAATGCCTGAACCTGCTCCGGTAATCGCCGCGACTTTATTTTTAAAATTTTTCATTCCGCTTCCTTTTTATGGATGGTCTGGCTGCGTCCCTCAGGCATGGCAGCGCACTTCAATTTCACCACTCAAATATAATTTTGACAATAATCATTGTCAACGCAAAAGCCCGCAGATTTCTGTCTGCTGCGTTCAAATCTGAATGCCAAACTTCGCACTTAGCGCAAAATCTTGTTAATCTATAGCAATATAGGATGTGAACTGGCCTTTTTACTATGACCGAAGCACAACACCCCGCTCCCCCAAATGCGCAGAATACCCAAAATAAAGAGCGCCAATTTAAAGGATTATCGCTGAGCGAGCGCAAACAGCTACGCCGGGAAAAACTGATTGAAGCCGGCCTGCACGCCTATGGCACGCATGGTTTTTTTGCGGTCACGGTGAAAGATATTTGTACCGAGGCCAAACTCACCGAGCGCTATTTCTACGAATCCTTCAAAAAAAGTGAAGACCTGTTCCAGACCATTTTTTTACAGCTGATTGATGCACTGCAACACAATGTGATGCAGGCCATCATGCAGGCCTCGACCAATCCGCAAAAAATGATTGAAGCCGGTTTAACTGCCCTGCTGACTACGCTCAAAGACAACCCGCAGATGGCTCGGATTATTTATATTGATGCCATGCTTGTACAGGAACTGCACAACCAGGCCACCATTCAGGAAAGCATGGCGCGCTTTGACCGCATGATTCAGGCCTTTGTCATGCTAATGATGCCAAACCTGCAGCATTCAGAATGCGAACTGTCATTAATTGCCAGCGGCCTGAACGGTTATGTCACCCAAATTGCCATCCGCTGGGTCATGAGCGGCTTTAAGCAGTCAATGGATGAAGTGCTCAGCGCCTGTAGCGTGGTGTTCATTTCCCTGCTCGAACATTTTTCCGAAGCGGAGCCAGAAAGTAGCAAAAAAGCCTGAATCCCTGTCATCAAACTGCAAGAAAAATTAAATATTTGAATCTTTTATTTAAATTTTTTTAAATGAATTCCGGATTCAGCCCATTCTGTACAAAAAATTGTCACAAAACATTGCGAAAATAGCGCTGTCTGCCCTTTCTGCAATGATACTGTCATAATTAATCTTTGTAATAAGCCTGTCATAAATATAAACGGTTCACCGTTCACTTATAGGGTATTGCGTTGTGAAAGATGACTACATTTTAATTGTCGATGATGAACTTCCAATCCGAGAGATGATCCATACCTCATTGGATATGGCCGGCTTTCATTGCTTACAGGCCGAAGATGCCAAACAGGCGCATCAGATGATCGTCGATCAACGCCCGGCACTGATTTTGCTGGACTGGATGATGCCTGGCGGTGTCAGCGGTGTTGATTTATGTCGTCGTTTAAAACGTGATGAAAACCTGGCGGAAATTCCGGTGATCATGCTGACTGCACGCGGTGAAGAAGACCACAAGGTTCAGGGTCTGGATGCCGGTGCCGACGACTACATGACCAAACCGTTTTCTACCCGTGAGCTGGTATCACGCATCAAAGCCGTACTGCGCCGTGCCAATGCCCTGAATGGTGAAAAAACCATTGATGCCAACGGCCTGATTCTAGATCCGGTCAGCCAGCGCGTCAGCTTTGGCGACAACATTCTGGACATGGGTCCAACCGAATATCGTCTTTTGGCCTTCTTTATGACGCATCCGGAACGTGCCTATACCCGTGCACAACTACTTGACCAGGTCTGGGGTGGCAACGTATATATTGAGGATCGTACCATTGATGTGCATATTCGTCGTTTACGCAAGGTGCTGGAGCCATTTGGCGCAGACCGCTTTGTACAAACGGTTCGTGGCACTGGATACCGTTTCTCAACCCGTGCGGATGTCGCCTTAGGTTAATCGCTTTTTATGTATGAACCATACCCTGTCCCCGAACTGGCCCGTGACCACAAGAATGTCCGTTACAGCAGTTTGTGGACTTTTGCCAAACAAGATCTCCGTTTACTGATCTTTTTTTTAGTAATTGCAGGTTTTATTGGTCTCGGGATCGAACAGTTCTGGATCTGTATTTTTATTGGCTTTCTGGCGTTTTTCGCCACCCAAATGCGCTCCCTCTATCTGGTCAATGACTGGATTGCCAACCGTCCCTATGATGTTCCCCCCAATTTGCATGGCATTTGGGGGGCTTTATTATTTAATGTCTACCGCTCGCAGCGTCAGGAACGTATTGTCCAGGCCGAAATGGTCGGGCTGATTGACCGCGCTCAGTCGTCACTAGTGGCCCTGGCCGAAGCGGTAGTGCTGATTGATGATAACCATCAGATCGAATGGTGGAACCCGGCAGCAGAGCGCCTGCTCGGCATTCAGCCACTGGATCGTGGTCGCAATATTTTAACCATTTTGCGCCAACCGGCATTTATTGAATATTTTCATCATATTGATCAGGCACCAGATGGCTTGAAAATCAAATCGACCGTGCTGGATGAACACTATGTGCAGGTCAAAATGACCCGCTTTGGTGGCGAAAGCCGCCTGCTGGTGGCACATGACATGACCCGGATGCACAATCTGGAACAGATGCGCAAAGACTTTGTCGACAATATCTCGCACGAATTACGCACCCCGCTGACCGTACTGAGTGGCTATATTGAAACCTTTACCGACCAGGAAGACATGAATCCGCGCTGGAAACGTGCCTTTGAACAGATGCAGTCGCAAACCCGGCGTATGAATGCGCTGGTCAATGACCTGCTGCTGCTGTCGCGTCTGGAAAATGAAAAGACCATTGCTAAAAACCAGATTATTGACATGCCAAGTCTGATGAACCAGCTGTTTGATGATGCGCATGCCTACAATATTGATTATGGCCATACCCTGAATCTGGATATCGACAGTCATTGCGACCTGATTGGCTCCGATATGGAACTGGCCAGTGCCTTTAGCAATTTAATTACCAACGCCATCAAATACACCCCGAAAGGCGGCACCATTACCATTGGCTGGCATGATGATGGCGAGCATGGCTATTTTAGCGTGCAGGATACCGGCATCGGGATTGATCCGAAACATCTGCCGCGTCTAACCGA
Organism: Acinetobacter sp. Q186-3; assembly: GCF_013420655.1. Classification (NCBI taxonomy): domain Bacteria; kingdom Pseudomonadati; phylum Pseudomonadota; class Gammaproteobacteria; order Moraxellales; family Moraxellaceae; genus Acinetobacter; species Acinetobacter sp. Q186-3. The sequence goes on along the minus strand of NZ_VOXS01000015.1, from coordinate 56,453 downwards.
ACGTTTTTATCGGGTAGATAGCGCGCGTAGCCGTCAGACCGGCGGTACCGGTTTAGGGCTGGCCATCGTCAAGCATGTCTTGATGCAGCACAATGCCCATTTAGAAGTCGAGTCCAAAGAAAATAGCGGCTCAACCTTTAAGGCCGTCTTTCCCAAAGAACGGCTGTATAGCCTTTAAACCGAATACCCATAAAAATGCCCGGATTAATCCGGGCATTTTTCATTTCAATACAAACAGCTTAGAGGCGATGACCCATGGCTTTGCCCATTTCCACCAGAGAATTGGCCTGATACTGCGCATCCCACTGCATTTTATCCTGTTCAAATAAAATCACTGCGGTAGAACCGAGATAGAAACGGCCTAATTCGGCGCCTTTTTCCAGGAACAGGTCATGCTGGTTCAGCTCCAAACGGCCCGATGGTTTGACCTTGCCGGTGGCAACCGTTTCAATACCGGCCACAATCATGGCACCCACCAGCACCACCGCCATCCGGCCCATCTCGGTATCAAACAGGCAGACCATGCGTTCATTACGGGCAAACAGTCCCGGAATATGTTCTGCCGTGGTCTGGTTCACTGAAAACAGCTCGCCCGGTACATACAGAGTTTCAGTTAAGGTACCGGCAAATGGCATATGCACCCGGTGATAATCCCGCGGTGATAAATACACAGTGGCAAACTGGCCATTTTTAAACGGCTCGGCCAGCTGTGGATCGGCAATCAGGTTTTCAACCGTAAAGTTCTGGCCTTTGGCCTGAAAAATTGCACCATCTTCAATTTTACCCAGCTGGGAAATCGCGCCATCAGCCGGAGAAACAATGCTGTTCGGATCGGCATCGACCACACGCACCCCATCTTTTAAGGCACGGGTAAAGAATTCATTAAAGGATTTGAATTTCAGGGCATTGCCTTGCTCGGCAATCGACATATCAATTCCGTACTGCATTTTAAATGCCTGAATTACTGCGTTTTTCACCATCGGGTGTTCACTGGCAGCAATTTTACCCACCACACGAGACAACTGGTGCTGGGGTACCACGCGCTGGGCCTGAATAAATAATTGTTTTTTTAAACGAGATGTGAGGCTCAAGACGGCAACTCTCCGGTAATGATAGGACTGTCGAGGCGATTGCCCCATTCACTCCACGCACCTGCATACGCCCGGATTGGCCAACCCAGTAAACGGCCCAGAATATAGGCCAGACCGGAACGATGATGAGACTGGCAGTACACCACCACCGGTTGGCTTAAATCAAAGCCAAGTTGTTCCAGACGTTGCTGCGTGCGTTCTAGCGGATGCAATTTTAAATGATTTTCGCGGTCAAGGGCAGTACTCCACTCGAAATGTCGGGCGCCCGGCATGTGACCGCCGCGTCGCGCCGCCAGTCGCTGTCCGCTATATTCTTCTGCAGTGCGGCAATCCCAGAGTTGCAGTTCAGCACTTTGTACCTGCTCTAATAACGCATCATATTGAATTTGATACTGATCATTCAGCTGTACCGGCACCAAATGCTCAACCGGCGCAAAGCTCGGCAGCTCCGACGAGGTCGGCAGACCGGCCGCCAGCCAGGCATGAATCCCGCCATTGAGCAGGCTAGTGTTTTCAAAACCTAAACAATGTAAATTCCACAGCAAACGCCCGGCCCAGGCTCCGCCTTCATCGTCATAGGCCACCACATGATGCTCAGGGGAAATATTTAAATAGCGGATCAGTTCTTCGAGGCCGTCCTGCTCCGGCAATAAACCCGAAGCATACTCTTCCTGACGCAGCAATAGTTTTGGCTTTACATGTAGCGCATGTGGAATATGCAGCTGTTCATAGACCGAGTTGCGGCTTAAATCGACAATACGTAATTTTTCACTGCCTAAATAGGGCACCAGGTCTTCGGCTTCAATCAACAGACCGAAATTGATCGTGGCATCATTCATCGTGGTTGTATGTTTTATCACTATCCTTGTCCCTGATGTTAGCACAAGTCATTTTTAGGATTATCCTGAATTTCTGCATTCCTTGCGCAGAAACATGGATAGAGGTCAACGCGCCAGCAGGGAGATGGCAAGGTCCAGCATCGGCTGAACCTGGCCTGTATTTTTGCTTATTCCTGAATATCAAACACCTGACGCAAATAAGCGAGGAAGGTGTCGTTGTCAGTCATGGTTTTACCCGGACTGTCGGAAATTTTGGCCACCGACTGACGGTTACATTCCACCAGCTTTAACACAATATTCAGCGGGGTTTGTCCCATATCATTGGTCAGGTTGGTGCCAATCCCGAAACTGACCTGAAAGCGGTCTTTAAAGTAGTTGTGTAGCGCCCAGGCTTTTTCCAGGGTCAGGCCATCACTAAAGGTCAGCATCTTGGTTTTACTGTCAATTTTCAGCTTTTTATAATGGGCATAGGCTTTGTCGCCCCAGCTATACGGATCGCCACTGTCATGGCGCAGGCCATCAAACAGTTTGGCAAAATACAGGTCAAAATCACGCAGGAAGGCATCCATCCCGACCACATCGGTCAGGGCAATCCCTAAGTCACCCCGATATTCCTGTACCCAGGTTTCCAGTGCCGCTTTCTGGAAGTCACGTAAACGCACATCCAGCGCCTGAAAGGCCTGTAAAAATTCATGCGCCATGGTGCCAATTGGAGTAATGCCAAGCTGTTTGGCCAGCAGCACATTGCTGGTGCCGCGGAATACACCCGGCGCGGCAGCATTAATCTGCTGCACCACATGCTTTTGCCAGGCAAAGCTGTAACGGCGGCGCGTACCAAAATCCGAAACCAGAAACGGCGGATCTTCCGGATTCTGCTCAGCGGCATATTGCTGTACCAAGGCTACTTTGGCCTGTAGACGGCGTTCACCTTCGGCCAGCACCTCGTCACTGCGAATATGGCTGAAATACAGCTCATTGACAATGGCTAGCACAAAAATCTCGAACATCATGGCCTGAACCATCGGGCCTTCTACCACAATATCCAGACGCCCTTCACTGTCGATGCCGGCACGAATAAAACGGCGTTTGAGCTGGAACAGCTCCAGATAATCCACAAAATCACTTTTGATAAAACGCAAGCTGCGTAAATACTGTAGTTCATCTTCTTTAAATTTCAGCTGGCACAGCAGATCAAGCTGATGGTTCAGATCATCCAGGATATCCGTGAGTGGATAAACCGTATCTTCAAGATTACGGCAACGGAAATGATAAAGACTGTGCGTTTGCGGAAACTTGTGTAATACCACTTGTAACATGGTGAATTTGTACAAGTCAGTATCAAGCAGGGATTGGATGATTGGCGCCATAACTTAGGAAATATCGCTGTGCTTATCTTTGCATTAAAGCATAAAAAGCCCTGCAATATTGCAGCAATTACATACAGCCAAGAGAAATATAGACCAAAGTACTGCTGTAAATAACAGCCTATTTATCTGCTTTTGTTTTAGGTTTTTCTGTTTCCTGGATGATTTTCTGTAGCTGTTTTTCCTGGCCAATCACTTTAGCAAATTCAGCCGTGGTTTTTTGTCCGGCCTTTTTGGCTTGGGCATCACAATCCACCTGACGCAGCTGCTTGGCAATGGCAAATTCCATTTTGAACAAGGCCCCCATTAAAGCGGTATTGCCGCGGTTGTCTCGGGCACAACGGTCTGCACCATGTTTCAACAAGGTCGTAACAATACTCTGGTGACCATAATAGGTCGCCATCATCAGCGGGGTATAACCGTCTTTATTGCGCACATCGACCGGAAAGCCATGCTTTAAAAATTCGTTGATAACTTCGCTATTACCAATTTTGGCCGCAGCGAAGAACAGGTCGACCAATTCCTGTTGTGAAGTCATCTGAACGCTTGCCACAGTTTTCGCAGGGGAGACATTCTTCACTTCAGCAGCAGTTGCGAATGCGCAACTGAAGGCAAGAATACTGGCTAAAAATGCTTCTGGCATAACTTTCATGATGAACTCCAACAGAAATCGAAAAGAAAATTTCAGTCACTCAGGATTCAATTCACCTGAGATGAGATAGAAACAGAGTGCCTGTAAAACTCCCCCTAGGGTGCAGGAAAGGTTTGGAGTTTTACAGGACTTTTCGGAGGTGATGCGCTATACCCTAGTCACCAGTTCCTCAAGACCAATCGAGATTAGTCTTTTAATTTTGCAGCTTTAGCTTTAACCGTCGCCAGGTTACCGTTCACCGCTTTGGTCATACGGGTACCGTAGTCTGCATCTGCCTTGTAGAAATAAGACAACATGATGTGCTTGGTTTCTGAATCTTTCACTGCACCTAAGTCAGCAGCCAGGTTCATGATCAGGTCATCTTTCTCTTTAGCTGTGTATGAACGGTACAGCTCACCTGCCTGCTTGAAGTTCTGCTCTTTCACGCCAATTTGCTGTACATGACCAGATAATGGTGTTTGTACCGCACGTGCTTTTTCAGTGGCAGCTTTTGGCTCTTTACGGCTTGGCTCATAGTTCACATCTGAGTCACGCTCAGATACATTCATGTAGCCATCCTGGTTATTGTTGTTCACATTTACCACTGGACGGTTGACTGGAATCTGCTGATGATTTGCACCCAGACGGTACATTTGTGTATCTGAATAAGAGAAGATACGGCCTTGTAACAGACGGTCTTCTGATGGCTCGATACCTGGAACCAGGTTACCTGGCGCAAATGCTGACTGTTCAGTTTCATTGAAGAAGTTCTTCGGCATACGGTTCAGGGTCAAGGTACCGACTTTAGTTTCTGGAACCAGCTCAGTTGGCCAGATTTTAGTTGGATCTAGCGGATCGAAATCAAACTTGCCCAGGTCTTTAGGATCAAGCACCTGAATATACAGATCCCATTTCGGGAAGTTACCTGCATAGATGTTGTTATAAAGATCATTGGTCAAATGGTTGAAATCTTTACCTTGCTGCTCAGCCGCTTCTTTCACGTTCAAGCCCTTCACGCCTTGTTTAGAACGGAAGTTGAATTTCACGTACTTGTATTCGCCTTTGTCGTTATACAGTTTGTAAGCGTGAACCCCAAAACCGTCCTGTTCGCGGTAGCTGGTTGGAACACCTTGCTTGCCGTATACATAGGTCAGCATGTTGGTTGCCCATGGCTGGCTCGACAAGAAATCAAACACACGGTTGGCATCTTGTACGTTAGTCACCGGGCTTGGCTTCATGGCATGAATGAAGTCTGGGAATTTGATCGCATCACGGATAAAGAAGACCGGTGTCTGGTTACCGACCAAGTCCCAGTTACCTTCTTGTGTGTAGAACTTCACTGCGAAACCATGTGGGTCACGTAGGGTCTCTGGTGAGCCTTTACCATGAATTACGGTAGAGAAACGTAGGAAAACTGGAGTTTTAGTACCGGCTTTGAACAATGAAGCAAGGGTCAGATCAGATAGGTCTTTGGTTGCAACGAATTCACCATAGGCACCCGTACCACGCGCATGTACCACACGCTCAGGAATACGCTCACGACCAAAACGTTGTAATTTTTGAACTAATTGTACATCTTGAAGTAAAACGGAACCATTTGGACCAGCAGTGATCGAGTTCTGGTTATCCCCCACTGGCGCGCCGTTATCTTTAGTTAATGGGGCAGCTTGTGCGGCTGTGACAGTTGCAAGCATTGCAACCAGTAATGAACGCTTAAACATTTCTAAATCTCTCAATTTATTACCTTTCCTGCATGGGCTAAGATACTCGAGAGTAAAAAATAGATAAAACTGATAATTTTTATAAATTCAATCGTGTTTTTAGATTATTTAAAATATTATCAAATATAGTCAATAGATTAGAATACATTTTAAGCAGAGCTAATCTGCAGACTTGCTGCGGTTCTTGTACAATGCACATAATTTTCAGTTTTTGAGTCAAATATGCGCGCATTATTACAGCGAGTGCTAGAAGCCAAAGTCGTTGTTGAGGGTGAAACAACCGGAGAAATTCAGCACGGTATCTTGGTCTTTTTAGGGATTGGTAAGGAAGATACCCTAGAAAAAGGCCAGAAGCTGATTGATAAAATCCTGAAATACCGTTTCTTTGATGATGAACAGGGAAAAATGGGCTGGAACGTTGCCCAGGCGGGCGGTGGTTTATTGCTGGTTTCACAGTTTACCCTGATGGCCCAGACCCAGAAAGGTTTACGTCCTGACTTTGGCCCGGCGATGCCGCCTGCGCAAGCCAAAGAACTGTATGATCAGCTGGTGGTCTATGCCAAAAGCCAGTTTGCACAGGTAGAAACCGGGATTTTTGCCGCCGACATGAAAGTGCATCTGATCAATGACGGGCCGGTGACCTTTCAGCTGGAAATTGAATAAGTCTCTACCGGGTGCATAAAAAAAGGTCTTCCACTGGAAGACCTTTTTCTTTGGCGTTTTGACGCAGCAATCAGATTGATTTGCCGGTTTTCTGCTTAATAAACTGACGCGCTATTTTAATTTTTTCTTTGACCGGTTTTGGCAACTTTGGTGGTACCAGTTTCGCGACCTGGTTAAACCAGACCAGCAGACCAAAATCACCTTCCATTTTAATGGTGCCATTTTGCATGCCGGTCATAAAGGCAGTCGGATCGCCTTTCATCAGCGTTTTCACGCCCTGCTCGCTGTCCGCAAACTGCAAAATAAAATCGGCTTTTTCAGCATCACCAGACACAGTATCAATGTCGCCATTATTCACAATAATCTGACGGGCAAAACCGGTATCGGTACCAATCTGGATACGGAACTGACGCTCATGAACCAACTCAATAAATTTAGGGCTGGTACGGGCTAGCTGCTTCATACGCAAAGCCAAACCTGTCACGAGTAAATCGAGTGGATCCGTGCTGACATCAACCAGAGGAAGTTTCACGACAGGAATTGAGGAAAGTTTCATGACGTCCGAGCCTATTGTAATTGTTGGGTTAGATTGCTATTCATCCTACCATAAACAGCTGATTTTTCAGCAAGGCTTTGTATAACAATCATTATCGAAAGTAAAAAAAAATGTACATGACTGTACATTTTTTGGACGCCTTATCTGTATAGACTTAACGGCTGGAATACTGCTGCTGGTCATCTTCATACACTGGGGTATGTTCGATATAACGTCTTTTGGCCAATGCACGCTCTGCACGACGGTCTTCGCGTAGCAGAAGCAATGTCACAACAATCATCGCCAGGGTTAATGCAGACAGATAGCTGTAGGTCACAGACAGTTCAAAAACAGTTTGTACGCTAAAACGGACCGTTTCTAAAATGCCCCAAAATGCCATACCGGCCAACATGAAGCTTAACCAACGACGATAAGGCGAAAAGAAAACAGCAATCAAAGCAGCCGCTACCAAGCTCAAGCCGACTATAGTTGCTAAATTCGCTGTTAACATAAAAACCTCCGTCCAAAAATGGATGTGGATCTTGTCGAGTCCCCATGCCATCTTCAATACTTGTAAATGAATGGCAAGGCCAATTTCAAATCTATGGAAGCATTATGAGTAGTTTTCTGGATAAAAAAAGACTTAAATTTTGACCACGCGACACACATTGTCGCAATATTATATTGTCATTACACTTTTTTAATTTTAAAGATTTCTGAAGATAAGGCTACTCCTTCTTTCGCGTGTCATTACAAAAAAACAACCTGCAAAACTGCCCTGAAAAATATTTTTTTCGATGTTTTTAAAGCAGATTTCGATTCAGTCAAAAAATGAACATTTGCCCTTGTTCACTGATTTTGCATAAAAAAAGCGCAGCCCTTATGCTGCGCTTGATTCAACCTGTGATGTGCTTAAGCCCGGTTCAGGTCTTTATCATGGACACCTAATAGATACAAAACACCATCCAAGCCAACGCTGGAAATCGCCTGATTGGCATTTTCACGTACCAGCGGTTTGGCACGGAAAGCAACCCCCAGACCGGCAATGGATAGCATTGGCAGGTCATTGGCACCATCACCTACCGCAATGGCCTGCTCCAGAGAAATACCCATTTTCTCGGCCAGTTCACGCAGCAACAGGGCTTTACGCGCACCATCCACAATATGGCCTTTCACTTCCCCGGTCACTACGCCATGCTCGACATCCAGAATATTGGCATGTACTTCATCAATCCCCAGCTTGTCCTGCAGATATTCGGCAAAGTACTGGAATCCGCCCGATAGAATCGCAGTGCGATAGCCCAGGGCTTTTAAGGTCGAAATCAGACGCTCGGCGCCTTCAGTCACGGTTAAACGCTCGGCGATTTTTGGCAGAACCGACGCATCCAGACCTTTTAGCAAGGCCACACGGGCACGGAAACTTTGCTGGAAATCCAGCTCGCCCTGCATGGCACGCTCGGTAATTTCAGCCACTTGTGCACCGACACCGGCTTCAATCGCCAGTTCGTCAATCACTTCCTGCTCAATTAAGGTTGAGTCCATGTCAAAGCAGACCAAACGACGGTTACGGCGATAAGCATTGTCTTCCTGTACCGCGACATCGACGCTTAGCGCGTTGGACAGGCTTAAACAGGCGGCACGCATGGCTGCGGCATCGAGCATCTGACCGCTTAAACCAAACTGCACACAGGCACGTTTTGGCCCCTGGCTGGAACCATCTGCTGCCGGACGGCCAGACAGACGGGTCACGGTCTCAATATTGAAACCCTGGCTGGATACAATTTGTGTTACTGCCTGCAGATGAGAGGCATTGAGTTCTGGCGCCAAAGCCGTCACGATGTAACGAGTACGGCCACCTTCATTGACCCATTGTTCATACTCTGTTGCAGAGATCGGTTTAAAGCGCACAGTTAAGCCAATATCATGTGCTAAAATCAGGATCTCTTTCATGGCTAATGCGGTAGCCGTCTGGTCATCTGATGAGACGACAATACCTAAAGTCAACTGGTTATGAATGACCGCCTGACCGACATCTAAGATTTGTAAGGAATGAGCGGACAGAACCTGCATTAATCGAGTAAACTGATTCGGTTGGTCAGGTCCTAAAAATGATATAAGAATGATTTCTCGCATGAATTGACTCGGGTCTGAGCTACAACTATTGTTAGAATCATAATCGAAATTAAGTAGAATTACTTTGGAAGTTTACGTTGAATGCGCCTAGACAAGGGCTATTTGCTAGCCTACTGACCATAAGTTTTGCCTTGCATACCTTTTTACTGGTACTGGCAACGACTCACCAGCTCAATGAAAATCGGGCCAGTCAAGGCCAGCTGATCACCAGCCAGCTGGTCACAGACAGCCTGTCCGAGCTGGAACCGGCCAATACCGTTTCACTGGCGCTTCTGGCCGATCGTTATGCCACCAACCCGAGTATTGCCTCAATTCGCATTCTGAATACCAACAATCAGGTGCTGGCCACCGGTGGCCTGGCCAAAACCCGTCAGGGTGAAGTCTTTGTGCGCGATGCGCTGCAAAACGAAAAGAAAGTCGGCACCATTGAAGTGACCCTGGTCAAACCAAGTATTGGCGAAATTCTGCGTACCCAGTGGATGGCGATTCTCAGTTCGCTGTTTATTCATGCCCTGCTGTGGCTGGCCTATCGTGCGATTGCCCGTCCAAGCCGTTCAGAATATCTGGCGCGTATCAACAATGAATCGCGTCTGAAACACGAAATCCAGAATCTGACCCAGGCACTGGAGCAGGAAAAACACAATACCGCATTGGCGATTGCACAGGCGCAGCAACAGGCCAAAGCCGCACCAAAACTGAAAGAAAACAAACCGGCCCCGGTTGATCAGCATACAATTTCGTTAAACATCCAGTTCTATGATCCGAAACAGTTGATGGATACGGTCAACAAAACCGTTTCGGTGCCGTATTTTAATCTATGCCAGATTTTCCTGAACAAGAGCATCGAGCTGTGTGTGCAGCACTATAAACTTAGCCAGCAGGATATCACCACGGTACAACCATTCCATGAAGATGGCGCCACCTTAAGCATGTCGGCCGATAAACCGAATGCGGCACCGTGTCTGGCGATGATTGGCACCGTGTTCCAGCTGCTGTCTGAAGTGCTGTATAAACGCTACCGTGAAGAAAAACGCTTTGTGCTGCAAACCCGCAGTGCACTGTCCAGCCCGGTCGATGCCATGCAGCTGTCTTCGGTGCAGGCGGCAGAACGCTTGGTCAGCCAGCTGTCAGCTAAGGAAAATGCGGTGCATTTACCGCATGAATTACTGAAAACCCTGTCCGATCATTATGAACTGGTCAGTATGCCAAACCCGACCAATGTGCTGACCCGGCATGCCTATATGGTCAATGGCCTGGACAGTGAAGCGGCCGAACTGGCCCAGCAGTTAAGAACTGAAATTTTACGTGGCAAGCACTCTAAAGCGTCTTAAGACGCAGCAGCCGCTGTCGTCTGATCAAAATCCTGACCCGTGTCAGGATTTTTTGATAGAGGCTTAGAGTTTGAGGAGCTTTTTTTGCAGTAAATAGGCCTGTGCACTGTGCAGGGGCTGTTCCGGTTCCGGCTGCACTTTCTGCCAGTGGCCATCGGACTGCAATTCCCAGGCATTCTGGTTGTCATTTAAATAGCTGCGTAAACCATCTTCGACAATACATTTCTTGATCTTGCTGTCCAGAATCGGGAAACAGGTTTCAACCCGTGAGAACAGGTTACGTCCCATCCAGTCAGCGCTGGCACAGAACAGTTTTTTCTCGCCGCCATGTTCAAAATAATAGACGCGGGTATGTTCCAGGAAACGACCGACAATCGAACGCACCCGGATATTGTCTGACATGCCCGGCACTTGGGGAATCAGGCAGCAAATCGAACGGATAATCAGATCAACCTGCACCCCGGCCTGCGAGGCACGGTATAGCGCCGCAATCAGTTGTGGCTCGGTCAGGGCATTGACTTTAATCATGATCTGCGCGGCTTTGCCGGCCTGGGCAAATTCAATTTCCTGTTCAATCAGTTTCAGCAGTTCAGTGTGCAGGGTGAACGGCGCATGCAGCAGGTTTTTCAGTTTGGCCATTTTGCCCATGCCGGTCAGTTCCTGGAACATGCGGTGCACATCTTCACAGATATCCGGCTGGGTGGTCATCAGGCCGTAGTCGGTGTACATGCGCGCATTGCCGGCATGGTAGTTACCGGTGCCCAAGTGCACATAACGCACCAGCTGGTCCTGCTCACGGCGTACCACCAGAATCATTTTGGCATGGGTTTTATAGCCGACAATGCCATACACCACTACCGCACCGGCTTCCTGCAGCACGTTGGCAACCATGATATTGGATTCTTCGTCGAAGCGGGCACGCAGTTCAATGACCGCAGTGACTTCCTTGCCATTACGCGCCGCTTCAGCCAGTACCTGCACAATTTCCGAGTCCGGACCACTGCGATACAGGGTCTGTTTAATTGCCAGCACATGCGGATCTTTGGCCGCTTCTTTGAGCAGGCTGATCACCGGCTGAAAAGAATCAAACGGATGATGCAGCAATACATCCTGCTTTTTCAGCACCTCAAAAATTGGTTTCTGCTTGCGAAATACCGGCGGAATCACCGGGCTAAAAATCGGATATTTCAGTTCCGGACGGTCAAAACTGGTGGTGAGACGCGACAGGTTAATCGGGCCACTGGTCTGATACAGCTGCTGCTGATCCAGATCAAACTCATCTAGCAAGTAGTCAATAATACTCTGCGGGCAGTCATCTTCAATTTCCAGACGCACCGCACGGCCGAAACGGCGTGATGACAGCTCATCTTTTAAGGCCACCGCCAGATCATCGACATCTTCCGACAGAATCAGGTCGGCATTTCGGGTCACACGAAAAGCATAGCAGCCGGTGGCTTTCATGCCCGGGAACAGGTCATTGATATGCTGCTGGATAATTGCCGTCAGGAAAATCTGTTCCTCCCCTTCCCCGGCCACTTCAGGCGGCAAGGCAATTAAGCGCGGCAAGGAACGTGGGGCTGGCACAATCGCCATTTCAATTTCACGGCCAAAGGCATCCTTACCTTCCAGACTGACAATAAAGTTCAGGCTTTTATTGACCAGTCGCGGAAACGGATGTGATGGGTCCAGACTGATTGGGGTCAGTACCGGCTGGACCTGTTTGGCAAAATACTGGGCAATCCAGGGTTTATGCTTGTCCTGAATTTGCGGATATTGAATAAAACGAATCCCGGCCTGCTGCAACTGCGGCAGAATGTCCTGATTTAAGGTGCGATATTGCAGCTCGACCGCCGCATGAATTTCTTCAGATAACTGTGCCAGCACCAGTTCGGTCGGAATTGCATCCGGAGTGCGGGTCAGGGCATTTAAATCCAGCTGTTTCATTAAACCCGCCACGCGGATTTCAAAAAACTCATCCAGATTTCGGGAAAAAATAATCAGAAAGTTTAAGCGTTCCAGCAGCGGCAGACGCTCATCCAGCGCTTGGGCCAATACCCGTTGATGGAACTCGAATAATGCCAGTTCCCGATTGAAATAGGTCATGGATGAATGCTGAAAATCGCTCATATCTCACTCTATGCTGTCTTACAACAGTCTGTTTGTGCCGCCTCTGTGAGGGCATCTTAGAAATTGAATATGACAGTTGTGTTACAAAAATGACCAAATGATGAAAATTAGCCCAAATTTGTTCAAAATAAAAATCTGTTTTTTATCATTTTTTTTGTTTTTTTATCTAAGTAAAAAGACAGCATATTCAATATACTAAGGCATCCTTGCCTTGATGACAGCCGGATGACAGCTGTCCTTTATTGGCGCTGCCGGCTGGCCCAATAGCTGGCCAGTGCCGGTCCAGAAATATTGTGCCATAAACTGAAGATGGCGCTCGGCACGGCGGTCACCGGAGACGCGGCAAAATGCACCGCCGCCAAGGCCACGCCCAAGCCAGAATTCTGCATTCCGACTTCAATCGACACCGCTTTACTGTCGGCATAGGGCAATTTAAATAAACGCGCTGCCCAGAAACCAAGTAAATAGCCCAGGCCATTGTGCAGCATCACCACCGCTAAAATCAGCAAGCCGCTTTCCAGAATCTGTGCCCGGCTGCCGGCGATAATTGCCGCGACAATGGCAACAATCGCCACCACCGAAACCAGTGGCATCAGGGTAATGGAACGCTCTACCTGGGTTTTAAACAGCGCGCGTAGCAGCAGGCCCAGCACAATCGGGAACAGCACCACCTGTAAAATCGAGCTCAGCATGGACCAGGCATCAATTTCAATCCACTGACTGGCCAGCACAAAGAAAATTGCCGGGGTCAGTAGCGGCGCCAGCAAGGTCGACACCGAAGTACAGGCCACCGATAAGGCGGTATTGCCTTTGGCCATATAGGTAATTACATTGGAAGCTGTACCACCCGGACAGCAGCCAACCAGAATCACCCCAATGGCAATTTCCGCCGGTAACCGGAATAAGGCACATAACAGATAGGCCAACAGCGGCATCACCATAAACTGCGCGGCCACGCCAATCGCGACTGCTTTGGGGCTTTGCAGCACGCCTTTAAAATCCTGCAGTGACATGGTCATGCCCATACCAAACATGATGATGCCAAGCATCCAGGTGATATAGGCTTTTAACCAGACAAAAGCCTCTGGCTGATACATGGCAATCACGGCAAACAGCAGCACCCACAGGGCAAAAGTTTTCTGTACAAACTGGCTAAAACCTAACACCATAGACCTCGGCACGTTCTGAATGAATGATTCGGGCCAATCAGGCCAGGCTTGGCTGTGCAGCAGGCTGTAACAGGCTCAGCACATCTTTGCTATAGACCCGTTTCACCCCATGCGCCAGCATCTCCTGCCAGGCATGTTGCAATGAACCTTTCAGGTCTATGCCTTTGCTGGCATCGGCAATGACAAAGGTATTAAAGCCCAGCTTGCAGGCATCTATGGCAGTCCAAGCCACGCAAAAATCGGTGGCAATGCCGGTAATAAACACCGTGTCGATGCCACGCGCTTTTAAATAGCCGGCCAGGCCGGTGGTGGTTTTCTGATCTGCTTCCATAAAGGCCGAATAGCTGTCAATTTGCGCATGAAACCCTTTGCGGATAATCAGCTGCGCCTGGGGCAAGTCCAGCGCCGGATGCAGTTCGGCATCGGCGGTACCCTGGACGCAATGTGCCGGCCACAGCACCTGCTCGCCATATTCCAGCATCACCACTTCATACGGCTGTTTGCCCGGATGATTGTCGGCAAAAGAAATATGATTCTGCGGATGCCAGTCCTGGGTCAGGACAATATTGTCGAAGACCTGTCCCAGCTGGTTAATGATCGGAATAATCTGATCGGCATCAGCGACGGCCAAATTACCGCCCGGCGTAAATCCATTTTGTACATCTACTACGATCAATGCCGTCTGCGCTTGCATAACACCTATCCATGTTTCGCTTATTGTCAGCGTCCTAGCATATACCAAATGGATGGTTTTGTTGCAGCGGAATCATTGGACTGTACGGTGAAAACAAAACAGCCCGCATATGCGGGCTGTCTGAAGGGGTCGTTACAATGCGTGTTTAGTTTTGAATACGACGCACCAGCAGTAACATAAAGATGGCAGAGATCACGATACATGGAATCGCGGCAGAGATCACCCCTGCTGCACCAAAGCCAGCCGTTAACAGTGAACCGGCAATCGCAGGCCCGAGCATCGCACCGACACGGCCCACGGCAGACGCCACACCAATACCGGTACCACGCACTTCAGTTGGATACACAATACCACCGAAGGCATACAGTACACCCTGACAGCCAATGACGAATGCACCCACCAGCGCAGAGGCCAGATACATTTGAGTTAATGAACCTGCAGCGTTCAGTGCCAGCAGACCGGCCAGAATACCGCCGTACATCAACAGAATGACATAGGCTTTTTTCCAGCGATCGGTCAGCATACCCAAAATCACCGTACCAATCGTCGCGCTGACCATGAAGTAGAACTGTGCAGTTGCGCCTTCTTTACGCGAGAAGCCCAGTTCCTGGAACAGCGACGGTAACCAGCTCAGCATGATGTACACCACCATCAGGGTGAAGAAATAGCTGACCCAGATGAACATGGTACGTAGCAGGTTGTTCGAGTTAAACAGATCCTTAAACGAACCTTGTGGCGTAGCTTCTGCTGTCGTATTCGCAGCCTGATCTTTGGCTTTTAAATATTCCTTCGATTCTGGCAATAACCACATCATCACAGGAATGACGATAATAGGTAATAAACCGCCTAGGTAGAAAATGTTTTTCCAGTTAGAACCGAAATCGGTACTGGCAATTAACGATAAAATCGCAGCACCGACTGGCATACCACAGTACATCAGACCTACGGCACGGCCACGGTTTTGTGGTGATACCGCTTCAGAGGCCAGCGTAATCAGAATTGGCATGGCTGCACCCAGACCGGCACCGGCCAGGAAACGTACCGCCAGCAATGAGTTAAAGCTGTTGACCCATACGGTACATAAAGTAAAGACCGCAAACACGGCAGTCGACCAGATTAGCACCTGTTTACGGCCAATACGGTCTGCCACGCGTCCACCAACCAGTGCACCAGGCAATAAGCCCAGAATCCCTGCACTAAAAAACACCCCCAATTGCGAGCTATCGAGGCCAAAATGCTCACGGATACCAGCTGCGGCAATACCTGCTGCCTGGATATCCAAGCCTTCAATGACCGCAATCAAGAAACAGATGGCTACTGTCACAATCGCATGTCGATTATCTGATCTTTCCATTGGAGAATCCTTGTTTCAATCAGTGTTTATAAAAGGTTAAGACCGCCATCATCTATGAGGATGTCCTTTGAATTAACTACCAATAAGTGGAATAAAGCGCTGGTCTGGCAAAAAATTAATAGACATTTCTTATTTTAAGACACGCAAACATATAGTTTTAGAAAGACTTAATTGAGGCATATCAATTTAAAAAAACAATAAAATTCATATAAATATCAAAGGATATAAATAAACAGACAGTCAAAATTATTATTTTTATTTAGATCTGAAAAAAATCATTCCGAGCTGGTTTAAGCAGGAAATGGCATTAAAAAAAAGGCTATTCAAATAATTTTCAGGTCTAGTTTAAGTGTTTTTTTATCTTAATTCCGACCCTTTTACCTGGTTTTCACAGCTTTTTACTGCTTTTTCCAGGCAAAATTGCTGTCCGGACAGCTTCTATAGACCTATGCTTACTCGCCAGTTCATTCTAAAGTCGAAGATGAACCTGAACTGCTGTAAAAGCACCAACTTATGCCTTATACCGGACTGTTTTGAGCAGCGGATAAAGTTGATATTGGCTTTGACTTACGCATATTGTTCTGACACACTGAATCAGTCATAATTTGCATAAGCATTATTCAATCATGACTTATTGAATTCTGACTCAAATCAAAATACTGCAACCATCCACGTTTTCTGTTTCTACGAACTTTTGTGGATGGAAAAATAGGATATTTTTTCAAAATGACTCAGCAAGCACAGACCATTCAAGGCTCAATTGTCGCAATCGTCACCCCAATGTTAGAAGATGGCAGCGTAGATTGGAAAGGTCTCGAGAAGCTGGTTGAGTGGCACATAGAACAAGGCACGAACAGTATTGTGGCCGTGGGCACGACAGGTGAAGCCTCTACATTAAGCATGGCTGAACATACACGTGTGATTAAAGAAATCATTCGCGTGGCCAACAAACGTATCCCGGTGATTGCTGGTACTGGTGCAAACTCAACGCATGAAGCGATCGAACTGACCAGAGAAGCCAAAGAACTCGGCGCCGATGCCGCACTTCTCGTCACGCCATATTATAACAAGCCAACCCAGGAAGGGTTATATCAGCATTATAAGACTATTGCCGAAGCAGTGGATCTGCCACAAATCCTGTATAACGTTCCGGGCCGTACTGGCGTCGACATGTCCAATGAAACAGTGATTCGTCTGGCCGACATTCCACAAATTGTGGGCATTAAAGATGCCACTGGCGATGTACCACGTGGCCGTGAATTACTGGCCGGTCTGGCGGGTAAAGACATGACTGTCTATTCAGGTGATGATGCCACTGCCTATCAGTTAATGCTGGCTGGTGCCAAAGGCAATATCTCGGTTACGGCCAATGTGGCACCAAAAGTCATGAGCGAAGTTTGTGCCGCAGCCATTGCCGGCGACAATGACAGCGCTGAAGCACGTAACAATACAGTTGCAAATTTACACAATATTCTATTTTGTGAATCAAACCCAATTCCGGTGAAATGGGCACTTCATGAAATGGGCTTAATTGGTACCGGCATCCGCCTGCCATTAACGCCACTTGCAGAACAATATCGCGCACCGTTACGTGAAGCTTTACAGGCTTCGGGTGTCATTTAATAAGAGCACAATATTATGCAATTACGTTTTGGTTTAATCGCTGCACTTTCAGTGGTAAGTTTGGCAGGTTGTAGTTCTTTAGCCATCAGCAATGGCTCTCTGGATTATAAAGACACCACCACCCTTGCGCCCTTACAATATCCTGAAGGTGCTGTGGCCCGACCAGCAACGCCATTGTATCCTGCACCAACGGTTGACCCACTGGCCATTGAACATGCACCGAAGCTGGAAAACAGCCGTGGCAACCGTTTCGCACTTCCTCGTCCTCCAGCCGTAGAGCCGACTCAGGCCGCTGCTGTACAGGACAACACCGCGCCAGGTCGTCCACAACCGGTTGTAGATGGAAATCAAAATCCACTGCTCAAAATAGATGGAAATTCTGCTACAATTTGGCAGTATACGCTTGCCACACTCAGCAGCCTGAACCATAGCATTATTGGTCAGAGCAAAAACCGTTACGAAGTCACCATCTCGGTCGATCAACAGACCTACGTCTTAAGACTCACCTCTGTCGGTACAAGTAACAACCTGGCTGTGTTCAACGCCGACAACAGTTTTGCAGACAAAGAAAAAGCTGCAGACCTGTTGGCCCAGATTTACCAAAATTGGCCAGCCTAGACATTACTAGGCATTTTTTTCTGAAAAAGGTTCCCTCATGTTAAAACAAACCTTGCTCTATACTGGTAAAGCGAAATCTGTTTATACCACAGATAGTGAAGACCACCTGATTTTAGTCTTTCGTGACGATGCCTCTGCGTTCAATGGCGAAAAGATCGAACAACTAGATCGTAAAGGTAAGGTGAACAACCGTTTTAACGCCTTTATTATGGAAAAACTGGCTGAAGCCGGTATCGAAACGCATTTTGAAAAACTGCTGACCCCAAATGAAGTGCTGGTGAAAAAGCTGAGCATGATTCCGGTTGAATGCGTAATCCGTAACTATGCAGCTGGTTCTCTGTGCCGTCGCCTCGGTGTCGAAGAAGGCAAGGAACTGACCCCGCCAACATTTGAACTGTTCTTTAAAGATGATGCCTTAGGCGATCCAATGGTCAACGAATCTCAAGCAATTGCGCTGGGTTGGGCGACTGCTGAGCAGCTGGCACAAATGAAAGAACTGACTTACAAAGTTAACGATGTACTAAAAGCCCTGTTTGATGCCGGCAACATGATTCTGGTCGATTTCAAACTTGAATTTGGTGTGTTCCACGACCGTATCGTGCTGGGTGATGAATTCTCTCCAGACGGCTGCCGTCTATGGGACAAAGACACCAAGAAAAAACTCGACAAAGACCGTTTCCGTCAAGGTTTAGGCGGCGTGGTTGAAGCCTATGAAGAAGTTGCGGCACGTTTAGGCATCAACCTCGACAATATCTGATCATCTCCAAGATGAACGATAAAAAAAACCGGATCAGCTGATCCGGTTTTTTATTGGCTGAGTTTTCTCACTCTCAATCGAAAAAACAAATTCAACTTATAAAAATGATCGTTTTTACATATTTTTAGTTTTGACCTATGCTTAAGCACATAGGCAAGACACGGTAAATTTTACAGTGACTGCCGATCAGTTTCGTTAATCCTCGCGGATGTTCTCTCCCAATCTAACATCCAGTTTGGCCCAATTCATCCCTCTGAATTGGGCTTTTTTTATTGCTACTGTTGCTGCTGCATCCAGCGCCGCTGCTGTAAACGCTCGGCTTCAACTTCGCGTTTATTGCGCGCCGATTCATACAGCTTGGTGCCTTTTAATTCTGGCGGCAAATAATCCTGCAATACAAAATGCTCCGGATAATTGTGCGGATACAGATAATCCACCCCGTAGCCCTGCTCTTTCATCAGCTTGGTCGGCGCATTACGCAAATGTAACGGTACCGGCAAATTGGTGGTTTTTTCCGCCAAGTCCAGCGCCTTGTTAATGGCCAGATAGGTACTGTTACTTTTGGCACTGGTGGCCAGATAGACTGCACATTGGCCCAGAATAATCCGCGCTTCCGGCATACCAATCACCTGCACTGCGCGGAAACATTCACCGGCCAGCAACAAGGCATTTGGATTGGAATTGCCAATATCTTCCGAGGCAGCAATTAGCATACGCCGCGCAATAAACAGCGGGTCTTCTCCACCCTTGAGCATGCGCGCCATCCAGTACAGAGTCGCATCCGGGTCACTGCCGCGAATCGACTTAATAAAGGCCGAGACCAGATCATAATGCTGCTCGCCAGATTTGTCGTAACGGGCAATATTCTGCTGCGCCACTTTCACGACCAGGGCATTGTTAATACTGTTTTCTGTGTCCGGCTCAAAGGTGCCGGCAATCAGCTCGAGTAAATTCAGCGCCTTACGTGCATCACCCGCCGCAAACTGCACCAGTGCTTCAAACTCTTCAATCTGGATATAACGTTCTTTTAAGAAGCTATCATTCTGGACGGCCTGGGTCAGCAGCTGCTGGATGGCCTCGGCACTCAGTGCATTTAAGGTATAGACCTGGCAGCGCGACAGCAAGGCACTGTTCACCTCAAAAGACGGGTTTTCCGTGGTGGCACCAATCAGGGTAATTTTGCCCTTCTCAACCGCATTTAATAAGGCATCCTGCTGGGATTTATTAAAGCGGTGAATCTCGTCAATAAACACCACCGGCGTTAGTAAATCGCCGCCATCGGCAATCACTTCACGTAATTCCTTAACCCCGGTATTGAGCGCAGACAGACTGACAAAAGGACGATCAACCGCCTGCGCCAGCAACAAGGCAATGGTGGTTTTTCCAACGCCAGGTGGCCCCCAGAAAATAATCGAGGGCAAATGGCCCTGATCAATCATTTGGCGTAACGGGGCCTGCTCCCCCAGAAGATGATCTTGACCGATAATCTGCGACAGATCGCGCGGGCGCAAACGTTCAGGAAGTGGAATATGGCTGTCTGACATAGAAGGTTTTCTGTACAAAGCTGCGGCTGAGTGTACTATGTTATGGCAAAATGAAGTATTTCAATAGCCGATTTTTTAGCGCTTGCTGCGGGAAACTCAGCCTGAGTGTCGGCAGTTGTTTTTATCAGGTTTAAATCGCCAATTTTGCTCTTAAAGATACAGACGGCCTAAAAATTTAACGTACCCAGCGCACAATATAGTCTTCAATTTCTTCTTCATTGACTTCCGTTTCAGAAATACAGCGGCCAGCGGCCGATTTTTTGGCGCGAATCACGCTCTGACGTGAACCGGTATTTAAATAATGCCAGGACGGCAGGTTTTTACCTTCTTTTAAACGGCGATAGGCACAGCTTGGCGGTAGCCAGTGAATACTGTCCAGCTTTTCCGGCGTTAACTGGATACAGTCCGGTACCTGTTGCTGCCGGTTCGGATAGTCCGAACAGCGGGCGGTCGTACAATCCAGCAGCTTGCAGGCCACTTTGGTATAAGCCACTTCATGACTGTCTTCATCTTCCAGCTTGACCAGGCAGCATAAACCGCAGCCATCACACAGCGCTTCCCATTCTGCCTGGGTTAAGGCTGTTAACGGATAGTTTTTCCAGAATTGGGGACGAAGCTGATCAGACATGATGCACAACACTACAAAATAACCGGTCTATTATAACAGTCTTCTACAAAAGCATGTGCTATGTCATAGATACAATAGAATCATAGACTTAAATAAATAGTTGAACACTTAATAAACAAAAGCAAAACAATCAAATCAGCGACTTGCCCCTATACTTGATCAAGAAGTATAAAAACACATGGAGAAAAATTATGTTTCGTTGGGCCATTATCTTCGCTGTAATCGCACTTATTGCCAGTCTACTCGGTTTCGGTGGTGTCGCTGGTTTATCTAAAGATTTCGCGGTCATTCTGCTGGTTATTGCTGTTATTCTGGCAATTGTCGGCTTCCTGTCCCGCGGCAAGGTATAGTTTCTTATACCCTGACCCTCACAAAAAAGAAGGATGCAAATCCTTCTTTTTTTATGCCTGTGTTTAGACCGACAGCAGATACAGACAGATTATTCTTTGAAAAATAACTTAAAAATATTTTCTCACATTTGTTTAGGCCCATTGAAATGTTTTTCAAACCGCTGTCTCATTTTTATGTTTTAATCGAATTATTTCAAAAAACACAAGGATTGGACGCATGACTTTAGCAATCAAAACTCGCGAAATTCAGTATACGGCGGCAGATGGTAGCCAGTTGGTTGGTTATTTTGCTGCACCCGAAACCGATGCACCAGTCGCGGGTGTGATTGTGGCACCGGAATGGTGGGGCCGAAATGAATATATTGAACAGCGTACCCGCGAACTGGCAGAACACGGTTATGCCGCCTTGGCCATTGATATGTATGGCGACAAGAAAAATACCACCACGGCTGCCCAGGCCAATGAATGGATGAGCCAGACCTTTGAAGACCCGAATACCATTGTGACTCATGCGTCTGCGGCTTTGGACACTTTAGCTGCCCAACCGGAAGTAAATCAGGCTAAACTGGCAGCCATTGGCTTCTGTTATGGCGGCAAAGTGGTGCTGGATTTGGCCCGTTCAGGCGCCAACCTGCAAGCCGTTGCGACTTTCCATGCCATTCTGGCGGCCAGAGAACCGGCGCAGGAAGGCAAGGTACAGGCAGAAATTCTGGTGCTGCATGGTGAACTGGACAGCATGGTAACGCTGGATGATGTGGCCAGCTTCCGTGAAGAAATGCACGCCGCCCAGGTAGAACATGACGTGATTGTGTTTGAAGATGCCAAACATGGCTTTAGTAACCCGCTGGCCGATGAACGTGCCAAAGCCAATGGTGTCGACCTCGGCTATAGCCCGGTAGCAGAACAGCAAAGCCTGGATGCCATGTACCAATTATTACAACGCCGTTTGGCCTGATTCTGGCATGAGGCCATATATATTGAAAAAGATTAATGAATTTGAATAGAGGATAGAAGAATGACCGAACAAGACTGCCCATATTGCAACTTTGATGAATATGATGTCATTGCCAAAAATGATTATGGCGTGATTCTACCTGAACCGAACGCATTGTCTAAAGGCCACTGTGTCATTATCCCTCTACGTCATGTAAGTTCTTTTTTTGATGTTACCGACAAAGAACGTAAAAGCCTGATGTCGCTGCTGGAACTGGCGCGGAATGAATTACAGCTGCGCCATCAACCGGCGGGCTTTCATGTCGGCTTTAACGATGGCGATGTGTTTGGCAGCCCATCGCAGCATTTGCATATCCACATTATTCCGCGCTATGAAGGTCAAATCCTCAAGCTGGACCAACGCTGGGGTATGAGCGGCAGCATCTAAGCCTTGCCGCGACCAAAACAGAAGGTGATGCTATTGCATCACCTTTTTTATTGCCTGCTGCATCGGCAAGATTTGGGTATACTAGGCGCCTGCTTAACAGTTCCGGTTCTCATGTCTGCCTTTTCTTTTTCCCACGCCCTGCTTTCCTGGTTTGATGTACACGGTCGCCATGACCTGCCTTGGCAGGTGGCCGATGACCCGTATAAAGTCTGGGTATCGGAAATCATGCTGCAGCAGACCCAGGTCAAAACCGTGCTGCAATATTTCGAGCGTTTTATTCAGCGTTTTCCCGATGTAGAAAGCTTAGGCCGTGCCTCTTGGGATGAAGTGGCACCATACTGGGCCGGACTCGGTTACTATGCGCGGGCACGCAATCTGCATAAAGCAGCTGGCATAGTGGCCCAGCAAGGACATTTCCCAGAAAATCTGGAACAATGGATGGCCCTGCCTGGCATTGGCCGCTCGACCGCAGGCGCACTGATGTCTTTGGGTCTCAGACAATACGGCGTAATTATGGATGGCAACGTCAAACGGGTGCTGGCGCGCTTTTTTGCCATTGAAGATGATCTGTCCAAACCGGTACATGAACGGGCCTTGTGGCAGCTGGCAGAACAGCTGTGTCCGACCGAGCGCAATCATGACTACACCCAGGCGATTATGGACCTCGGTGCCACCATCTGTACCCCGAAAAAACCCTTATGTCTGTACTGCCCAATGCAACAGCACTGCAAGGCCCATCAGCAGGGCCTAGAAGCCGAATTACCATTTAAAAAACCGAAAAAAGCCGTACCCGTAAGACAGGCCCAGGTATTGCTCTTACACAGTGATGGCCAGTGGCTGTGGCAGCAGCGGCCGAATAGCGGCCTCTGGGGCGGATTATGGTGCCTGCCGATTATTGATGATCCAGCGCAGTTTCAGGCGCTCTGTCAGCGTCTTGGCCTGAAACAGCGACAACAGCAGCTGCAGATTTCACACAGCTTTACCCACTTTACCTGGCTGCTGGATGCCAGTGTAATTCCGGTCGAACCGGACCAGCAGGAACATCTGGCGATTGAGCTGGACGCCGAATGGATGACGCCGGCACAGGCTACTGCACGTGGACTGCCGACCGCCATGAAAAAATTGATCTCGGCCGCCGATCTATGACATAGTCAAAGACTGGAATTTGAATACCATCGACATAATAATCATCAGGGAGATGCTGTGCTTCGCTCGATTTCACTCTGCTGTGTTTTCTTCAGTCTGATTCTGCTAGCAGCCTGTACCTCGGCACCGAAAAAACCTGCGGCCCCCCTACCGCCGGCCATGGTCAAAAAACTGCAGCACATGCCGCTTAAAACCCGCTTGCCAGTGCCGGTACAGGGCGTCAAACGTCAGCACTTGCAAGATACCTGGGGCGCGTCACGCAGTCGCGGCCGCCTGCATGAAGGCATTGATATTCTGGCACCACGCGGCAGCAAGGTGTACAGCGCCACCGAAGGCCTCATTGCCGACTTACGCAATAACAATTTGGGTGGTAAAGTGGTATGGATTCTGGGACCGGGCGGCAGCTGGCATTATTATGCCCATCTGGACCGGCATAAACGTGGCCTGAAGGTCGGAGATTATGTCAAGAAAGGCGATCTCATTGGCTATGTCGGCAATAGCGGCAACGCCCGCCATACCGCGCCGCATCTGCATTATGGCCTGTATTTAAATGGCAAAGGTCGCGGTGCAGTCAATCCCTATCCCTATTTACGTTAGTTTGCTTTAGGAAGTGTACATGTCAGAAGCATTGATCAATCGACTGGTCGAATTTGCCGAATCCGGGAATCAACAGAAAATTATGTTGAACGGCCAGAGTCATCAGGGCTGGATCATGGAAATTACTGAAGATGCACTTCTGATCAGCACCGGCTATGCCGATAAATCCGGCAAGGATGTCTGGATTGCCTTTGCCGATCTGCCTCAGGCGGAATTGTCTTACTGGGATAACCGTCAGGATCAATGGGTTCATTTCCAGCTTTAAACCCGTACAGGAGCATCATCTATGGATCGAACACGCTGCGGCTGGTGCTCCGAAGATCCGCTCTATATCGCCTACCACGACCAGGAATGGGGCCGCCCGCTTCACGATGAAGCGCAGCTGTTTGAAATGCTATGTCTGGAAGGCCAGCAGGCCGGTCTGGCCTGGATTACCGTGCTCAAAAAACGCGAATGTTACCGTCAGCATTTTTTTCAATATTCCATTGCCGATATTGCCGCGTTGTCTGATCAGGCCTTGCAGGACAAATTACAGGATCGCGGATTAATCCGGCATCCGGCCAAACTCGCAGCCATCCGCACCAATGCTCAGGCCTGGCTCCAGCTGCAGCAGCAAGGTATCAATCTAGTCGACTGGCTGTGGCAATTTGTCGATCATCAGCCCGAGCAGCATACCGTGCCCGATTATCGCAGCGCCCCGACCTATACTGCAGCCAGTGTGGCACTGTCTAAAGCTTTAAAAAAGCAGGGCTTTCAATTTGTTGGCCCCACCATCTGTTATGCCTTTATGCAGGCCGTCGGCATGGTCAACGACCATGAAGATCACTGCGCCTTTAAATCTCTTCCCCCTTTAGCCGAGGAGCACTCATCATGAGCAACACTACCATTCGTGCCTATGCCGCCATGCAACCCGGCGAAGCGCTGGTGCCATATCAGTTTGATGCTGGCGAACTGTTGCCGCATCAGGTCGAAGTTCAGGTGGAATATTGTGGCCTGTGCCATTCCGATTTATCGGTGATTAACAATGACTGGCGTTCTTCGGTCTATCCGGTGGTGGCCGGGCATGAAATTATTGGTACCATTGTCCAGTTAGGAAGTGAAGCCAAAGGATTATCTGTGGGCCAGCGCGTTGGCATTGGCTGGACGGCAGAAAGCTGCCAGCACTGTGATCCGTGCCTGTCCGGCCGGCAGGTGCAATGTACCGGCGATAGTGTCGCCACCATTGTCGGACATGCCGGCGGTTTTGCCGATAAGGTCCGCGCCGGCTGGCAATGGGTCATTCCCTTACCGGATGATCTGGATGCGGAAAGTGCCGGCCCGCTGCTCTGTGGCGGTATTACCGTATTTGATCCGATCATTAAGCACCAGATTCAGGCGGTGCATCATGTCGGGGTGATTGGAATTGGCGGCCTTGGGCATATTGCCATTAAACTGCTCAAAGCTTGGGGCTGTGAAATTACGGCCTTCAGTTCCAACCTGGAGAAAACCGCAGAGTTAAAAGCCATGGGCGCCGATCATGTGGTGAATAGCCGTGACAGCGCTGCCCTGAAAGCCCAGCGCGGCAAGTTTGACCTGATTTTAAGTACGGTGAATGTCAGCCTGGACTGGCCGGTATATCTGTCTGCCCTGGCACCAAATGGTACGCTGCATATGCTGGGCCTGACCTTAGAGCCGTTACAGGTCTCGGCTGGTGCGTTAATTGGTGGTGGCAAAGCGGTGACAGGTTCATCGACCGGTTCACCATCGACCTTGCGCCAGTTACTGAAATTTGCCGCCCGCAAACAGCTGGCGCCGCAGGTTGAAGTGTTCCCGATGTCGCAGATTAACGAGGCAATTGAACATTTACATGCTGGCCGGGCGCGTTACCGGGTGGTGCTGAAAGCAGATTTTTAATCTGCTTTGAAGCCAAATCTATAATAGATACAATTACTCACGAATAAATTGGGCCGCCTCTGCGGCTGGCCCCGATTGTATAAAAAATGTGTTAGATATTCAGTCTGTTATGGCATATGCTTAACGATGCGCATATATTAATTAGCCAAACCGAATGATTGATGTCAGCGGTTTGATTCAAAAAGTCTGCTAACATGAAAGCAGCTTTGACACGATAAAATGATTTGAGAAAACCTATGAGTAAAGCCTTACCCATTGCTGTTGCTGTAATTTTAGGCGGTGCTGCACTTGTTCCTGTTTATTATGCAACTCAACACCCTGCCACTGTATCCTCAAAAGCATCTGCAAATGCGTCTGCGGTTGAAAAAATCAGCTATGCATTAGGCTATGAAGTTGCCCATCAAACTCCACCAGAGCTGGACATTAACAGCTTTGTGACTGGTGTCCGTGAAGGTCATGCGCGTCAGCAGCCAGCCTATACTGAAGAAGAATTACAAAAGGCCTATGAACAGTTCCAGCAGGAACTGCAACAAAAACAGGCTGATCAGGCCCAGCAGGCACAAACGGCCAGCGATGCCTTCCTGACTGAAAATGCCAAACAGGCAGGGGTACAAACCACCGCGTCAGGTCTGCAATATAAAATTACCCAGCAAGGCAATGGCAAACAGCCAACGGCCAGCTCTGTGGTAAAAGTACACTACACCGGTAAACTAGTCGATGGCAAAGTATTTGACAGCTCGGTTGAGCGTGGTGAACCAATCGAGTTCCCGTTAAACCAGGTGATTCCAGGCTGGACCGAAGGTCTGCAACTGATGAAAGAAGGCTCGAAAGCCACGCTGTATATCCCGTCACAACTGGGTTATGGCGAACAGGGCGTGCCGGGCATGATTCCACCAAACAGCACCCTGATCTTTGATGTTGAGCTGATTGAAGTAAAATAAAAACAAGGAGAGCCTGGCTCTCCTTCGTTGTTTAGGGACCCATAATATGAAAAAAACGATCACCCTGCTCGGCCTCGCCCTGTGTAGCGCGGCCACACTGGCTCAACCGGTGACCACCAAAAGCTCCACTGAACAGCAGGTGGGCTACAGCTTTGGTTATTTAATGGGGCGCAGCAATGTCGACACCTTAAAAGGTATGGATCTGGATGCCTTTGTGGCGGGTTTAAAAGCCGCCTCACTGGGCCAGCAAGCCAGCCTGAGCGATGAAGACATGGCCCGTATTCTGACCCAGTTCAAAAAGCAGGCCGAAGCCAAACAGCTGATTGAGCTGAAACAGCGCGCTGAAGCCAATGACATGATTGGCAAGGCCTTTCTGGCAGAAAACTCGCGTAAGGATGGGGTGAAAGTCACTTCATCGGGGCTGCAATATCTGGTCTTGCAATCCGGTTCCGGAAAAAAACCGAAGGCCAGCTCCAAAGTACGCGTGCATTATGAAGGCCGCCTGATTGATGGCACCGTGTTTGATAGCTCGATGGCGCGTCAGCAACCGGCTGAATTTCAGGTCACACAAGTCATTCAGGGCTGGACCGAAGGGCTGCAACTGATGCGTGAAGGAGCCAAATACCGCTTCTTTATTCCAGCGAATCTGGGCTATGGCCAGATTGGTTCTGGCGATGCGATTGAACCGAACAGCACCCTGATTTTTGATGTCGAACTGCTGGAAGTGATCAATAAATAAAGATGCTTGTGCAGCCTCATCTTTCAATAAAAGCCCATAAAAGAACCCTTTGAGACTCAACGGCTCAAAGGGTTCTTTTATAGGAGCTGAACATCTTTCGCGTTCAGCTCTCAGTAATTAAGGTTTTAAATGACGCGGTCTAAAACCAGTGGCCAGCAGACCAAGAGCATACGCTGCCACACCCACCACACACAGCAGTAGTACTTCCAGCACACGCATCCATTGCGATACATCACCGTTATACCAGCTCAAGGCGTACCATAAGGCAGCCACCATCACCGCATTGGCCGTGCCAAACTGGAAAAGCAGTTTTTTCCAGTGCCCACCAAAACGGAAAATATCGCGTTTATGCAAATAGAAATACAGCATACCGGCATTGACCAGCGCGGAACCTGAAGATGCCAGTGCCAGCGCCATGTGCTCGGCTTCCCAGTCAATCAGTTTAAACAGCCCAATAAACACCACGTTTAAAATGGCATTGGCTGCCACCGCCATTAAACCGACCCGAACCGGGGTGCGGGTATCCTGCTGGGCATAAAAGCCCGGAGCAAAAACTTTAATCAGCATAAAGGCAATGACCCCGGCACTCATACATTGCAGGGCCAAGGCCGTCATCTGGGTATCTTCCCAGGTGAACTGGCCGCGCTGGAACAGGGCCTGAATAATTGGGGTCGACAGCATAAACAGTGCAATACTGGCAGGCACACCAGCCAGCACAATAATTTTCGCCGCCCAGTCCATCATGCTACGGAATTTTTCCTGATTCTGCTCGGCATGGCGCGCCGACAAGGATGGTAAAATCACCGTACCAATTGCCACCCCAATCAGGCCCAGCGGCAACTCGGTCATCCGTTCGGCACTGTACAGCCACGATACCGAACCATCCTGCATAAATGACGCCCAGATGGTGTTCAGCAACAGGTTAATCTGGGTCACCGATACCCCAAACAGGGCCGGCAGCATCAGCTTCATGATGCGCTCAACGCCTTCATGCTTGAAGTCGATTTTTGGCGGAATCAGCAGCTTTTTACGCCATAATTCCGGAATCTGGATCGCCAGCTGCAAGGCTCCGGCAATAATCACCGCCCAGCCCAAGGCCATAATCGGCTCGGCCATATACGGCGTTAGCCACAGGGCTCCGGCAATCATGGCCAGATTTAGTAGCACCGGTGCAAAGGCCGGCGTGGTAAAGGAGCCATAACTGTTTAAGATGCTGCTGGCAAAAGCGGTCAGCGACATAAACAGCAAATAGGGAATGGTCAGGCGGAACATGTCCGTGGCCAGCGCAAATTTTTCCGGATCGCTATGGAAACCTGGTGCGTAAACGTACATCACCGCCGGCGCTGCCACCATGGCAGCCAGCGTCAGCAGGCTCATCACCGAGGCCAGACAGCCAAACACCCGGCTAATCAGAATCTGCACTTCGGCATGGGTGCGGCTGGTTTTATATTCGGTCAGAACCGGAATAAAGGCCTGGGAAAATGCCCCTTCAGCAAACAGTCGCCTGAAAAAGTTCGGGATACGAAAGGCCACCACAAAGGTATCGAAATCCTTTCCCGCACCAAACACATTTAATAACACAATATCCCGCACCAGTCCCAACACCCGGGACAGCATGGTCATCGCACTGACAATAAAGGTCGATCGCCAAAGCGCCATCGGAACCACCCAAATAAAAATTTAGCCGCTATTGTAAAGAAACCTAAGCACAAGTTTCGTTATGAATTGATGAAGATGCTGCTTCTATCCTGCTGTTGCAGTCACGCAGTAAAGACCGGAACCGGCTCCAGTCAAAATAAGGTCCCGGATCGGTCTTGCGCCCCGGGGCAATATCGGAATGTCCAGCCAGATGACGCTGGATTTTCGGATAGGCCTGCTGCAAGGCCGACACCACTTCCGCCAGTACCTGATACTGGATCGCTTCAAAGGGCAGATCATCACTGCCTTCCAGTTCAATGCCAATGGAATAATCATTACATTCCGGCTTGGCCAGATAACTGGAACGTCCGGCATGCCAGGCGCGGTCATTGAAATTGACACATTGCAGCACTTCGCCGCTACGCAAAATCAGCAGATGCGCCGAGACCTGCATCCCTTCAATGGTCTGAAAGTAAGGATGCGCCGACCAGTCCAGCCGGTTTTGAAAAAACTGTTCGATATAACCGCCGCCAAACTGTGATGGCGGCAAACTGATATTGTGAATCACCACCAGCTGAATTTCGGTCTGCTGCGGACGCTGGTTAAAATTCGGTGAAGGCACCTGCCGCGCACCTTTTAACTGTCCCTGGATGACCTGAAAAGAAGCCGCCTGCTGCATAGAATGATCCTGATATTTTTTTTCAGTATAAAAATTTAGCCCATCCTAAAACTTTCAGCTGAAAATCTCAAATCAGACAAAAAAGCCGCGAAAAAGCGCATCGGGCCAGCCGAACAGTGCTAATATATCGCGCAATTTTCATGGGTAAAGAGATAAGGACAGGCAATGAGCATACCACAATCTTTATTGGAGCAATCTATCCAGATCAATATTCAGCAGGCCCTGCAGGAAGATATTGGCGAGGCAGATATTACCGCTTTACTTACCCCGGAAGATGAACAGGCCACCGCCACCATTATCAGCCGTGAAGACATGGTGCTGGCCGGTCAGCCTTGGGTGAATGCCTTAATCCAGCAGTACGATCCAAGCGTTCAGATTGAATGGCTGAAACAGGATGGTGATCGCGTGGCGGCCAATGAAGCCTTTTTAAAGCTGGCCGGTTCTGCGCGCAGTTTATTGACCGTAGAGCGCCCTGCCCTTAACTTTGTCCAGACCTTATCGGCCGTGGCCACCAAAACTGCCGAATATGTGAAACAGCTCGATGGCCTGCACACCAAACTGCTGGATACCCGTAAAACCTTGCCGGGTCTGCGTATTGCACAAAAATATGCGGTCACTGTAGGCGGCGGCCAAAACCATCGTCTGGGGCTGTTTGATGCCTTCCTAATTAAAGAAAACCATATTATGGCCGCTGGCGGTATTGCCCAGGCCATTGCCAAAGCCCATCAAATTGCACCGGGCAAACCGGTGGAAGTTGAAGTTGAAACCTGGGATGAGCTGAATCAGGCTCTGGACGCTCAGGCCGATATCGTGATGCTGGATAACTTTAGCCAGCAACAGATGATTGATGCAGTCAAGCATGTTGCCGGTCGCTGCAAACTGGAAGCATCGGGCAATATCACCATTGCCAACCTGCGTGAAGTGGCCAGCACTGGTGTCGATTATATTTCTATGGGCGCTCTGACCAAAGATGTCAAAGCGGTCGATTTATCCATGCGTTTTAATGCTTAATCGCAATTCGATATTTGTCGATAACGAAAAAAGGTGCCTCATAAGGCACCTTTTTTATTCATTTAGGGTGAGTCGATGGCCGCAAGACTTTAATCATCTGCACGGCCGTCGCCATCACGGTCCTGATTCAGCATGGTGCCATCACCATCACGGTCATTGGCCGTATCACACGCGCTTAAACCAAAGGCGCCCATCGCCAGTAAGATCATCAAGTATTTCATGGTACATCCCTCTTTTTTGCTGTTTTAAAAAATCACTGCGAGTTTTAGTAAGCCATGAAGCTCGGTTTCAGCATGTTGGTTTTTGTTATGAAGATGAATCTGCGCACAGCCGCTGGTTACGTTTGCTTCAATCACAAAAAAACGCATCCGGAGATGCGTTTTATAAATATATTGTTCTGATCTTGCAGTGTTTACCAGCCCAAGGCCTGTTGCTGCTTTTTGATCAGTTCCTGAATGCCCTGCTCGGCCATTTCCAGCATGGCATTACATTGCAGACGGGTAAATGGTTTATCTTCAGCAGTGCCCTGAATTTCAATAAATTCACCGGCCTGGGTCATCACTACATTCAGGTCAGTCTGGCAGTTTGAATCTTCTTCATAGCACAGGTCCAGCAATACTTCGTCCTGATACATACCCACAGAAATAGCAGCGACCAGACCTTTTAACGGGTCCTGTTTAATTTTTTTGCTTTCCAGCAGTACATTCATGGCATCGACCAGCGCCACCGCTGCACCGGTAATTGCGGCAGTACGGGTACCGCCATCGGCCTGAATTACATCACAGTCAATGGTAATGGTATTTTCACCAAGTTTTTTCAGATCGACCATGGCACGCAGGCTGCGGCCAATTAAACGCTGGATTTCCTGAGTACGGCCGCTCTGTTTACCCCGTGCCGCTTCACGGTCACTACGCGTATGGGTAGAACGTGGCAACATGCCATATTCTGCAGTTACCCAGCCCTGGCCTTTGCCTTTTAAAAAGCGCGGTACCGAGTTATCAATACTGGCAGTACACAGCACTTTGGTATGACCAAATTCAACCAAGACAGAACCTTCCGCATAACGTGTGTAATTACGGGTAATTTTGACATCACGCAATTGATCTAGGGTACGTTGGTCGATACGCATAAGTTGTCCTTATTTTGACTCAAATAAATTGTCGGCCAGTATAGCAGATGCAAGCGCACAGGTTTTGTCCCCGGGTCGGCTTTTACACAATCTCGCCACAGAAAAGCGGGCCCTACACAGCCAATGCAACAGCATGGCTGCTGCCCGGGCCGATTCTGCTCTATAATAGCCACAGAGATGAATTTTTAAACAGTATCAGGGATGTGACATGTCGATTCGGGAAGAACGTAAGCAGCAAAGTCGTCAGGCCATTTTAGATGCGGCCCTGACCTTAAGTACTGCCGAGCGCTCTTTTAGCAGCATCAGCTTAAGGGAGATTTCCCGCCATGTCGGGCTGGTGCCAACGGCGTTCTACCGGCATTTTCAGGATATGGATGAACTCGGTGCAGAACTGGTCGATCAGGTGGCGCTGCATTTAAAAAGCATTCTGCATCAGCTGGGTCAGGCCTATTTATATCTGCCCAATGCCAAAACCCGGACCAGCGTCGAACTGTTTTTTCAGGCGGTGGATCAGCATCCGCAGCAATGGATTTTTTTAATTGCCGAGCGTTGGGGCGGCTCGGCCACGGTGCGTCAGGCCATTGCCCGGGAAATCGAGTTTTTAATTGATGATTTTGCCAATGATCTGAAACGGGTAGAAAGCGTGCAGCATTTTGAACATCCGGAAGATTTTAAAGTACTGGCCAATATTTTAATTAACCTGTCCTTTAACTGGGCCATGAGCTGGATTGGCCTCAGTCGCCAATTTGAAGGCGAGGCCTTAAGCCAGCAGCAGCACCAGTTTACTGAGCAGACCATTATCCAGGTGCAATTACTGTTTCGTGGTATCAGCCATTGGGAACGCCCAAGCACCACAATGCATGAAAACGCAGCACTAAAAAACCCGCTTTAAACAGCGGGTTTTTAACATCATGTTGGGCTTTTATTTGGCTTTACGTTCTTTATCGACCAGGTAATTCACCACCTGAATCACTTTGCCGTTATCGCCCGACACCACATATTTACCATTAACCACCACTGCCGGCACACCGGTCAGCTGGTATTGGCGCGCCAGTTTATTGGCCTGTGCCACTTTAGAGGTAATCGCAAAAGAGTTAAACATGCTGTTGAACTTGGCTTCAGGAATACCGTATTTGACAAAGAATTTGGCCTGGGATTTCTGGTCAAAAATCTGCTGGCCTTTGTCATGAATGGCATGGAATAACGGCAAGTGGGTACGTTTACGGACGCCCAGTGCTTCCGACACATAATAGCCGCGCGCATTCATTTCCCAGACCTGGTTCATGGCAGCCGGAGTACGCACGAAGTTCACATCTTTTGGCAGCTTACGCAGCCAGGCTTGCATATGCGGCTCCAAGGTAAAGCAGTGGCCACAGCCATACCAGAAGAATTCACGGACTTCAATTTTACCCGGCACATCGACTTTGCCCGGATTGGCCAGTACGCGATAGTCTTGGCCTTCAACAAAATTGGCCGCCCATGCGCCACCTGAAATTGCAAACATTGCGGTTGCAAGGCTACCCAAAAGAAACTTTTTCATTGAACTTATTGTCCTCATAAATCGTTATGATTAGCTTATGCGAACACTATAAATCAATTATGCCGTTTTCGTTTTGCTTCTGTGAACTTTTTTACGGCTTTTATCGCTTTTTCCAGAATAAACGCTACACTAAACAGCATAGACTTTTTGAAATCATAATAACTTGATTGAGGTGACACCAATGTCGCAACTGAATGTTGATCCGCAAGAAATTGCCAAATTTGAAGCATTCGCAGCTATATGGTGGGATCAGCATTCTGAGTTCCGCCCTTTGCATCAAATTAACCCGCTCCGTTTAAACTGGATTGATGAACATTCAGGCGGACTGGCTGGCAAAAAAGTGCTGGATGTCGGTTGTGGCGGCGGCATTCTCTCGGAAAGCATGGCACGCCGTGGTGCCGATGTACTCGGAATTGATATGGGCGAGGCGCCGCTAAATGTGGCACGTTTACATGCCCAGCAGGAAGGCGTCGAAAATATTCAATATCGCCAGATTCCGGTCGAGCAACTGGCAGAAGAACAGGCTGGCCAGTACGATGTGGTGACCTGTATGGAAATGCTGGAGCATGTACCCGATCCAGCCTCAATTATTCAGGCCTGCCAGAAGCTGGTCAAACCGGGTGGCCATGTGTTCTTCTCGACCATTAACCGTAATCCGAAAGCCTATTTATTTGCGATTATTGGCGCGGAATATGTGCTGCGCATGCTGGCCAAAGGCACGCATGATTATCATAAATTTATCAAGCCGTCCGAACTGGCACACGATATTCGCAATGCCGGCCTGAAACTGAAAGATATGACCGGTTTGCACTATAACCCACTGACCAAACACTACTGGCTGGCGCCCAATGTTGATGTCAACTATATGGTGCATACCCTGAATGAAGGTGGCCAATGAAAGCGGTTTTATTTGACCTCGACGGCACCTTAATTGATACCGCGGCCGACTTTATCCGTATTATTCAAGACATGTGCCGCGATAAAGGCTGTGACATTGTCGCCGCCGAGCAGATTCGCACCCAGGTCTCTGAAGGCGCACGCGCCATGGTCAAGCTGGTATATCCGGAGCTGGAAGTGGAAGACCCGGTCTTTTTAGGCCATCGCCAGCGCTTTTTAGACCTTTACGGCGCCGATATTGCGGTAGAAACCGACCTGTTTGAAGGCATGTATCCACTGCTAGAGCAGCTGGAACAGCAGCAAATTCCCTGGGGTATTGTCACCAACAAGCCACGCTGGCTCAGTGAAGCGCTGTTAAAAGCCCTGAACCTGACCGAACGCTGTGCGGTACTGGTCTGCCCGGAAGATGTCAGCAAGACCAAACCCGATCCGGAACCGATGTATCTGGCCGCAGCACAGCTGGGACTGGAACCGCAGCAGTGTATTTATGTCGGCGATCATCCACGTGATATTGATGCCGGACGCAATGCCAGCATGTACACCATTCTGGCGGCTTATGGCTATTTACCCTTACAACACAAAGATGACTTAACAGCCTGGCAGGCAGACTGTATAGTGAATAATGTCACAGAATTACATCAGGTCTTGCACCAGATGCTGTCACAGCAACAACAACATTCAATCACTTCATAATTACAGCAAAAAACGGAGGTCGATCATGAAATATTCAGAATATCAACCTCGCCCTGATCTGCTCAAAGATCGCGTGATCCTGATTACAGGTGCGGGCGACGGTATTGGACGTGCAGCCGCGATCAGCTTTGCACTGCACGGCGCAACCGTTGTCCTGCATGGTCGTACCCTGAATAAACTGGAAGTCATCTATGATGAAATTGAAGGTTTAGGCGCGCCGCAGCCAGCCATTCTTCCGCTCCAGCTTTCCAGTGCGTCATCGCGTGATTATGAATTGCTGGTCGATACGCTCGACAAGCAGTTTGGCCGTCTGGATGGCATTTTGCACAATGCCGGCATTCTGGGTGAACGGACCGAACTGGTGCATTATCCGGCTGATGTCTGGGATGATGTGATGGCCGTCAACCTGCGTGCACCCTTTGTCATGACCCAGGAACTGCTGCCTTTACTGGAAAAATCGGCACATGCTTCGGTGGTGTTTGCCAGCTCGGGCGTCGGTCGTGAAGTGCGTGAGCGTTGGGGCGCCTATTCGGTGTCTAAAATTGCCATTGAAGCGGTCAGCAAACTGTTTGCCCAGGAAAATGTGCATCCGAATATCCGTTATAACTGCATTAATCCGGGCGCGACCCGCACCGCCATGCGCGCCAAGGCCTATCCGGATGAAGATCCGAAAACCTTGCCGACACCAGAATCAATCATGCCGGCCTATTTATATTTAATGGGCGATGACAGCCTGCACATGAACGGCCAGAGCATTGATGCACAGGACTAATGCCCTTGCTGTATCCATGAAGGAAGCCCTGTGCTTCCTTTTTTATGCCCATCCATAAAGCTGTAATTGCTCCCACTTTGCGTAAATATACCGGTTTGGGCTTAAGTCGGCTTGAATTTCAGCAAAATTTGCCGATACTAAAGCCCTGTTTCTGATTATCCCGAGATGCCCATGTCTGACTTTAGCAATATCACAGTAACGACCCATGAAGATGGTATGGTGTCTTTATTGATTAATGGTCAAGCCATTTCTGAAAAATACGGCATGAAATTTGAAGCCAGTATTCTCGATGAACTACAGGCACTCGAGACCGGGCAAAACCTGAAACTGTTTGACCAGTTTATCTTTTCGCATACCGATCTGAACTTTGAACATCACTACAGCTATATCACCGGTATTTATAAACAGGCCGAGGACTATGCCGTCTATAAAAACTTTGTCTACCGGATTCTGGTCGATGGCCAAGCCCCGGTCGAGCATGTGATTACCAAACAGGGCCAGCCAATGAGCGCCGAAGATGTACGCGAATTTATTCAGGCGCATATCCAGAAGTCACTGACCGACTATACCGACCTGAAATATGCCTACTAAGCACATGCTTGAATCCAGGACCTGCGGGTCCTTTTTTATGCGCTGCTAAATTTTATACACTACCAGACCATAAATCGTATTTTTAAATCATTTTTATAAAATTATTCGGTTTTTCAAATTGAAACATCCGGCCTATACTGCTACTCAACCGCAATGAATCAATGAAAGGAGCAGCACATGGCCGACCAGCAACGTAAAAATGACATTATCCGTTCCATTGAACACTTACAACTGCCCGCCAGCTTATTGGCTGTACTTGAAGATGGCCAGCAGGCCGAATGTCTGGCCCATGCCATCGACTCCTTGCAGGACTTAAGCCAGCAATGGAACTGACTGCGGGCAGAATCCCGGCAATACGGGCTAGGCTTTTTGCGCCCAATGTTGTATAACCAGTTCACGTGACAACAGATAAGTCTTTCATCATCTGTTACTTTTCCAGCATAATATCCAAAATATCTCTGCTTTCGATAAAGAATTAACGATCTTTCTTCACAGTTTCTCTGCATTTTTTTCGTACAGTAAGACACAGTGAAATAAAAGACGATAAACGAGGTTTTTTCACATGAAAAAGATAGTGACAGTTATGGCGATCTCTTTCAGTGCGTTGCTGGCCAGCGGGATCACTGCGGCTGCACCTCAGTTTGACAATCCGGGACGCGGCTATGAACAGTCACGTCAGCACGGTCAGGGCAAAAAACATCGTGAATATCGTGAATCGAAAGAGGTTTATGAAAAACGCCGCCAGCGTGAAGAACGTGGCTATCAGCGTTTACAGCAGCATAAATGGCAAACCGGTTATGTGATGCCGCAGCATTATCGTGGCAATGGCTACAAGGTCGAATATAAAGAGCATAACCTGCCTAAACCGGACCGCAAGCAGCAGTGGTACAAGGTCAATAATGACTATATTCTGGTCAATGCCGATACCCACAGTATTCTTAAAATCCTGTCTTTCTAAGCTGCACTCCAACCGTTTCAGTCTCACTCCTCGGTTGCCCAAACATCGGTTTGGGCTTTTTTATATCGGCAATTCTTTAAGCTGCTATTTTGGCTGTAGGGCAGATGCTAGCCGGCTTTCAGGCTCTCCGCTTTTTCTTCATGATTTTCACAATTCATCTCAATTGCTCTCATCCTTTATCTCAACTTTCTGGTTAATTTGAAGGTATTCCAGAGATATACAGTTTGACTCAAAGGTGAGCGTCATGAAAAAAGTATTAACCACCATTGCCCTGTCTTTAAGTGCGTTTATGGCTACTACAGCCATGGCTGCGCCTGATCATCGTGATCATGACCGTCGTGCGGCAACCCACTACAAACATCAGGACAGCCGTTGGGACCGTGATCATAAACGTCCGGTTGTGCGTGTAAATCCGAGCCGTGACTGGCGTGTGGGCCAGACCTTACCGCGTGCCTATGACCAGTCCCGTTATAAAGTCAGTGACCGCGAAGCGCGTCGTTTACCAAACACCGGCCGTTATCAGCAGTGGTACAAAATTAATGGCGATTACGTGATGATCAACGAACGTACCAACCGGATTATTCGCATTATGGGCTAAGGGTTTCGTCTCATTTTCCCTTCCCTCTTTACACCTGAACCACCCCGTTCAGGTGTTTTTTTATTTTTTCAGCTTACGCCCCGGTATTTTTTGATTAGAATCCGCTATAAGACTTTTGCTTGATTGAGACCGGCATGCACCTGAATTCTACCGAAACATCACACAGCACAACTTTGCAATATGTGCACTGGTTTCGACATTCTGCGCCTTATATCAATGCCCATCGCAACAAAACCTTTGTGCTGATGTTTGATGGTGAAGCGGTCCTGCATGACAATTTCCAGCATATTATTCATGATATTGCCCTGCTGCATTCGCTGGGTATCCGGCTGGTACTGGTGCATGGTGCCCGCCCGCAGATTAACCAGAATTTACAGGCCAGCCAGATCGACACCCCGTTTCATCAGCAACGGCGCATTACCACCCGCGAATCGTTAAGCTGTGTCATGAATGCAGTCGGTTCAATTCGCCTGCAGATTGAAGCCCTGCTGTCGATGGGACTGGCCAACTCGCCGATGTACGGCGCCCGCATTGATGTGGTCTCAGGTAATTTTATTACCGCCAAACCCTATGGTATTCGCGATGGAGTCGATTTCCAGCTGACCGGCGAAGTGCGCAGTGTCGATACCGATGCCATTCAGCGTCATCTGAACAATCATAATATTGTCGTGCTCGGCCCGACCGGCTATTCCACAACAGGCGAAGTGTTTAATTTACTGGCTGAAGAAGTCGCCACCAAAACCGCAATTCGCCTGCAAGCCGACAAGCTGATTTTCTTGGGCAAACAGCAGGGTTTACTGAATGAACAGGGTCAGCTGCAACGTGAAATCCGCCCATCCCAGCTCAGTCATTATATTGGTCTGTATCAGGCCAGCCAGCCGGAAATGGCCCTGCATTTACGCGGCGCACAGGATGCTGCCACTCAGGGCGTGAACCGGGTGCATCTGATTTCCTATGCCTCTGATGGCGCACTACTGGAAGAGCTGTTTACCCGCGATGGTGCCGGTACCATGATTACCGATGCCCATTATGAAGAAGTGCGCACCGCCAATATTCAGGATGTCGGCGGTCTCATCAGCCTGCTGCGCCCGCTGGAAGAAGAAGGTGTGCTGGTCTACCGTTCGCGGGAACGGCTGGAAAATGAAATTGAACAGTTTGCGGTGATTGAACGTGATGGCACCATTCTGGCCTGTGCGGCGCTGTATCCGCTACCGGTCAGCGACAATGAACTGCGCTCGGCGGAAATTGCCTGCGTGGCGGTACATCCGGCCTATCGTAAATCCAATCGTGGCAGCCAGATTCTGCATTATCTGGAAGATAAAGCCCGTAGCCTTGGTATTCAGCAGCTGTTTATTCTGACCACCCGTACTGCGCACTGGTTTCTGGAACAGGGCTTTGAGCCGGCCAGTGTCGATGACTTACCCAATGCCCGCCAAGCCTTATACAACTACCAGCGTAATTCACTGGTCTGTAAAAAGTCACTCACCTAGTCTGTTCAAGGCCGGCTTTAGCTCAATTTGGCATATGCTTATCTGCAGCTGGCCCAATTGTGCTGCATCTGGTATTAGCAGGAATTAGTATAAGCTTATTCCTGCGCCTTCAATTTAATAAAAATATTTTAAATACAACAATTTAACACTTAAGATTTTAATAGATTATCCATTTTATAAATCAGATTTATGTATAAGATTTGCATATCTTTATTTATCTTTTTTCCTGATTAGAAATTCCTGATTTGTTATTTTTTTCGAAAAAGAAAAATCTTTAAGGTAGCTCTCATTCTCCACTTTTGAATTTTTTTAATTTCCGAGAGCAGGTATTTTCATGAGCAGCCTACGCCGTATTTTTTCAACTCAAAGCGCTATTTTATCTGCCGTGGTGGCGGGTGCCATGTTCATGACTGCCTGTAGCAGCCCCAAAGACGCCGACAACATTACCCTGAATATCGGCTTCCAGAAATACGGCATTTTACCGATTGTCAAAGAGCGCGGTGAACTGGAGCAGGCCCTAAAAGCCCAGGGTGTACAGGTGAAATGGGTAGAATTTCCCGCCGGTCCGCAATTATTGGAAGGTTTAAATGTCGGCAGTGTGGCCTTTGGTGAAGCCGGCGAAGCACCGCCCATTTTTGCGCAGGCAGCCAATTCCAAACTGGTCTATGTGGCCAACCAGCCTAAAGCGCCGCTAGCTGAGGCCTTAATTGTGCCTAAAGATTCGGCCATTCAGTCGGTGCAGGATCTAAAAGGCAAACGCATTGCTCTGAACAAAGGCTCCAATGTGCATTATCTGCTGCTGAAGCTGTTAGCAGCCAACCAGCTTAGCCTGCACGATATTCAAGTGGTGTATTTACCCCCATCCGATGCCCGCACGGCCTTTGAACGTGGTTCGGTGGATGCCTGGGTGATCTGGGATCCGTTCTTTGCCGCAGCCGAACACCAGATTGGCGCACGGGTCATTGCCACCGGCGAAAATCTGGTCAGCAACCATCAGTTCTATCTGGCGGATCGTCAGTTTGCCGAGCAGCATCCGCAGGTTCTAGACACCGTGGTGCAAAGCCTGAACAGCACCACGCAATGGGTGGCCCAGCATCAGGATGAAGCGGCTCAACTGCTGCAAAAACCGACCGGCCTAGATGTCGAGGTCTTAAAAACTTCAATTTCCCGTATGGGCTTTGGCGTGCAGACCATCTCCAGTGATGTGGCCAAAGAACAGCAATATGTAGCTGATGCCTTTTATCAGCAAAAGCTGATTCCACAGCAAATTCAGATTCAGGCGGCCCTGCTGAATACGCAGTCGACACAACAAGAATGAGGAATAAAAGATGCGTAAATTAACAACCTGGGCGCTGCTGGGCATTTCCACGCTGGGACTGGGTCTCAGCGGCTGCCAGAAACCGGAAGCCCACAAGGCGGTAACAGACAACAACTCAACTGAACAGGCGGTGAAAACCATTTCTATTGGCTACCAGAAATCTTCCTTAAATTTACTGGTGGCACGTGATGAAAAACTGCTGGAACAGCAGTTCCCACGAGCCAAAATTGAATGGAAAGAATTTCCGGCCGGACCCCAAATGCTGGAAGCCCTGGCCGTTGGCGCAGTCGATTATGGTTCAGTGGGGAATACCCCGCCCATTTTTGCCCAGGCGGCTGGCAAGGAGCTGAACTATGTTGGCTATGAAGTCTATGCCGACCATTCACTGGCCTTAGTGGTGCCGCAGCAAAGTGCCATACAGACCCTGCAGGATTTAAAAGGCAAACGTATTGCCCTGCAAAAAGGCTCCAATGCCCATGAATTTCTGGCCAAAGTGCTGGCCAAGGCCAACTTGAACTGGTCGGATATTCAGCCAATCTGGCTGCCACCGGCCGATGCACGTGCTGCCTTTGACAAGCAGTCGATTGATGCTTGGGCCATCTGGGACCCGTTCCTGTCTGCGGCTGAACTGCATGGACAGGCCCGCCCGCTGATCAAGACCGGTGAGTTTGACCAGACCTATTCGTTTTATGTGGCCAATCCCAAATTTATTGCCGCACATCCACAGGCCACCACCGGCTTTCTGACGGCCCTGAATGCCGCGGATCAGTGGATTGTTAAACACCAGTCTCAGGCCCTAGAAATTTATCAGAAAAATACCGGCCTGGACCCGGCGGTCGCCAAAAACGCCTTTGACCGCCGCCTGAAACCATCACCGATTCAAAGCTTAAATCCGACGGTCATTCAGGCTCAGCAGAAAATTGCTGACCAGTTCTATCAGCTCAAGCTGATTCCAAAACCGATTGAGGTCCAGCCCATTGTCTGGACGGCTCCAACTGCAGATTGATGACCGAGTAATCCCATTTAAATAAAGGACGATAATATGAAAATTTTCTGGTTTATTCCCACCCATGGTGACAGCCGCTATTTAGGTACCAGCAAAGGTGGCCGTCAGGTCGATCATGCCTATATGAAACAGATTGCAGTGGCAGTGGACAATTTAGGTTATGAAGGTGTGCTGATTCCAACCGGCCGTTCTTGCGAAGATCCGTGGATTACTGCAGCCAGTTTAATTGATGCGACCCAGAACCTGAAATTTCTGGTGGCCTTGCGTCCAGGCGTGACCACACCAGCCTTAGCAGCGCGTATGGCGGCGACGTTTGACCGTTTATCTGGCGGCCGGGTGTTACTGAATCTGGTCACGGGCGGTGATGAACAGGAACTGAAAGGTGATGGTGTCTATGAAGATCATGCCACGCGTTATCAAACGGCTGCGGAATACACCACCATCTGGCGTGAAATTTTAACCCGCTCGCATACAGGTGAATCGTTCAGCTTCCACGGCGAACGTTTACAGGTCGATGAAGCCAAGCTGCTCTATCCACCAGTCCAGCAACCATATCCACCGCTCTGGTTTGGTGGCTCTTCCGATGCAGCCATTGAGCTGGCCACCGATCAGGTCGACACCTATTTAACCTGGGGCGAACCGCCGGCAGCAGTAAAAGAAAAAATTGAAACGGTACGTGCCAAAGCCGCGGCCAAAGGCCGCAGTCTAAACTATGGCATCCGTCTGCATGTGATTGTACGTGAAACCAATAAAGAAGCCTGGCAAGCAGCCAACGCGCTGATCCAGTATGTCGATGATGCCACCATTGCCGCAGCACAGGCCAAGTTTAAAGCGATGGATTCCGTCGGTCAGCGCCGTATGGCTGAACTGCACAATGGCGATCGCAGCAAACTGGAAGTCTCCCCAAATCTTTGGGCAGGCGTAGGCCTGGTACGTGGTGGAGCCGGTACGGCACTGGTCGGTGACCCTGAAACAGTGGCGGCCCGTATTCAGGAATATGCCGACCTGGGTATTAGCACCTTTATTTTCTCCGGCTATCCGCATCTGGAAGAATCCATCCGTTTTGCCGAACTGGTGTTCCCGCTGTTGCCGCTGGAAACCCGCAAGAAACTGGCACAACCGAATTTGACCGGTCCTTTTGGGGAAATTGTTGCGAATAACTATGTCGCCGCAGACAGCCAGGCGAGCAAACAGCTGAAGGAGCCGGCCTGATGAGTAAAACCATTTCCCTGGAGCAGCTGGCAGAGGCCAAAGTTTCACGTGGAACATCATTTGGGCAGCGGGTGCTGCCCTGGCTGGTGCCATTATTACTGATTGCTTTCTGGCAACTGGCCTCAAGTACCGGCCTGCTGGAAAGCCGGATTTTACCGGCACCAACGGCAGTGGTTAGTGCCTTCTGGGGCTTACTGGTCAGTGGCGAGCTGTGGCAGCACGTTCAGGTCAGTGCCGGACGTGCCCTCCTCGGCTTGTTGATTGGCGGTGGTTTGGGCCTGCTGCTTGGCCTGTTAAATGGCTCCTCCAAAACCGCCTCGACCCTGCTGGATACCACCTTGCAGATGATTCGTAATATTCCGGCTTTGGCGCTGATTCCGCTGGTGATTCTCTGGTTCGGGATTGATGAAACAGCCAAATTATTTCTGGTTGCGATTGGCGTGTTCTTTCCCATTTATATTAATACCTATCATGGCATTCGCTCGGTCGATCCACAGCTGATTGAAATGGGCAAAAGCTACGGCCTGAGCCGCTGGCAACTGTATAAGGAAATTATCTTGCCGGGTGCAATGCCTTCAATTCTGGTTGGACTGCGCTTTTCTTTAGGTCTGGTCTGGGTGCTGCTAATTGTCGCCGAAACCATCTCCGCCCAGTCCGGGATTGGCTATATGACTATGAACGCGCGTGAGTTTTTACAGACCGATATCGTGCTGGTTGGCATCCTGCTGTATGCCCTGCTGGGTAAACTGGCCGACGTACTGGCCGTGGCTTTGGAACGCTATTTACTGCGCTGGCATGCCGGCTACCAGAAATAAGGAGTGAGCGAAGATGAGTAATTTAATTGCTGGCTTGCATGCCGAGCACAGCAGCCCGAAACTGCGCAGCAATCCGGATATTCAGCCGCAGGCGGTGGCAGGTGCGGAAATCCTGATTGAACAGTTACACAAGTTTTATGGTTCGGTGAAGGTGCTGCAAGACCTGGATCTGCATATTCAGCCGGGCGAATTTCTGGCCATTGTCGGACGCAGTGGCTGTGGCAAAAGCACCCTGCTGCGTTTAATTGCCGATCTGGAAAAGCCAAGCTACGGCGAAATCAAATTTAAGTCGGCACGGCATATCCGCGAAGGCATTACCTCGGATGATATCCGAGTGATGT
This sequence comes from Acinetobacter sp. Q186-3, assembly GCF_013420655.1. Lineage (NCBI taxonomy): Bacteria > Pseudomonadati > Pseudomonadota > Gammaproteobacteria > Moraxellales > Moraxellaceae > Acinetobacter > Acinetobacter sp. Q186-3. The sequence goes on along the minus strand of NZ_VOXS01000015.1, from coordinate 11,896 downwards.
TTCAGGACCCACGTCTGCTGCCGTGGCGCAGCATCGAGCAGAATGTGCAGCTCGGTCTGGGCAAAGACCAGTACGCACATACCAGTGCATTGCTGGAAAAAGTTGGCCTGAAAGACAAAGCCGGGCTATGGCCCTCGCAACTGTCTGGCGGTCAACGACAACGTACCGCGTTGGTACGTGCCCTGTCGCATCAACCGCGGATTTTATTGCTGGATGAACCTTTAGGTGCACTGGATGCCCTGACCCGTCTGGAAATGCAGAAGCTGATTGAACGGCTCTGGACCGAACAGGGCTTTACTGCCATTTTAGTCACCCATGATGTCAGTGAAGCGGTACAGCTGGCCGACCGGATTATTCTGCTCGATCGTGGTCATATTGCCAAAACCTTTCAGGTCAATTTACCGCGCCCGCGGCAAAAAAGTATTGCCTTTGCCGAACTGGAGCAGCAGGTGCTAGATGCAGTCTTGGCCACATGAGGATTAATTTTGGTCTGAGCCTGCCCCCGCAGCTTTACCCTTAAATTCCGGCTCAATTTAAGGGGGCTTTGTTGCACAAAGATTTCATAACTATATGATTTTAAAAGTTTTGATTATTTTTTGATCCAAAATTAAATTTATTTAAATCAGATGCTTACATATTTATGCAACAAAGCCATTTAAGGGTAAAACTTCATCTCGGTTTATGAAACTTTTGTGACATAGGCCCGAATAGATGCAGGATTATTTCTATAAACTATGTCTTATATTTTGATTTAAAATAAAAGAATAAAAAATCTTTGAAATCAAGCCTTCAGTTATATTTTTTACCAGACTCAAAAAGTGTGCTTTATAGGGCTTAAATTTAACAATCCTGGGTAAATTATTAGTTAATCTACAAAATTCTGCTGCATTTATCATAATTTGCAATAGACGAGGATGCACAAAACTGATGATTTGACGTACAATTCGTGATTCCCCCTTTTCATTGTTTTTTAATTGCTAATGGAACAAAAAAAGAGTACTCAAAAACGACATCAGTTGCTGAACGCAGCACTCGACGTATTTTCCTTATACGGTTTTAATGGGGCGAGCTTAGATGAAATCGCTCAGATTGCAGAAATGCATAAGTCGAATATTTTCTATTACTATGAAAATAAAGAAGCGTTATATGTAGAAGTGCTGACCACTGTATTACAGAAATGGCTGGCGCCACTGCAAATGCTGGAAGCCGAGCTTGAACCTGAAGAAGCGATCACCAACTACTTATTGCAAAAGATTGAAGTGTCTCGCACCCAGCCAAAAGCTTCACGCCTGTTTGCGCTGGAAGTGATTCAGGGTGCCCCGCATATTCTGGACATCCTGAAAGGTCCGCTGAAAAAACTGGTCAAGCGTAAAGCCAAAGTCATCAGCAACTGGCAGGAACAAGGCAAAATCTCCAAAGATATTGACCCTGAACTGCTGATTCTGAATATTTGGGCCCTGACCCAGAACTATGCAGACTTCGCGACGCAAATGGAAATGGTCACCGGCAAAACCCTGCGCAACCGCAGCATGCAGCAGCGCATTATCCAGCATACCGTGCATCTGATGCTTTATGGTATTGTGCCGCGTCCAGAACTGAATACCGCACCTCCCTCAGAATCAATCGACGATTGAGCATGATTTTGGCATACGACCATAGTTTGCTATGGTCGCCGAACTAAAAACCACTCTGCTGATATAACGACAATAATTTTTTCGCCCCCAGCAACAGATTTTCTTCCCAGTCCAGATGTGCCGTATCGTTGGCGCCATCAGTAATATATTTGACGGAAATCAGCCGTACATCCAGTTTTTTACAGACTTTGGCCAGCGCATAGCCTTCCATATCCACCAGATTACAGGCCACTTTCGGTGTACCAGTTTCAAAGCTGTCACCGGTGCCACAAATACCAGCCGGTAAATGGGAAAAATGCTGCGGCAAATGAATTTCCGCCGGATGATCGTCATCCATGGGCGTCACTCCGACCTGAAAACCCAACGGCGATACATCCATATCACGCTGTACAAACTGGGTCACTTCCACCAGCTCATGCGCATTAAAATAGGAGCTGCCGGCCGTACCTAAATTTAACAGGGTTTTACAGCCAGTTTTCTGAATTACCTCAAAGGCTTTAAAGGCAGCATTAATCTTGCCAATACCACTATAATGCACCTCGATGCCAGCCTGTTCAAACAGACCTTTGGATTCACTCGGCAATGCCATAATTAAGGCCAGATCCGACATTATTGCTTCTCTACCGCAGTTGCTGGGAGCCACATTAGAAAGCAAAAGGCAGAAAAATAAAAGCTATCCCTGAAATGACAGGTCTTCCAACGACTCCACTTTTTTTCATATCTATGCAGCTTTTCAGTACTGGCTACGCGTTTCCATTTTCATTCGCTCCTGATAAAAACCCGCCAGTGCTGTGGCACCGGTCAAAAATGAGCAAGAAAAATTTTGCATAAAAACAGAACAACAAGACGAATGTGTGAGAATATGGCAATATATAGCCTTTCTTAATGTATAACGTCATTCTTTGCCCATGCAGCTCCTCCGTCTGAATGCTTTAGCGCCTGATTTTCAACTGGAAAAAACTGCCGTTACCATCGGTAATTTTGACGGCGTGCATTTGGGACATCAGGCCATGATTGCCCAGCTAAAACAGCTGGCAGCAGCCCAGCAGCTGAAAACCCTGGTGATGATTTTCGAGCCACAGCCGCTGGAATTTTTTAAAGGCTATGAAGCGCCGCCACGCATCAGCTCCTTAAGAGAAAAAGTCGAATACTTAACCGAGCTGGGTGTAGACTATATTGCAGTCGCCAAATTTGATAATTATTTCCGCAGCTTAAGCGCCGAAGCCTTTGCCGACATACTCAAATATAAACTCAATGCCCACAGTCTGGTGCTGGGTGATGACTTCCATTTTGGCAAAAACCGTCAGGGCAATAGCGAGTTTTTGCAGCAATACGGCTTTCAGGTCACCAACTTAAACACTATTCTGGCCGATGGTGAACGGGTCAGCTCGACCCGGATCCGTCAGACCTTGCAGGCCGGCAATTTAGCGCTGGCAGCCAAATTGCTGGGGCGCCCGTATAGCATTACTGGCCGGGTACAATACGGCGACCAGATTGGCCGGACCATTGATTTTCCAACCATTAATGTCCGTCTGAACCGGCATAAACCCTGCCTGAACGGGATTTATGGCGTGGAAGTGCTCTGTGAAACTGAATCCTTACAAGCCAAAGTTCAGGCAGAGAATCCGAACCAGCCGGGAATTGCCGGCTATGACCCGACCGCGCTGTTTGGCGCCGGTCATGTCGGCACCCGACCAGCCATCAAACAGGACCATCCGGAATGGCGATTAGAAGTACATTTCCCCGAGGTTTCTGCTAATCTGTATGGCCTGTTAATGCGGGTGACGTTCTTAAACTATTTACATGGCGAAAAGGACTATCCTTCGCTTGAAGCCTTAAAAGCTGGAATTGATGATGATGTGGAGAAACTGCTTGAGTTTCGCCGCAGCACCCCAAAATTCCCTTTTGAATAACTCACATTTTTACTGTAAAACGTGTCAGTCAAATGGCTGATTAAATTGGAAGACAACTTGCATGAGCGATAAGCAAACTCCTGAAAATGCAGTGGACTATAAAGCCACACTGAACCTCCCAGGTACTGACTTTGCAATGAAAGCAAACCTCGCAGTACGTGAAGCGAAATGGTTAGAAGAGTGGTATGCCGATGACATTTATCAGCAGATTCGTGCATCGCGTATCGGCAAGAAAAAATATGTGCTTCATGACGGCCCTCCGTATGCCAATGGTCAAATCCACCTTGGTCACGCGGTCAACAAGGTCCTGAAAGACATCATCATTAAAAGTCGTGTCATGGACGGTTTTGACGCGCCATATGTGCCAGGCTGGGACTGTCACGGTCTTCCAATTGAACTGAAAGTTGAAGAAAAAGTTGGCAAAGTCGGCGTCAAAGTTGATGCTTCGACCTTCCGTAAAGCCTGCCGTGAATATGCCTACACCCAGGTCGAACTACAAAAGAAAGACTTTATCCGTATGGGCGTGTTCGGTGACTGGAACAACCCATACCTGACCATGAACTTCAAGCAGGAAGCAGATATTGTCCGTTCTCTGGGTGCCATTGCCAAAGCCGGTCATATCGAGCCAGGCCTGAAGCCAGTGAACTGGTGTCTGGACTGTGGTTCAGCGCTGGCAGAAGCTGAAGTTGAATATGAAGATAAAAAATCCGATGCAATTGACGTCGGTTTTACAGTGGTTGACTTAGCTGATTTGTCTGCACGTTTGGGTGTTGACGTTAAAGACTCAACCGATATCGTGATCTGGACCACCACCCCATGGACCCTGCCAGCCAACCAAGCCGTGGCATTACATGCCGAACTTGAATATCAACTGGTCAAGGCGCGTGGTGAAGAACAGGCCGAGCAAAACTTTATTCTGGCAAAAACACTGGTAGAATCTGCGACCCAGCGTTATGGCTTCAGCTCGGTTGAAGTGCTGGCCGAGTTTGCCGGTAGCAAACTGGAAAATCTGGTGCTGCAACATCCGTTAATTACTGAGCGTCAAGTGCCGGTGATTCTGGGTGAACACGTCACCGATGCCAGCGGTACAGGTGCCGTGCATACTGCACCGGGCCACGGTGTAGACGACTATAAAGTCGGCCTGCAATACAACCTGAAAGTCGACAACCCGGTGGGCGGCAATGGCGTGTATTTACCGACTGCGCCAATTTTTGCCGGTGAACATATTTATAAAGCCAATCCGCAAATTATTGCTGCGCTGGGCGAAGCCAACAAATTGTGGGCACATCATCCAATCAAGCATAGCTATCCGCACTGCTGGCGTCATAAAACCCCGATTATCTTCCGTGCCACACCACAATGGTTTATCAGCATGGATGCCAAAGGTTTACGCCAAGGCGCCCTGAATGCAATTGAAAACGAGATCAGCTTCGTGCCAGATTGGGGTAAAAACCGGATTCAGGCAATGATTGAAGGTCGTCCGGACTGGTGTATTTCGCGTCAGCGTACGTGGGGCGTGCCAATTCCATTCTTCGTGCATAAAGACACCAACGAACTGCATCCACGTACCCCTGAACTGATCGAAGAAGTGGCTAAACTGATTGAACAGGAAGGTATTGATGGCTGGTATAACCGTGAAGCCAAAGACTTCATTGGTAATGATGCTGAACACTACAACGCCGTACGTGACACCTTAGACGTCTGGTTTGACTCGGGTACAACCCACTATGCCGTGCTGCGTGAACGTGAAGAACTGCAAGATCCGGCCGATCTGTATCTTGAAGGTTCGGATCAGCACCGTGGCTGGTTCCAGTCTTCACTGCTGACCTCGATTGCGATCAATGAACGTGCGCCATACAAAGGCTTGTTAACGCATGGTTTCGTGGTCGATGAAAAAGGCCGCAAAATGTCGAAGTCGCTCGGGAATATCATTACCCCGCAAGACATCATCAAAGACATGGGTGCAGATGGCTTACGTTTCTGGATTGCCTCTGCGGATTACCGTTATGAAATGACCGCCGGTAAAGAAATCTTTAGCCGTGCCTCAGACGGTTACCGTCGTATCCGTAACACGCTGCGTTTCTTGCTGGCCAACTTAAATGGCTTCAAACCATCGACTGATGCCCTGCCTGTGGATCAGCTGATTGCGCTGGATCAATACATCCTGCAACGTGCGTCTGAAGTACAAGAAACTATCAAGAAAGCCTATGAAGATATGAACTTCCATATCGTCACCAGCGCCTTGACCAACTTCTGTATTAATGACTTGGGTGGTTTCTACCTCGACATCATCAAAGACCGTCAGTACACCACCAAAGCGGACTCGCAAGCGCGTCATTCTGCGCAAACTGCGCTGTATCACTTGGTACAAGCCTTTGTTCGCTGGATGGCACCAATCCTAAGCTTCACTGCCCAAGAAGCGTGGCCACTGATTCCTGAGCAATCAGAAAAATATGTATTCACCGCTGAATGGTATGAGCTGCCGGTGGCCTCTGAAGCCAACGTGCTGGCTGAAAGCGAATGGCAGACTTTAATTGCAGTAAAATCTGCCGTGAACAAGTTTATTGAAGCGGCGCGTACTGCAAAAACTGTCGGTTCTAACCTGTCTGCCAAAGTGGAGCTGTGGGCCAATGCCGAGCTGAAAGCAGCGCTGGATAAACTGGGTGATGAACTGCGTTTTGTCCTGATTACCTCTCAGGTGATTGTGAATGAGTTTGATGCCGCACAAGGCGAAGCTTCTGATCTTGACGGTCTGAACGTGAAAGTGTCTGCCGCAGATGGCGAGAAATGTGTACGCTGCTGGCACGTCCTGCCAGATGTGAATACACATCCTGCACATCCAGGTTTATGTGGTCGTTGTATTATTAACCTCCCGACAGGCCAAGGCGAAGAGAGAAAATATGCCTAATCCACAACCGAAAAAGGGCTTATTCCAGTTCTATCCGCACAATTTGTGGTGGATCGGACTGTCTATTGTGGCGATTATTCTGGATCAATGGACCAAATGGATTGCAGTCACCCATCTGAATTATGCAGATCCGGTGCCTGTGCTGCCCTTTTTAAATTGGACATTACTGCATAACTATGGCGCAGCCTTTAGTTTCTTGTCCGATGCGGGTGGCTGGCAACGCTATTTCTTCACCTCACTGGCAGGTTTGGTGTCCATGATCTTTGTGTTCTGGCTAATGCGTATGCCAAAGAACATGCTGGTATTACCGCTGGCCATTGCCCTGATTCTGGGCGGGGCCATTGGTAACCTGATTGATCGGGTCGCTTTGGGCTATGTGGTCGACTTTATTCATGTCTACTACAACAACAGCCACTTCCCTGCCTTTAATATTGCAGATAGTGCCATTACCTTAGGCACCATCTTGCTTCTTATTGATACGTTTTTCCTAGAAAAACACCGTATTCAACGTGCGCAGGCGCAACATGACTGAATTTATCAATCCGAACGAAGACACTCGTATTGAAGCGGGTTCTAAAGTTGAACTTCACTTTTCTGTGGCCATTGAAAGCGGTCCGGAAATTGACAATACCCGTAGCCGTGCCGAACCGGTCAGTCTGGTGATGGGCGATGGCAGCCTGTTACCGGGTTTTGAAAAAGCCCTGTTTGGCTTGCGTGCTGGCGACCGTCGTACCGTCAGCCTGCCGCCCGAAGAAGCTTTTGGTCCATGGAACCCGGAAAATGTCCAAACCTTTGACACCGTCAAGTTTGAACAGCGTCCGGTTGAAGGCCACATGATCGAGTTTGAAGACAAGGCCAAACAAAGCCTGTATGGCGTGGTCAAATCGGTCAATGATGACATCACTGAAGTCGACTTTAACCATCCACTGGCCGGTAAAGACATTACCTTTGAAGTGGAAATCTTTAAAGTCACCCCAGCGGGCCAGCAAGGCATTCAACTGAAATAAAAGTTCCACATTTTTGAAAAGCTCCTTCGGGAGCTTTTTTTTATGCCATTTTCATGAGGCAGATACAAACTGACTCTATTCAGGCTAACGCAATTCACGTTAATTTGATCCCTACAGCAAAAACAACACAGGATAAAAATGAATATTCAGATTATTGTCGGCAGTGTACGCGAGGGACGTACCGCCATTAAAGTCGCACACTGGGTACAGCAGGCCATTAAAAGCTATAACTTTAGTACCGTGCAGACCGAGCTGGTCGATTTAAAAGAATGGAATTTACCCCTGTTTGCCGGTCCGAATCCGCCGCTAAGCGGTATTTATGACCAGCCGCGTCAACAGGAATGGGCCGACAAAATTGCCCAGGGCGATGCCTTTATTTTTATCAGCCCCGAATATAACCATGGCTATAGCCCGGCCTTGAAAAATGCGCTGGATTACTTAGGCAAAGAGTGGCAAGGCAAACCGGCGGCTTATATCGGCTATGGTGCCACCAATGGATCACGCTCGATTGACCAGATCCGTCAGGTCGGCACCCAGCTGGGACTGATTGACAGCAATGCAGTGGTGGAAATCCGCGATATTTTTAGCCGTAACCGTAGCGAAAGCTTTGAACCGAATGAATTTGATGACAAGACTCTGAAACAGGTAGTCGACAAGCTGATTCAATATGTCAGCTCATAATGGCAGCAGCCCTGTAAGCATTTTCTTACAGCAGCTGTGGTGAACTGCGACTAGGGTGCGGCGCGCTTTCATTTTATAGTACCTACATACAGAGACAGGAGGTCTCTTAAATCAAAACAATAACAATAAAAGCAACAACAGCAGGATGCTGATCGGTACGACAGGAGTTATACCGGAATAATGAATCCAGAGAAGCCCGGACAGGATGTTCGGGCTTCTTTTATTTCAATCCTTTATTTTCTGGTTGGTGTGGATGATGCGCTATTTTAAATCAATTGCTGTTGTACACCTGAGCGTACAGTACTTGTCGGGTTTTGCAGCTGGTTGATTCTGATCGACTAACGTATATTAAAACCATACCGGGACAGGAGGTCTCGTTGCATAAAACAATAATCATAAGCCGCATGCAGGATGCACGCACAGATATAACAGGAGTGATATCTGAGAACTGAATCTAAAAAGCCCCGACAGGATGTCGGGGCTTTTTATTATCTGTGAATTCATTATTTGGCTGTCATTTTCAGCAAGCTAGCGCCTTTACCATCTTCAATCACCCATAAATGACCTTCACGCGCTTCAATCACCCCGCGAATACGCTGCTTCATGTCCAGCCGTTGTACTTCACGTACCGGTTGAGTCTGGGTGTCAATCACAATAATCGCCTGCGACGACAATCCTCCGGCAATGGCCTTATTTTTCCACTGTGGAAACTGATCGCCACGGTAAAAGATTAAACTCGAAGGTGAAATAACCGGGGTCCAGTCCAGTTCTGGCGCTTTAAATTCTGGCCGGGTCGCATGATCCGGAATTGGCTGACCACTATAATGATCGCCATTTGACACAATCGGATAGCCATAATTGGCGCCTTTTTCAATCCGGTTCAGCTCATCTCCGCCTTTGGGTCCCATCTCAATTACCCACAGCTGCCCCGCCGGGTCAAATGCCATACCTAAGGGATTCCGATGCCCCAGGCTCCATACCTGTGCCGCAATCTGGCCCTGAACGCGGAACGGATTATCTGGCGCAGCGCTGCCATCTGCATTTAAACGTAAAATTTTCCCTAAATTGGAGTTCAGGTCCTGTGCCGGATCGAACTTTTGTCGCTCTCCCGAACTGACCCACAAATAGCCGGCCTGATCAAACAACAGCCGGTGAGCATAATGCCCCTGCCCCGGAACTTTCGGCACTTGGGCCCAGATCTGCTGTATATTTTTTAGCTGTGGCTGAGCCGCATCTTTTAAATCCAGCTCGGCACGCGCCACCACCGCGCCATAACCGCCTGTGCCGGCTTCCACATAACTTAAATAGACCCAGCGATTCTGGGCAAACTGTGGATGCAGCGCGACATCACCCAAACCGCCCTGCCCGCCATAGGCAACTTTGGGGACACCTTTAACCTCAAGCAGCAGTTTATTGCTCGGGTTAAACAATTTGAGTCGTCCACGCTTTTCAGTAATTAACAAGCGGCCATCGGGCAGCTCAGCCATCGCCCACGGTTCCTGTAAGCGCGCCACCCGTTCCAGCTGATAAGACTGGCTGGTCTTGCTAGTTTCACTGCTTTGGGCGGCTTTCGCTGAATTGGCAGGCTCGGTCTGGGCATTACATCCGGTGGTTAATCCTGCGATGAGCAATGCCGCAGGCCAGGTCAAATATTGTTGTAGTTTTGCCATGACATTTCCTAAAACAGAACAGACAATACTTTGATTGTAGCCCAAAGCCAGTTTTGACCAAGAACACTTGCGTAACCTGCCGGACTTTGTCCGTTTTGGCTTACACCGAATGAAGACAATTGAGGCTAGGAGCAAACCCAGAATTTTCGTATTCTAAATTCATCAGGAAATAGGACGTTTCCCAAACGGAAAACAACAATAATTAGTTTGCGCACCAGGATCGTGAGGTACGACAGGAGTTATACCTAAAGCACGAAATACGAAGAAACCCCGTCAGGATGATGGGGTTTCTTTTTATCTGCAGTTTTTATTTTCTTACTGCCATAAAAAAGCCCCCAATCTATGGAGGCTTTTTTCGTTTAATACCAATTAGGCTTTGGCAATCGCCGCTTTGCCCGCTTTAATCTGTTCTGCTTCATCTTCACTCATGATTAACGCTACAGCAATTGCAGTAATCAGTACCGGTAAACCGACAGCAATAAAGTTGAAGTGTGCTGGCAGGTTCATGCCCAGTAAGCCACCAATCAGGATTGGTCCAACAATCGCACCCATACGACCAATTGCAGATGACCAGCCAATTCCGGTTGAACGTACTGCCAGTGGATAGTATTGCGCCACATAACTATACAGCAACATTTGTGAACCGATTGACGCTGCACCCGCCAGGAATACCAGAATGTACAGCAAGAACTGGTTTGACTGGAAGCCCATCAGACTCATCACAATCGCGCCCATAATCCCCAGGAACATCAGTACCGGTTTCAGATGGAAACGGTCAGCCAGAATACCACCGCCGACAATACCAACCACGGCACCCACGTTCATCACCATCATGAACATCAGACTGTTGTCCATTGAATAGCCTGCCGCCATCATCAGTTTCGGCAACCAGCTGCTTAAGGCGTACATGGTCAGCAAGCAGGTAAAGAACGCTAACCAGAACAATAAGGTGTTTAACGCACGGCCACGTTTGAATAGGCTCACCACGTTGGCTGCTTCCGGCACATCAACCTGATGCAGTTCAAATTTGGTTTCATTGCTGATCTGCACTTCTGGGGCCAAGCGGGCCATGATTGGACGCGCCTGTTCCTGCTTGTTCTCTTTCACAATAAACATCAGCGATTCAGGCAGGAATTTCCAGATAATTGGCAACAGCAACAGTGGAATACCGGCAATAAAGAACATGATTTCCCAGCCAAAGCTTGGGGTTAACCAGGCACCCAATAATGCTGCCATCACACCACCCACTGCATAACCACTAAACATGGTGGTCACCAGCGTACTACGCATGTTCTTTGGCGCGTATTCAGAGGTTAAAGCCACCAGGTTAGGCATCACCCCACCAATCCCTAAACCGGCCAGGAAGCGCAAAATACCGAATTCTGTCGGATTAGAAGCAAAGCCACCTGCGAAGGTTAGACCACTGAATAACACAATACAGATCATGATGACTTTTTTACGGCCAATTTTGTCGGCCAGCGAGCCGAAAATCATGGCACCGAACATCATCCCTGCCAATGCAGTACTGGCCAGCATACCGGCTTGCACCGCACTTAAGCCCCACTCGTCCATTAATAAAGGCAATACCACACCATTAATGGCTAAATCATAACCATCAAATAAAATGATCAGTAGACACCATGCCACTACATTAAAATGAAATGGTTTAAATTTTGCGTGATCAATGACATCATTTACGTTAATAGTTTGATGTGTCATTCCTCACCTCCTGTGAGTCTGTGTTTCAGTGAACTTCCATAGCAACCCATAATGAAGACCCTCATTTCGAGCCTTCTTCATCCACACTTTGCTAGTGGAGTAGATGGTGCAACTTTCACACAATTTACAGAAAATAAGAATTGAACATTAGTCTACAATCCTATTAATAATTAAAGTTTTATATATTATTCTCATTAGACATAAGTTTTATTTTGCTTTATTAAGCACACAAATTTTCTGCATAAAAAAATCCCCCTGCTATTTAAGCTAGGGGGATTTTGAATTAATGAGCTGGCGATGACTTACTCTCACATGGGTAACCCCACACTACCATCAGCGCTAAGAGGTTTCACTTCTGAGTTCG
>NZ_VOXS01000014.1:0-65534 GCF_013420655.1 Acinetobacter sp. Q186-3 | reverse complement strand
AAAGATGCCAAGCAGACGTGCACAGAAAACAGCAATTCAAGAACGAAATCTAAATCCTGTGCTTGACTTGGAAATGTCCATATAGGACATTTCTATTTGGTTATTAGGTAGGACATTTCTACTTTGGGCTTACAATAAAGGCTAAGCCTTAGCTCACTCCACAATACTTCAAAGACCTTTTCCTAGACATCTCGGTAAAAAAAACGTATAACACCGTTTTTCAAATTAACAGGTGAACGCGTTGAAACTTGTGCTTGCACCCATGGAAGGCTTAACCGATCCGATCATGCGTGATGTCCTCACGTCTGTCGGCAGCTTCGACTGGTGTGTGACTGAGTTTATTCGGGTCACCGACTCAATCCTGCCCGATCATATCTATCACAGCTATTGCCCGGAATTATTGCACGGCGGTAAAACTGTGGCTGGCACTCCGGTACATGTGCAGTTTCTAGGCAACAACCCGGACATGCTGGCTGCCAATGCGGTCAAAGTTGCAGCCATGGGCGCACCAGCCATTGACCTGAACTTTGGTTGTCCGGCCAAAACCGTAAACCGTCATCGTGGCGGTTCGGTTCTGCTAGATGAACCGGAAGTGGTACATGAACTGGTCAAAGCCGTGCGCGATGCCGTGCCGGCACATATTCCGGTTTCTGCCAAAATGCGCTTAGGCTATATGGATCGCAACTTCATGCTGGACAATGCCCATGCCATTGAAGATGCAGGCGCCTCCTGGGTCACGGTCCATGCGCGCACCAAAGCCGATGGTTATACCCCACCAGCCTTTTGGGATCAGCTGGCCCCGATTCGTGAAGCCTTGAAGATTAATGTGATTGCCAATGGGGAAATCTGGACCAATGCCGATGCCAAACAATGCCAGTTAGAATCGGGCTGTGAAGATTTAATGATTGGTCGTGGTGCCGTCACCACCCCTGACCTCACCCAATGTATCCGCCAGAACTCTGATGCACCCTTACTGAGCTGGCAAGATCTGCTTGATTTGCAAATCCGCTTTATTCACGGTCCAGCCAAAACCGAAATTGGTATGCTGGGGCGTTATAAACAATGGCTGGGCATGATGTCAAAGCATTATCCGGAAGCCAAAGCGCTGTGGGATGAGGTTAAACGCATCAAAAAGCTGGATGAGATTATTGCCACCCTGCAAGCCTCGCAACACGCAGTACCCTGAGCCAAACATTGTCGCGGCTGTTTACAGGGCTTGTCTAACAACTGTTTGATCACTTTTGTGTAATCATCTTGCAAGCCGCAGCTTAAAAACTCCGGCTGATGACATTGCCCTGAAAATTCAGACAATCCTCCACCCGAGTCCGCTGTACCGGCGCCAGTTGCGCCAGATCAAACCAGCGATATTCATCATGTTCATCACTTAACTGAATCTGTGCATCTTCCGGTACATGACAGCGAAAAATAAAAGCATGGGATTGCACCGCTGCATGAAAATACACACCCGATAAATATGCCACCTGCACCTGACAGCCAATTTCTTCCTGACATTCCCGGATTAAGGCCTCATGGATGGTTTCCCCCATATCCAGCGCACCGCCCGGTAAGCCCCAGGCCTGATCGGCATAGGTAGCTTTAAGTAACAGCACCTGCTGCTGGGCATTACAAATTACCGCATGCGAACTTAAGCGATAAAAATCATGAAAGGCCAACGAACTGCTCTCCCCTAGTTTTAAACGATAACCTAACGGCCAGATGCAAACAGCCGTATGTGGACAAGGATGCAATCATTAGGAATCTGTCACCACGGCCTGACTTAAATCGGCCTGGCCCAAACGCTGGATTTCCTCCAGCTTCTGTTTGCGTAATCGCTCACTGCTTAAGGTCTCCTGTAAATCCAGCGCCAGTGCTTTCAGCAAATCCAGATCTTCTTCAGACATCTGCCGCACCTGCTTGTCCAGAATACATAAGCTGCCTATGGCCAAGCCCTGTTTACTTTGAATTGGCACCCCGGCATAAAAACGGATTTTCTGTCTGGCCAGATGAGGATACTGCCGGAAGCGTGGATCACGCTGAATATCTTCAATGACCAGCGCTTCATTCTGATAAACCAGATGGGTACAAATCGACTCCTCACGGCGCTGCGCTGCGTGGATCGGCGACTCTACCGCTTCTGCCAGCGGACTGGCCGGAGTATGCACCTGCCCGGCATCGACCAGCGAAATCTGGGCATATTTCACATCAAAGGCCTGCCGTGCTTCTTCAATATACTGGCTGTAAATTGGCAGTAGTTCCGGCTGCAATAAATCCAGTTCATGCAAAGCTTGTAAACGTTCAGCCTCATTGTCATGCATCAGTGCCGCCGCCGGGTTTTCCCCTTGTGCCATCAGCAGCATATCCATATTCAGCATCAGTTCATTCACACTATTCACCACAGCTTCAGGCTGAAACAGACGCTCAATCTCATCACGCAAATGCGTCGACTGATTGCCCAGCAAAGCAAACACCAGTTTGATCTGCGGTTTTAGTGTACGTATCCGGTGGTTCAACAGGCGGATTTGCGCCATCGGTTGCTGATGAAAAATAGTGATACAGATGATGTCGGTCGATTCCGGCACGGCACTCAACACATCCGAGCGCGATTGAATCAAGGCATCGGCATGGCTACAGGCGGCAATCTTTTTCAGGTTCAGACCATGGGCCAGCATGGCAGAGGCCAGCACATCCACCTCCCAACGTGCCCCCAGACACATGACTTTGGGGTTGTTCAGTTCGGTCTGTAGCGGATATTGCTGCTGAAATTCATGATTAAACCGTTTTAAACCCTGATGCATGCGCAAACGGTGTTCGGCGCTGGCCTCGGTATTATGGACCTGCGAAAACAGGCAAATCGCAGGAATCGCCACTTCATCATAGAAATTATTGATTTTCCGGACCAGCGCTTCTTCATTCGTTTTTTTCGGCAGCTCCTGCTGGATATATGCATTAGCCACATCCAGCGCATCATGTACTTCATCGGCCACCAAACGCTGATAAAAACGTTCGGGCGGTGACAGCACCGGGTCACTGCCAATTAACACTTTGACAAAGCCCAACGCCGGAATATAGTGCGACAGCACCAGCAAACAGGCCGTTAACGGTGTTGATAAAATCAGACCAATTGGTCCCCAGATTAAGGTCCAGAAGGTGGCAGCCAGAATAATCGACAAGGTAGTCAGGCCGGTACTTTCGCCATATAACCACGGCTCAATGATGTTATTACTGATCAGCTCCAGCAGCAGAATCAGGCCCAGCGTCCAGAGGAACATATTCCAGCCTGGATCCACCGCAAAGGCCAGCGTTAACGGGAACACCGCAGAAATGATCGGGCCGACATAAGGCACAAAGCGCAGCACCACCGCCAGCATGCCCCACATGATGGCCGCAGGCACGCCAATAAACCACAGTCCGGCTGCCATCGGAATGCCATAGGTGACATTGACCAGCAATTGCATGCGCAAATAGGTACCAATGCGCTGGCCGGCTTCATCCAGCACATCGGTACCAATATTCAAATTACCGCCAAGCAGACGCAACAAGCGGTCATGCAGATCTTTACGGCTAATTAAAATCAGCACCACAAATAAAAATACGATACCAATGGTGGCAATCGGGCTTAAAATCTTGCTGCCCCACTCCATGGCGGCATCGGAAGGACTTTGCTCCAGTCCGACCACCTTGACATTCTGCACACCCTTTTCCTGCTCGACCTGATTGATGCCTTCAAACGAGCTTTCCACCGTATCGAAAGTGGTTTTGGCCCCATCCCAGGCACTAGGGCCAGAGGTTAGCGATTTCACCGTATTCAGTTTTTGCTGAATGGTGTCCTGATATTGCGGTAATTCTTGACTTAAATCTTTGAGCTGAAAACCCAGATAACTGCCCAGTCCAGCCAGCACACTAATGGTGAAAATCATAACAATGGCAATCGACGGCAGCTGTGGCAGTCCCCATTTTTTTAACCGTGACACCAGCGGTTCCAGCAAAAATGCCAGCAAAATAGCCAGTGCCAGCGGAATCAGCACATCCTGACCAAAATACAGCGCCGCAATAATCACCGCGCTAATCACAAAACCGGCCATCACCCGGACAATATTCTGGGTTTCAATATCCCGCTTGACCCAACTGGCGGCAGATTTTTCCGGCTTCCAGTGATGGGGACGCGTTGGCTGCGCTTCTGGCTGGAGCAGACCCGGTTTATTGTTCTGTTTTCGCATGGCTGGGCACATCCTGTTGCTCTTTATTTATTATGTACGAGCTTCGGTTATTTATTTCAAATAGATTCCTGTAAAAAAACGCCTAATTTCAGCAAGAAACAGTACAGTAGATGAAGATGGGAAAGTATTTAAAGCAGCAAAATGGCACATACACAACTGTGCCATTGCAAGAGAAAAATATTAAGGACGAATGATGGCTTTGCTGTAAATATCCGGGTCCATTTCCAGAATTTCGACACACAGTTGCAGCGTCAATTCATTCTGTGGCGGCAGATAATCCTGCAACACCTCCAGCACGGTCCGGGAAATTTCCTGCTTTAGGGCGGTGCTACGGCCTTTTAAAATCGAGATTTTGGCATGCACATAGGCCTGTGCGCTTTCATCCAGTCCAATCACATAGTCCTGCTGGCAGATGGCGCGACTTTTAATATCAGAGGCATTACCAAACAGGCCATTCTCGACCAGCGTCCGGTTGATACGACTGAGCAAGGGCTTCATTTCAAGCGCGTGCAGGTGATCTGAATATTCAAGATGGATATGTGGCATCAGCCTTCTCCCGACATGGTGCAGATGTGATCTTAAAAAATTCAGGGTTTTACCCTGCTTCAAAACAAGATAAAACCCAAGAGAAACAGTGCGATTATGCTTTTTTCACATATTCCGATTTCAGTTTAATTGCGCCAATACCATCTACTTTACAGTCAATATCATGACCATCTGATGCTTCTGGCAATAGGCGGATATTTTTCACTTTGGTACCCACTTTCACCACAGAAGATGAACCTTTAATTTTCAGGTCTTTAATCACCGTCACGGTATCGCCATCAGCCAGTACATTGCCATTGGCATCTTTAATGATGGCGCCGGCCTCGGCTTCTGCCTGCTCCCCTTCTTTCCATTCATGTGCGCATTCAGGACAAATTAGCAAGTCACCATCTTGATAGGTATATTCGGACTGGCATTTTGGGCAATTCGGTAAAGACATAAAAACCTCGAAACGAGCAAAATAAAAAATATAAAGGTCTACTATAACATTTATATTTTTCATCACGTTAAAATCCCTATCCTGTTTAGGGATTAATAACAGTATTTGCGTTATTTACCTTGGTGTTCCAGCAGCTGTTTAAACACCTGCAGATGATTATGCTGTTCGTTTTCTGCTGCGGTTAACAGGGTAATTGGTCCCTTCTGCGCCAGTTGCCGGATTTCCTCCACCGCATCCAAATGCTGCTGCAATTCTTGCCGATAACGCTGCTGAAACTCCGGCCAGTGCTGCTCAATATCTTCATGAAACCATTTACGCAGTTCGGTCGAGGGGGTTAAATCCTTCGGCCACAGGTCAATCTGGGCATCGGCTTTTTTGATCCCGCGCGGCCAGATCCGGTCCAGCAGAATCCGGGGGCCGTCCTGTTTGCTTACAGCCTGATAAATACGTTTGGTAGCAATGGGCATGGTTTTACTCATCCGGAATGTCAGGGGTCACCAGCAGGCTGAGTAAATCCAGACATTCCTGCCAGCCCAAATAACAGCCATCGACGGGAATGGCATCGGGCAGATTGTCCTGCTGAATCCAGACTTCGGTTCCGACCGATACCGCCTTAAACTCAATCGTGACCTGAATCAGTCCGGGTAAATCTGGGCTATCAAACTCATCCTGATAACGCAGTCGCTGCTCGGGAATCACTTCCAGATACTGCCCGTGAAAACCGTGGCATTTGCCCGTGCTCAAATTACAAAAGGCAATTTTATATTGACCGTTGACCACGGGTTCAAACTGTTCAATCTGCACGGTAAAGCCATGTGATGCCATCCATTTGACCAGGGCATGCGGATCGACAAAGGCCCGATACACCCGTGATAACGGCGCCTGAAATATACGGTGTAACTGTACGCTGTGTTGCATGACATCACCTGTTGACAGCGAATAATTTTCAGTCTACGCCTTCTGCCCTGGGCCTGTGTATGACTTTAGTTGAAGCGAGCGTAAAGCAAAAAAGCATGCGCTCCGGCATGCTTTTTTGTACTAGAAAATGGGGTTAAACCGGATAGTTTTCTTCTTCGTCTTCATCATCATAGACATAGGCCATGCAGCCCCAGCCATCATATTCACCCTGGAACTGGTTGGCGATTTTGGTGAACCATTCTTCTAAATCAACAATATCGGCATAGGCCGGTTCCATATAAACATAAATGGTAATAATCCATTCGGTCACACCAGAATCATCATCCTGAAATAAAGAGATTTTTTGTTCTTCATTTAACAGAAATAAAGCACAACGTTCAGCCTGTTCCTGGTCGGTAAAAGCAATTGAATATTCAATTTCATGTGCCTCGTCCAGATCATCACCATCTTCATGCATTTGCCAAAGTACGTTGCCGTTGTCGTCATCTGGAAATTGTTCATAATCGCGTGACATCATTTTGTCCTTGTTCTGTGTTGTTGTTCTACTGGTCAGCTTACCCTAATTTTGTTGCAGTTCCGAGATAGAGCACTTAATTTTTTTCTGTTCTATCATCCTGATCTCTATCCGGATCGGCAATCCCCTGTTTTGGGGGGCGCACTCAAAATCAGATCAACTGCTTAAAACGGTACCTGTCCACGAATTTCAACCGCGGTACCGCTTAAAGGCTGGGTAAAAGCCAGATAACTGGCATGTAAGGCCATGCGTTTTAGGGCACTGCGCGCAGGTTCCGGATGATACAGCTTATCGCCGGTAATTGGATGGCCGATATACTGCATATGCACGCGTAGCTGGTGTGAACGTCCGGTAATTGGGGTCAGCAATACCCGGCTGATGTCCATCTCGGCATTATAGTCCAGTCCCTGATATAAAGTTTGTGCCGGCTTGCCCAGTTCAAAATGCACCATCTGACGCGGCCGGTTTTCCCAGTCGGTAATTAAGGGCACTTCGACTTTGCCCTCACCGTCGAGTTTGCCCTGTACCAGTGCAATATAGTGCTTGGTCACGGTGCGCGCCTGAAACATTTTACTCACTGCTACTTCTGCATCTCGATGTTTGGCAAACATCAGAATACCCGAGGTGGCCATATCTAAACGATGGGTAATTTTGGCCTGTGGATAACGCGCCAACACGCGTAAATAGGCACTGTCCTGATGCTCCGGCAACCGCCCCGGCACCGACAGCAAACCTGCTGGCTTTTCAATCACCACCAGATCATCATCTTCATAGACCAGGACCAGAGGCTCTTGCGGCGGGCAATATACAAAGTTGTCGTTTAAAGGCATGACGGTACGGCCTGGGAGTCGAAAGCGGGCAAAATATCAAGCGGCCAATCTGCTGTCAATCTATTGAGAAGATAGATATTTAATCTGGAAGCTACTGGAGAGAAATAGTTTTTATTCTCTGGTTTTTCGAGTTTGATTTTTATAGTTTGTTGTTCTGGTCATGCACGGAATTTTTAGGGTGTCAGGGAAAACTTGCTGTTTACTTCAACTATCATCACGTTGTACGTCATGATCTTATAGCCTATAAACTTCTAATCTATAGCGTCCTAAGCCGAATCGAGACCTTTTGGGTGAGTACTGCACTCGCGTTTTGCGCCGCTGACAGCATGCTACTCTTTTCGATCCCGTCACACCCTTGAGAGATATAGTAGTCAAAGCCTGCCGAAATTGTTTTCCGAAGATCAGTCAATTTAAAATATTTTCAGGAAATTTTCCCTAATAAAGCTTAATCACAAGAAATTTTTATACACTAGGTTAAATTATTCATTTTATTTTGCAGAAAATGGCGATTTTAAGAGAATTTATCTAAGTGATTATGATGACTCAGGCAGCGGCTGCATCAGTTGAATTAAATTACCGCAGCCATCTTCCAGCACGGCAATTTTCACATTGCCAGCCAGCATCGGTGCTTGAGTAAAAACCACACCTAGCGCGAGTAAACGCTGATATTCTGCCTCAAGATCGTTGACCTGAAATGAGGTATAAGCAATACCATCTGCCTTAATCGCGGCTTTAAAGGCTTTCGCTGCGGGATGCACATCCGGTTCTAGTAGCAGCTCAACACCATCTGGCTGCTCGGGAGAAACCAGCGTCAACCAGCGATATTCACCCACCGGGACATCCTGTTTTAGCCGAAAACCAAGTATCTGAGTATAAAACTGCAAGGCTTTTTCCTGATCATCGACTATAAGACTGGTGACATAAATTTTCATTGTTCTGCTCGGTAGTTTTTATTTTTATAGCGTAGCTGCTTTCAGTATCCTGTAAGATTCTGGCAAATAAAGTTGCGATAACTGAAAGGAAAATGAAGGTGATTTAAACGAATATAGTGAAATAGGAATAACAAAAAGATAAAGAAGAATAGAGATGTTGAAATTTTTATTTTTAAGGGAGCGGGAAATACTTCAACCATTAAAACTTGGTAAGTTCTAACTTTTTGCCTATAAACTTCTGATCTATAGCGTCCTAAGCCGAATCGAGACCTTGTGGGTAAGTACTACACGCACGTGATACGTTACTGGTAGCAATCTACTCTTTTCGATCCCCTTTCACCCTTGAGCAATAGAATAGTCAAAAGCGGATGGGATTGTTTTCCTAAGCTTCGATGTTTTTTCATCTTTTTGATATTTTTTCTCACATCAAACGGTTTAGATAGAATTTTTTATTTTCAAGCTGCCATAATCATGATTCTTTTTCATGATTCCGTATTTTTCTGGAATATTCAGGCATAAATTATTCTGCCCGGTTCAGGACATCACAGATCTTTAATCTTGAGAGGTGAGCTGTTTAAAATAACTGCCCTTGAATGAGCTGGGCGCTAAACCACCAGCCACTTAAGGCTGACATGCCACAGAGCAAATTGGCCAAGACTTTATTCAGTTTAGATAAGGTCGATTGATAAATTTTGATATTCAGCATGTAAGCCAGCACGGCATAAACCACCCCAATGGCACCACCAAACAGCACCAGCAGTAACGACCAACCCGCCAGCAGATGCGCCTTGACCGGCAATTGAGTATAAGAATCGGCAGCTTGAGAGTTTGACATGGCTTTGCTCCTGATGATTTTTCTTTAAAACCAGCATCCACCCGAAAGTGGATGTGGCGCTCCTAGGAAGCATCATGAAGCAAAAAACAGGCCAGTTATTTATTTTAAATACAGCCAGCGAGTATAACGGTTGATATAGGCATTCAGCCCATCGCCATATTGGGCCAGCTGTTTCATATTCTCGACATGCTGCACACCGGCGCTGGCATAGCTATAAGTATAGACCCTGCTATTTTTACGGAACTGAACCCGAATAAACTCATGACCAATTTCATAATTGGCCACGCCAGAGTCATGGTTAAGATCAAGATAATGTTGCAAAGACTGCACCTGAAATATGCTATATGTCTTATTCCATATGAGGATTAATGGCTATTTTTCAAACAAAAACCAAACAATAAACACCTTAATTTTTATTATTCCTTTTCAATAAGATAGAGCCTTAAATCCAACTAATTTGTATCTCGATTTTGCGTTTTCTTTTTGTAGGGCTTCAACTGTTCTAACACCGCGAAAATTCAGCATTTTTGATTGATCCCATTAAAAAGCCCTATCGTGTGATAGGGCTTTCATTCAAAACAGAGGGTAACTGTTTGAGTGCTGTTGCTTAGGCATTCTTATTGTTAAATTGATTGCCTTGGCATTTGGTACACGGGGGTAAACGGTCTGTACCAATTTCTAAGTAAACGCGATGTCCGCATTGGACACAAAAATAGAAGCCTGTTCCTGGCTTGTCGCCTGCAGTTACCATCTTTGTTCTCCGTATGATTTAGAAATGGTCTATTCAGTATAACCAATCTGTGATGATTGTCTATTGTCCATTTCGACGAGTGATGATGGCGTTTGGGCGAAGGATAATTTTGATAGAAAATTAAGCTGGCTTTATAGAAATTTAATAAGAAATTTTTCCAATTTGAGTTGTAGATGCTAATTAATTTGGTATTAAATCCCGCAATCAGGAAAAGATTTTTTATTCTTATTTAATTTTTAAAATATATTTCTAATTCTATAAACGCTTATTTATCTCCCGTAATACCTATAAGTCTGCAAATCTGTCTTCTATAAAAAAATATCCCATTCAAAAATTGGATATTTTTTAAACCAATTTAGCAATTAGGATCGATAACAAAATTGGTTTGACTGAATTTCTGCCATGCCCCTATCGCAGCACCATCAACAACAAGAATTGAGATAATGCCCCAGTCGACCAGAATGCCTAATAAGGTGGTTGGGTCAAATGTCTTTTGAGGTGTGATGCTCGTGGTTTGGCAGCCTGGTTTTTCTGCCTTAATTACATAATTTTCTTTCTTCTTAAAAGTATAAACAGCACTACGCTGGCCCATATACTCTTCATTTACATATAGCTTGGCTAATTCATCATTACTACGAATATTTACAGTCTGTGTTGAACCATTAAACATCGTGGCACAGCCTGTCATAAACAACATAACAC
Source organism: Acinetobacter sp. Q186-3 (assembly GCF_013420655.1). Lineage (NCBI taxonomy): Bacteria > Pseudomonadati > Pseudomonadota > Gammaproteobacteria > Moraxellales > Moraxellaceae > Acinetobacter > Acinetobacter sp. Q186-3. The sequence goes on along the minus strand of NZ_VOXS01000014.1, from coordinate 54,850 downwards.
TCGCTAAAATTACAGCAGTTAATTTTCCCATAAACCCCTCATCAATTGCATTTTTACAAAAACGCTATTGCAAATTACAAAAAGAAAACAAACCACACTTTTCAATTAAAAAATTCAATTAATTTATTGAATTTATTTATTTTTTTAATTATTTTAAATTTAGTTTTATATATTTCTAATAAATTCTAAATCGCATTCAACCTTTAATATATTTTGAATAATGAATAGGGAATCAGCCTTAATATCGACCACTGGACGTATGACAGAAGTCCACTTTTTAATTCAATCTTAAAACCTCCTTCGAATCTTCTCTGTAAGCACCAATAAAAAACGCCCCAATGTACATTAGAGCGTTTTTAAACAATTTCAATAACTTTAATCTCCCCCTAACCCTGAGCCATACATGGCATAAGAAAAAAAGAGAAACTCCCTCCTTTCTTAAAGGAGGGTTGGGGAGGATTCATTTAATAATTAAGCCACATTCCCTTCCAAGAAGTCCTGCGCAAAGCGTTGCAATACACCGCCCGCCTCATATACAGATACTTCTTCTTCGGTATCTAAACGACAGGTTACTGGCACTTCCAGAATCTGATTTTTACCATCAGCGGTGGAACGCTCAATCACCAAAGTCAACGTCGAACGTGGCGCGATATTACCAATCACGCTATACAGTTCTGTACCATCCAAACCTAAAGTTTTACGGTCTGTGCCCGGCTTAAACTCAAGCGGTAACACACCCATCCCAACCAGGTTAGTCCGGTGAATACGCTCAAAACCTTCTGCCACAATCGCTTCAACACCAGCAAGGCGTACACCTTTAGCCGCCCAGTCACGGCTTGAGCCTTGGCCGTAGTCTTTACCGGCAACAATAATCAGCGGCTGTTTACGATTCATGTAGGTTTCAATCGCTTCCCACATCCGCATTACTTCGCCTTCAGGCTCGACACGCGCTTTGGAACCTTGCTTAATGGTACCGTCAGAACGTACCACCATTTCATTAAACAATTTCGGGTTGGCCAGCGTTGCACGTTGTGCCGTCAAGTGATCACCGCGGTGGGTGGCATAGGAGTTAAAATCTTCCTCAGGCAAGCCCATTTTCGCCAGATATTCACCTGCCGCCGAATCCAGAATAATTGCATTCGATGGAGATAAATGATCGGTGGTGATGTTATCGCCCAAAATTGCCAGCGGACGCATATTGGCCAAAGTACGCGGTGCAGCCAGCGCGCCTTCCCAATATGGTGGACGGCGAATATAAGTACTTTGCGGACGCCAGTCATACAGCGGACTTGCCGCCTGCTCCACTTCACCCAAGTCAAACATTGGAATATAAACTTTCTGGAACTGCTCAGGCTTCACCGAAGTTTTGACCAGTGCATCAATTTCTTCATCCGACGGCCAAATGTCTTTCAGATAAATTGGATTACCGTTCTGGTCGGTGCCCAACGCATCTTTTTCGATGTCAAAACGGATGGTACCGGCAATTGCATAGGCAACCACGAGTGGTGGAGATGCCAGGAAAGCCTGTTTTGCATAAGGATGAATACGACCATCAAAGTTACGGTTGCCCGACAGCACCGCAGTCGCATACAGGTCACGGTCAATAATTTCCTGCTGAATCTTTGGATCAAGCGCGCCTGACATCCCGTTACAAGTCGTACATGCATAAGCGACGATGCCAAAACCGAGTTTTTCTAAGTCTTTCAGTACACCCGCTTCTTCCAAATACAGCGCAGCTGCTTTAGACCCCGGTGCAAATGACGATTTCACCCAAGGTTTACGCACAAGACCGAGCTCATTGGCTTTACGTGCCAGCAAACCTGCTGCCACAGTATTACGTGGGTTTGAGGTATTGGTACATGAGGTAATCGCGGCAATGATGATGGCACCATCTGGCATCAAACCATCGGTACGCTGTTCAACAATACCGGCAATGCCTTTTTCTTTTAAGTCACTTGTGGATACACGTGCATGTGGATTGGATGGCCCTGCAATATTACGGGTTACCGTTGATAAGTCGAAACGCAGCACACGTGGATATTCCGCCTGTGTCATGTCAGATGCCCAAAGCCCAATTTCTTTGGCATAGGTTTCAACCAGTTTGACTTGTTCAGGCTCACGACCGGTCAGAGTCAAATAATCAATGGTGTTCTGATCGATATAGAACATCGCCGCGGTTGCGCCATATTCAGGGGTCATGTTGGAGATGGTGGCACGATCACCCACTGACATGCTGTCCGCACCTTCACCAAAGAACTCTAAATAGGCACCGACCACACGTTCTTTACGCAGGAATTCAGTTAACGCCAAGACGATATCTGTTGCAGTAATGCCCGGCTGACGCTGACCAACCAATTCCACCCCAATAATGTCCGGCAGACGCATCCAAGAAGCACGGCCAAGCATCACGTTTTCAGCTTCTAAGCCACCCACACCGACTGAAATCACGCCTAGCGCATCGGTATGCGGGGTATGCGAGTCTGTACCCACGCAGGTATCCGGGAATGCTACGCCATCACGGTTTTGAATTACCGGTGACATTTTTTCCAGGTTAATTTGATGCATGATGCCGTTGCCTGCCGGAATCACATCGACATTTTTAAAGGCTGTTTTGGTCCATTCAATAAAATGGAAACGGTCTTCATTACGACGGTCTTCGACTGCACGGTTTTTCTCAAATGCATCCGGATCAAATCCACCGTATTCCACCGCCAGTGAGTGATCGACAATCAGCTGGGTTGGCACCACCGGATTGACTTTGGATGGATCACCGCCCTGATCGGCAATGGCATCACGCAGACCGGCAAGATCGACCAGTGCCGTTTGCCCCAAAATATCATGACAGACTACACGTGCTGGATACCATGGAAAATCATGCTCCTGCTTGCGTTCAATCAGCTGGCGTAAGGACTGCTCTAAAATGGCTGGATCACAACGACGCACCAACTGCTCGGCCAGCACTTTGGAGGTATAAGGAAGTTTGGCATATGCGCCTGGCTGAATATCTTCAACGGCTTGTCGCACATCATAATATTCTAGCGGGGTGCCTTGCAGCGGTTTACGGTAGTTGTTATTCATAGCGTACCTGCCTTGTTCTGACTTCTTCTTTCAAAGTTTTGTTGTTTAACATTCATGCTGCTTGGCATTGTACGCTGCCCGAAGCCTATTTCCCAAATTTCATATATTTCATAAACTTAAGTTAAAAATAATACATTTTTGAAAAATTTGGTTACATCTAGTAGAAAATTCTGGCCAGAAATATGATTTTTTTTGAAAAATAGCGCAAAATTAACCTCATTCTTTAGTATTAGATACGGTTTCGAGATTAGAACATGAGTAATCTGACTTTCTCTGCATTCACTTTAAACGGTGTAGATGCGCAAAAATTCTTACAAGGTCAAGTCACGGTAGATGTCGAAAAACTGCCGCAAACCGAAACCCGTTATACTGCAATTTGTAGCCTGAAAGGCCGTATTCTGTTTGGTTTATGGCTGACCAAACAGAATGCTGAACAGTTTGAAATTGTAGTAACAGCCGATCAAGCTGAAGACTTTGCCAAACACATTAAAAAGTTTGGTGCTTTCTCGAAAATGAAACTGGAAGAAGCCGGTCAGGTTTATCCGGTCGTAAACGGTCTAAACACCCTGTTCACAAGTACTGAACAGGATATTCAAGCATGGCAATTAAAGGCGCTTGAAAGTGGTCAGGCCTGGATTCAGGCCAGCACCGCGGAACTGTTCCAGCCACAGGAACTGCGCCTGCATCAGCGTGAAGGCATTCATTATGACAAAGGCTGTTATTTGGGTCAGGAAGTGATTGCCCGTTTATGGTTTAAAGCCAAGCCAAAACACTGGCTGCATCTGATTCAAGGTACAGGCGATGCTCCGGCTATCGCCAGCAAACTGAACAATGATGTAGAAGTAGTGAATAGCCTGGCTATTGATAGCGGTTATCAAGCTTTGGTGGTAGCAAAACCGGATGCCTTAGCCGAGATGGATGTAACGGTTCTGGATTTACCTGAAGCTTTAAGCGGTGATGTGGCGCGGCCGCAAAATTAAGCGTGTCACTAGCAGATCTATGAAAAACAGCCCAAGTGACACGTGTAACTTGGGTTGTTTTTTTATCCGTCAAAAAAACGAGACTGATTTACAAATTGAAGCAATCCTTAAATTCAGGATTTTTTTATTATTGTTCCTACGTGGTTTGAAAAAATTACCGGATTCCGATACATCTATATTTACATTCTTTGATTTCATCTTATGATGATGAGTGACAATTTATTCCCCACACATAAATGGAATTATGTGGTCATTGATACAAGGTTTTATACAACGATGAAAAAACTGATTTTGGCAAGTCTGGTTGCCCTTTCGACACAATTTACCCTCGCCAACAGCAATAACAGTATTCCGACCGATCCGGCTTTCGCCAAAATTGAAGCCATGGTCAAAGCCAACAACCTGAGCGGTGCCTATCAGGAATTAGACAAACTGGCCAAAACCGGTAATCCGCAAGCGATTTATAATCTGGGTTATTTGACCCAAACCGGCCAAGGTACGGCCAAAAATGAAAAGAAAGCCATCGAGCTATATGAGCAGGCCGCGAAAAAAGGCTATCCGGTGGCGAATTATGTACTCGGTAAAAACCATCTGACCGGCACTTTGGGTCTAAAACAGGATACCAATAAAGCTAAACAGTATCTGCAAAAAGCTTCATCACAAGGCTTTCATGATGCCACCATTGATTTAGCGGTGGTGTATTTCTCTGAAAACAAAGCCGATTCAGATAAAAAAGGCCTGCAATTACTGGAACCCCTCATTAAAAAAGGCAACAATCAGGCCATTCATGCCAAAGCCTTATATGACATTAGCCTGGGCTTTAAAAACAAAAATGAAGCACCCATTCAGCAAGGCTTAAAGAGTATTCAGGATTTAGCACAAAAAGGCTATATTCCAGCGCTGATGGCAGTCGGCAATATGTTTACCAATGGCAACATCGTGCCGCAAAACCTGCCAGAAGCGAAAAAGATTTTCTCTGCCCTGGCCAAGGAAAATGTCCCGCAAGCCAAAGAATCGCTGGCTGTGGTGGACAAGATGATTGCCGATCAAGCCAAGAATCCACCAAAAGCAGCAGCCAAGAAAAGCTAATGCGCCTGACCGCAAAAAGCCCGATGATCGGGCTTTTTTTATTTGGGCCACATGAGGATTTAAAGAAAATACGATGACTGACTTAACCAGAAAGCCACCCCAATTAAACCCAATACCGTACTCATAATTAAAGGCTGGAGTGCCTGTTCATTCAGGCCATAGTTCTGGCCAAAAATCCCAAAGGCCACTGGCATCGGCAGTGCCGCCAGCAAGGTGCCGACAAACAGCATTTCCGAGCTGACATTGGGCAGACTCCACAACAAGGTGAAAATAACCAGCGGCATCAGCAGGACTTTCATCCCGACCAGCAACACACTTTGCAGATTAACCGAATGCAGCTGCATTCCGACCAGACTGCCGCCAATCACAAATAAAGCCAACGGCGATGCAGTTTTGCCGAGCATCTCCAGAATCTGATTGATACTGTCCGGCAGTTTTAAATTAAGCAAGACACAGGCCATCCCGGCAATAATCGACAGAATCACCGGATTTTTTAGCAGACTTTTTAAGGTTTTCAGATATAACGCCGAAAGATGATGGTTTTGCTTTTGCAAACCGGCTTCGGCCAGAAACAGCACCATCGCCACAATAATCAGGTTTTCAATAATTAGAGTTAATGACAGATAAATGGCGGAATGACTGCCAATCAGCAGGGTTAAAATAGCCGTGCCAATAAAACCGGTATTGGACATCGACGCGCCCATCGACAGTACACTGGCATGGGTCAGGCTATGCCGGAAATAGGTTTTATAAATGGCTAGCGCCAGAAAAAACATGATCAGCGAGCCCAGCCCATAACCAATAAAATAACCGGGATGCCAGATTTCGGCCAGGTCTTTACTGGCCAGGGCATACAGTAAAAAGGCTGGCAGTGAAACCTTCATCACAAACTGGCTCAGGGCCTGAATATGCGTGGCCGCCAGAAAATTGGTACGTACGCTGCTATAGCCCAGCGCCAGTACTGCCACCAAGGGCAGTAAAATATTCAGCAACAAAAGTGCCTTCCTTCTCTAGAGCGAGATCTAAAACGCATCATCCCTGATGCTGCTGTTGCTTATTCCTGAACAGGAAATGGATGGAACAAATCTTTTAAACCATGCGGCTGACAGCGCAAGTATTGCGGCGCGATGGCAATCTGCCCGCCCAGTTCAGCGGCGGCATGCCACGGCCAACGTGGATCATAAAGCATCGCTCGTGCCAGTCCAATGGCATCTGCATACTGATTTTGCAGAATTTCTTCAGCCTGCACCGCTTCGGTAATCAGGCCCACTGAAATCACCGGAATACGGTGCACCGCCTGTTTAATGGCATGAGCAAAAGGCACCTGATAGCTTGGCCCGATCTCGATACTCTGCTGGGCATGCAGACCGGCACTGGACACATGAATATAAGCCGCACCCAACTGTTCCAGCGCTTTGGCCACCCCAACCGTAGACTGGATATTCCAGCCGCCCTGCGCATCCATCCAGTCGGTAGCAGACAGACGCACCCCAATCGGATAACCTTCTGGCACCACCTGTTTCATGGCCTGGAACACCTCCAGGGTTAAACGAATCCGGTTTTCAAAACTGCCGCCATATTCATCATCGCGGACATTGGATAATGGCGACATAAACTGATGTAGCAGATAGCCATGGGCAGCATGAATTTCAATTAAATCAAAGCCAGCATCCACTGCACGCACCGCAGCACTGGCAAAGTCGGCAATTACCTGTTCAATTTCATTCAGACTTAGTGCATGGGGGGCATGATCGGTCGGGTTAAACGGCAAATTACTGGCCGATACGGTTTGCCAGCCCTGGGCATGATCCGGCGCAAACTGGTCTTTGCCCAGCCACGGTTTATCGGTAGATGCCTTACGTCCAGCATGCGCCAGCTGCACTGCAAATGGCATTGGTGACAAGGTTTTGACTTTGGCCAGCAAGGCTTTCATCTGCGCACGCTGCAAATCATTCCACAGGCCTAAATCGGCATAGCTGATCCGCCCTTCTGGCTGCACCGCCGTGGCTTCAATAATACATAAACCGGCACCCGACAAGGCATAGTTGGCCCATTGCTGCTCATGCCAATAGCTGAGCTCGCCTTTGTCATTGGCCGAATATTGGCACATGGGGGCAATAATAATTCTGTTGTCTAATTCAAGCGTGCCAAAATGGATAGGTTCAAATAATAATGCCATGGGGCGATCCTGCCTTATGATTTTCATGAAAATTATTCTAACCGAGATAGACGGCCGAATTGGCTAAAAGCTGTTTATTTTTACCGCTTTATGTAACCGAATTAAACTGTGGTGTTGATCAAAATACGCTGTGTTTTTGTCAGCCCGATGACAGCCATTTTTTCACAATCGCTCACACGTCAGACGCAGCGCGACAAGCCTGTTCCAGCCGGTTTAAATAGGCAGCAAAACCATCACTGACCCGGCTGTCCAGACGACTGCTGGTGGTGACCCGTACCTGGTTGCTCCAGACAATTGGCAAGTTTAAGCACTGCATCTGCTCGACCAGCTGCACATCTTCATGACAACTGCTGGCCTGAAAACCACCGGCTTTTAAATAGGCCGCAGCAGAAAAACTGAGATTGGCCCCATGCACATGCCGATGGTCCATTTTGTCCTGATAATGGCGCAGATATTTCTGCCGGGCGGCCGCAGATAAAGGCGACCAGTCTTTAATTTCAACCACGCCACAAATCAGTGCTGCCGGCTGATGGGCATATTGTGCAGATAACCACTGCGCATCGACCTGGGTATCGGCATCGGTACAGGCAATCCAGTCAGCACCTTTGGCAATCATGGCGCGCACGCCCAAATCCCGTGCCTTACCAACACAGCGTACTTCACAACACAAGTAGTCGATTCCGGCCTGTTGTACAATTTCAACAGACTGATCATCACAACTGTCCAGCACCACCAGCACCTTTACTTCAGACACAACGGGCGGTAATTGTGCAATGGCCTGCTGAATAGCCGCCAGACAGGCGCCCAGCGTTTCGGCTTCGTTATAGGCAGGCACCACCACCGCCATCCTCATATCAGTCCCTCCCGCGCAGCCACAGATTGTGCATCTTGAGTCCAGAGATCGAGCAGAAAATCCGGATCATTCATCTGCAAATAATGATGCAGCACCAAGTGTTGCCTTAAACAGGCATGTACCTGATCGCCATTCAGCTCAAAGCCTGCAATCGGGTAACGCCAGTGACAGGCCAGCAGCGTACCGTCTGCACTTAAACACTGCTGCAGCTGCTGCATTAGCTGCACTAATTCGGCCGGACGCAGGTAATAGGCCACTTCACTGAGAATAATCAGATCAAATAGACTATCATTTTCCAGCGCCAGATGGGTTTCAGGGACACGTTGTTGCCGCACCTGCACATGCGCAAACCTCGCCAGACGGGCCTGTGCCAGTTCAACCGCACGACGGTTGGCATCTACACAGATGAGCTGCTGACAACGCGGAGCCAGCAATTCACTGAAGATGCCATTGCTGCAGCCAATTTCCAGTACCCGCTGAAACCGCGCCTGCGGCAAGGCCGCCAGACACAGCTGCCGTTTACGCTGCTCATACCAGTGCTGCTGATAGTGCCAGGGATCATCATTGTCCTGGTACAGCTGGTCAAAATAGTCATCCGTGTTCAGTCGCATCAATATAGACCTCGTACGGGATTAAGAGTCGTGAAATAGTTTTTGCCGATACAATTGGCGGCTGGTGAATAGTGTCATCAGCCTCGATCTGAGTTTTAAAACATTGAATCGCCTGCTGTTTTAAAGCCAGCTGCTGTGCAGTTAAACGGAGTTTTCGTGCCTGCGCCCAGGGAATCCGTGCATCTGCCGGTATGGCCCAATGCCAGGCCCAAATCAGCACCTGATAACAGCGCTGCCGGTGCTGTCTGGCCCAATGCTGCACCACCCGTCCGGTGGCTTCATGATCGGGATGGCCATCTTGAGCGAAGGTGGTCACCAGAATATCCTCAGGCTGCACCCAGTTTTGTAGCTGCTGCAACAGTTCGGATTCAGCCTGCATCACCTGGCCATCTGCAATGTTCAGGGCAATGCGCTGGACCTTATGTTCCAGTCCCAGCACCGCCAAGGCATTCAGACTTTCTTGTGGCCGCAGCACATTCAGCTGCTCAACGCTATAACGTTTTGACCGAGGATGGCTGCCGGTACCATTGGTTACTGCAACCAGCAGCAGTTCACGCCCTGCCGCGGCCAGTTGCTGCATCAGACCCGCACAACCGAGAATTTCATCATCGGGATGTGGCGCGAAAATTAGTACCCGGCCACGCTCAGGAAAGTGCTGCGTCAGATTCAAATCCGGCAGCCCGGTCAGTCCAGACCAATTGAGCCACTGCGCCTGATCGGTACCGCTACCATAGATTTTCCGGTCACCGACTACCGGATCGATCAGAGTTGCCATGTTTGCCCCTCCTGTAGCGATAAGCGGCCAATTGCAGCCAGATCAAAAGCAGCATGACTCTGGCGCAAAAATACCGGCAAGTCGGCAGCCAACCGGGCAAAATGTGCCTGCTCGCAAAAAGGTCGTGCGCCTAGCGCTTTTCCGACCTTTTCCAGTACCAATAGCGCAGTATCCTCAACTTGGGCGCGTAACATCCGGATGATCAGTTCATGGCTGTGTGCCGGCGCTGCATCTATCTGGGCAGCCACATGGGTAAAAAACTGTCGTGTCACGGCCAGTCGGGTACTGATTTCGCCCAAATACAATTCATGATAGGCATGGGTTTTCTGCTGCACATGCTGCTGTAAATATTCAGCCAGACGTACTGTAGCACCATACCAGCAGGCCGCAACACCGGCTGCACCATGCCAGAAGCCCGGCCGATTCAGATAATCTCCGGGTTGTGCAATGCGTGTGGCTGGAGTGTGCTGAAAATGAACAGTTGCTGTGGCCGTCTGCTGCATACCGATGGCTTGCCAACTGCTATCATCTACTTGGATTGAAGGCTGCTGCATCTCGACCATCAATAATTGTGACTGGCCATCTGCACCGCGATAAGTCATTAAACCAAAATCCACCGCATATGCCGCCGAGCACCAAGCCTTATAACCGGAACAATAGCCCTGCTCATACTGTACAGGTTGTGGATGGCCTTCCGCGGCCCAGACTGCCCACCAGCCCGCCGGAACGGACTGAATCTGTAGTTCGTTTAAAATACTCAGCGCATCGAAATGTGATTCCAGCCATTTCACCAAAGTTAAATCGGTGGCCGCAACTTTGGCCAGCAGTTGCCAGCGCAGCAGGGTTTGCCCCCTGCCCGGATGAGGAAATTCAGGTGATACTGCCAGCAAACGGCGTAGTGTGGTGACGTAATCTTCGGCGGTAGGCGCTGTCTGCTGTTCAAATTCAGCCAGAATCTGGTCCATAGTGGTTCTATATTCCAAATATATAATTGTTCTCAATCTATCCGGTTGTCATCATTGCCAGCACAGTGACCACAAACGGGCATGAGTAGCCAAACTTGCAGTCACGGTACGGCGATGTTGATGTTTTTAACTGATGACCCTGTTTAGATTTAGCACGTGGCTGGGCAGATAAATATTGAAAATTGTTAACGTATTAGTGAATCACCGGCGAGACCTGGGCGCGAAGCGGCATCTTGTAGTGATACAGGAAGCTGTTATGGTGCAGATCATTTAAGAAAGTAGTACGCCAGTCGGCAATATCAAATTTTTTCAGACCATCCATTAAGCGACTGTAACGCTGTATCCGCTCTGCTCGCGGCATCTCCAGTGCCTGTTTCAGGGCTCGCGTCATGGCCTCGCGGTCATGTGGATTCACAATTAGTGCATCCGGCATCTGGTCTGCGGCACCGGCTTTATCGGACAGAATCAGCACGCCCGGATTATCGGCATCCTGAGCGGCAATATATTCTTTGGCCACCAAATTCATACCGTCTTTTAAAGAAGTGACCCAGCAAATATCCGACTGGCGGTAAATTTTCATCAGCACTTCATGTGCCAAGGTCTGATGACTGCAATTCACCGGCAACCAGTCTGCTGTAGCATATTGGCTGTTAATGGCGGCAATCTGGTCTTCTAAACGCTGGTACAGGCGCTGATAGGCGGGAATATCCATGCGGCATGGACAGGCAATTTGCAGGTCCACCACCTGCTGGTGATATTCAGGATAAGAAGCCAGGAAATGGGCAAAAGCATCAAAACGTTCTAGCAGCCCTTTGGAATAATCAATCCGGTCAACGCCGATAATAGTTTTTTGTTGGGCCAGGGAGTCAAAATCAAAGATATCTTGGGTGCTCGTTAAGGGCTGAGCGGCCGCGTGCTGGATGAGGTCTGGATTCACCCCAATGGGGTAACTCTTCATCATGGTCAGCTTATTCTGATAACGCAGGATATAAGGATGAATTTCCTCACCACTGAGCATGGTCTGGCAAATGCGCATACATTGCTGCTGATCGCGCTGGGTTTGCAGTCCAACTACATCATATTCACACAGGTCTTGCAGTAAACGTGATGCCACCGGAATTTCCCGCCACACCGCTTCATGAGCAAAAGGAATATGCAGGAAAAAGCCAATCTTGTTGTGCATACCTAACTGGCGGCAATGCCGAGCGATACTAAAGAAATGATAGTCATGCACCCAGATCACATCATCCGGCTCGGCAATCGCCTGTAGCTGTTCGGCAAACATGCGATTGACTTCCTGATAAGTCAGATATTCATCTGTGGAGTATTCAATTAAATCGCTGCGATCATGCATGGCCGGCCACAAGGCATTGTTGGCAAAGCCACAGTAATATTGCTGGTACTGCTGTTCAGTTAAGGGGCTGGTCAGATATTCCACACCCTGATGCTGCACCGAGTCGAATTTCAGCTGGGAAAATTGCTCGACTCTTTCACCATTCCAGCCCACCCAGATCCCGCCAATATCATGCAGTGCATCTTGCATAGCCACCGCCAGACCACCTGCGGCTTTTTTTTCAGGATTCGGTAAACTGACCCGATTGGATAACACGATTAGCTTTGACATTTTTACCCTCACATCCTCTTTTGATGGTCATTGCTCCTGTTTCGCAATGTATTTTTATTAAATGCAGCAACTCCGCCACGGCTTGGGTATTGGCCAGCCGATAGTGGGCCTGTGTCTCGCCTTCACCGACTTTAATACTCAAACCCTGATGCTGATTGACCACGGCAAATCCATCTTCATCCGTCACATCATCACCAATAAAAATGGGAAAAGTGCTGTTTTCTGGCATTGCTTCCAGTAAGCGACTAATTGCAAAACCTTTACTCGCTTGCTGAGGCAAAAGCTCGACCACACACTTGCCCTGCTTGAGCTTAAGTTGAGGATAACGCACTTGCAGCACCGCCATAATCTGCTGTGCAACCGGCGCAAGCTCTGGATATTCCCGGTAGTGCAGGGCTACCGAAAACTGCTTATCCTCAATACGTAAATTCGGGTAGGCGCGACAGGCCTGACTCAGGTCTGCCCGGAGCTGCTTATAATTAATATGACTTAAATCAAGTTGTAATTTCTTTGTACTATTCCACCAAATTTGTAATCCATGTAACTCAGCAATCGGCAGCGGTAACTGCTGTAACAGCTGTCTGGCCATCTCAATGGAACGGCCAGTAACCACACTCACCGGAATCCCCAACTGCAATAATTCGGCCAGGGTGTTTAAAGTCGAGGTGGGAATAAAACTGTGCTGCGGGTCAAGCTGAAAATCGGCCAGAGTGCCGTCTAAATCGAGAAACAGACTTAATTGACGTTGCTGCTGCTGACAGATCTCGATGATGTGTTGCGGCGTATGCATATTGCTCCTCATCTGGATAACTCATTTTTGTTTTGCCCTATCTTGGCGTTTTTTTATGGGCGGCATGTGATTTTCAACATTAATGATGTGCAGGCTTACATTTTTTTACCTGGACGCTGAATCGCTTTTATTTTTCTGTGAATGTTCAGTTTGAGCCGCAAGACTGATCCGGCTGCGCGGTACGGCAATTCACTTTATAATGCAGCCTTGCCCTGTCTTGTATTTTTCAAGATTCAACCCGATATTAGCTGCATCCTCATGCCGAAGCCTGTCCATGCCTGAATTACCTGAAGTTGAAACCACCAAAACCAGTTTATTACCGCTGCTAGAACAGCGTGTGCACGCCGTGCAGGTACGCCAGTCCAGCTTACGCTGGCCAATTCCAGACGATCTACACAAACTGGTCGGGCAAAAACTACTGAACCTGACCCGTCGCTCCAAATATATTCTGGCCCAGTTTGAACAGGACAGCATGCTGTGGCATCTGGGCATGTCCGGCAGCTTCCGCCTATGTGAGCCCGAGGCCGAACTGCGCAAACATGACCATCTGATTATCCAGTTTGATGATATTCAGCTGCGCTACCACGACCCGCGCCGTTTTGGCTGTATTCTCTGGCTAGATGAAAACTCGCAAAGCAAACTGATTGATACGCTCGGGCCTGAACCTTTAAGTGATGCTTTCAATGCTCACTATCTGGCCGATAAACTGAAAAACAAAAATGTCGGCATTAAAATTGCAATCATGGATAACCATGTGGTGGTGGGCGTGGGCAATATTTACGCCACAGAAAGTCTGTTTAATCTGGGCATTCACCCGGCACAACCGGCGTCGAGCTTAAGTCTGGAACAGATTGACAAACTAACTGTGGAGATCAAACGGATTTTAAAACAGGCCATTGATTTGGGTGGATCGACCTTACGCGACTATAGCAATGCCATGGGTGAAAATGGCTATTTTCAGCAAACCCTGCTGGCCTATGGTCGTGCCGGTGAAATGTGTGTCAACTGTGAAACCACACTGGAAAACCTCAAGCTTGGTCAGCGCGCCTCAGTGTTTTGCCCGGAGTGCCAACCGCTGAAGAAAGTCAAACTGGCTCGTCCTAAAACCAGCAAGCCAAAACATACAGCGAGGTAATACCCATGAAAACGGCCATCGTCCGTCATATTCTGGTGAAAGATAAAGATACTGCCGAGCAGCTAAAAAAGAAGCTGCAAGCGGGAGCAGACTTTGCCAAAATTGCCAAACAGTATTCCACTTGCAACTCAGCCAAACGTGGCGGTGAACTCGGTGAAGTGAAAAAAGGCCAACTGGTTCCAGTGATTGATAAACTGGTCTTTACGGCTGCTGAACGGGTGTTGCATGGCCCGGTCAAAAGCCAGTTTGGTTTTCATTTGGTGGAAATTAAATTCCGGATGGATTTTTAATCCCTCTAAATCCCCCTTTAGCAAAGAGGGACTTCTCCTCTCTTTATTAAAGGGAAGTTTGGGAGGGATTCTATAAAAAAATGGCGCCTTTGCGCCGTTTTCTTTTGCTTTCAATTACGCCTGCGGACGTTTTTTCAATTCGTCACGAATTTCACGCAGTAATTCAATATCTTCTGGAGTTGCTGCCGGTTCTGGCTCTGCTTCCTGCTTACGGCGCATTTTGTTCATCAGTTTCACCAACCAGAACACCACCCAGGCCAATAACAGGAAGTTAATGAAGATGGTCAGGAAGTTACCATAATGGAAAATGTTTAGACCCGCTTCCTGGGCAGCAGCCAGGGTTTGCACATTGTTCGGGTTATCACCCAGAATCAGGAATTTATTGGTGAAATCGACCTCACCCCCTAAAATCCATGAAATCAGCGGCATGATCACATCTTTTACCAATGAATCAATAATCTTACCGAATGCACCACCAATAATAACACCGACTGCCAAGTCCATCATGTTGCCTTTAATGGCAAACTCTCTAAATTCTTTTAAAATGCTCATATGCGCTCCAGAATATATCTTTATTTATGTGATGAAGTATACATAATTACTAGGATTTGATTTCTGCTTAATGTACGCTTTTTTCAATTATTTCCAAGTAGTTTTAGAACATTTAATACAAAAAAAACCGCCAAGTGGACCTGGCGGTTTCTTTTTTCTTCTTAATTTTAAAAATTAAGATTTGTTACGCTTACGTTCGTTTTCAGTCAGGTAACGCTTACGGATACGGATTGACTTCGGCGTTACTTCAACCAGCTCGTCGTCTTCAATGAATTCAAGTGCTTGTTCAAGTGTGAATTCAATTGCAGGAACCAGAGTTAACGCATCATCCGTACCAGATGCACGTACGTTGGTTAACTGTTTCGCTTTGGTTGGGTTCACCACCATATCATCTGAACGAGAGTTAATACCCACGATCATACCTTCGTAAACTTCTAACTGAGGTTTAGCGAATAGACGGCCACGGTCTTGCAAGCTGAACAGTGCATAGCCCAAGCAAGTCCCTTGAACCATAGAAATCAGTACGCCGTTTTGACGTTTTGCTACAGAACCCTGTTTCATTGGACCGTAGTGCGAGAAGCTAGAGGTCATGATACCGGTACCAGACGTCATGGTCATGAATTCAGAACGGAAACCAATCAGGCCACGTGAAGGAACAGTTGCTTCAATACGGATACGGCCTTTACCGTCCACTTCCATATTGGTCATCTCACCTTTACGGTTACCCATTTGCTCCATCACAGCGCCTTGGTGCTGTTCTTCAACGTCAAAAGTCACGTTTTCGTATGGTTCTTGCATTTCGCCATCAATCTCTTTCAAGATCACTTGCGGACGAGATACACCCATCTCGAAACCTTCACGACGCATGTTTTCAATCAGAACTGACAGGTGAAGTTCACCACGGCCAGACACTTTGAAACGGTCAGGACTGTCAGTATCTTCAACGCGCAGTGCAACGTTGTGAATCAATTCGCGGTCTAGACGTTCACGGATGTTACGTGAGGTCACGAACTTACCTTCTTTACCCGCGAACGGCGAGTTGTTGACCTGGAATGTCATCGACACGGTAGGTTCGTCTACAGAAAGCGGTGGTAATGCTTCAACATTTTTCGGATCACAGATGGTGTCAGAAATATGCAGCTCGTCCATACCGGTTACACATACGATGTCACCCGCAGATGCAGAATCTACATCAATACGCTCTAAACCGTGGTAACCCATGATTTTTAAGATACGGCCGTTACGTGTTTTACCGTCTTTGTCGATGACAGTGACAGGTGTGTTCAGTTTTACAGAACCACGCTGGATACGACCAACACCGATTACACCCACGAAGCTGTTATAGTCCAGTGAAGACACTTGCATCTGGAATGGACCATCAACGTCAACTGCTGGTGGTTCAACGATGTCTACGATGGTTTCAAACAACGGTGTCATATCTTCAGCCAGTTCTTCTGGAGATGGACCAGCAACACCACGTAAACCAGACGCATATACCACCGGGAAGTCTAGCTGCTCGTCAGTACCACCCAGGTTGTCGAACAAATCGAATACCTGGTCAATCACCCAGTCAGGACGCGCGTTTGGCTTGTCGACCTTATTGATGATCACGATTGGCTTCAAACCACGTGCGAACGCTTTTTGCGTTACGAAACGGGTTTGTGGCATTGGACCTTCTTGTGAGTCAACCAGAAGAAGTACGCAATCCACCATCGACATGACACGTTCAACTTCACCACCGAAGTCGGCGTGTCCCGGGGTATCCACGATGTTGATACGGTATTCAGTATCGGTACGTTTATCTAACCATTTGATTGCAGTGTTTTTTGCAAGAATGGTAATACCACGTTCACTTTCAATAGCGCCTGAATCCATGACACGCTCAATCTCGCCCGCTCGTTCACCGAGAGCACCTGATTGTTGTAAAAGTTTATCTACAAGAGTGGTTTTACCGTGGTCAACGTGCGCGATAATCGCGATGTTGCGGAGAGTTTTAATATCTGACATGTAAATTCGATACGCTTTAAATTTGAGGGCAAATTATACAGAAAAATACTCTCATTTAGTAGTGACACTTTATTGACAATCGAACTTTTTTCGACAGAAGCGACGATTTAAAGTTTGTAAAGACGTGTAACTCGATTAGAATACCGCCACCTAGCCTAATTTGCTTTTGACTTATGTCTGAATTTAATTCATCTCCTGATCAAAAACCGCAACTGGATTTGGTCTATGGTCTGAATGACCGTCCTAAACCATTTATTGCTTTTCTTGCTGCCTTCCAACACTTATTGGCCATTATTGTCCCGATTGTGACACCAGGTCTGTTGATCTGTCTGGCCTTGGGTGTTTCCAAAGAAGACACCAACATGATTTTATCGATGTCTTTGGTGATTTCGGGGATTGCAACTTTCCTGCAAGCTAAAAAAGTAGGCCCTTTTGGTGCCGGACTGTTAATTGTTCAGGGCACCAGCTTTAACTTTATTGGCCCAATCATCGGGATTGGTTCTGCAATGGTCGCAGCAGGTACACCAGTTGAGTCGGTTATGGCCGCTATTTTTGGTGTGGTGATTGCCGGTTCATTTATCGAGATGGGTGTTTCACAAATTCTGCCATGGGTTAAAAAACTGATTACCCCGCTGGTGACCGGGATTGTGGTCCTGCTGATTGGTTTAACCTTAATTAAAGAAGGTTTAATCAGTATGGGCGGTGGCTATCAGGCCATGTCGGACAAGACTTTCGCCAATGCCGATAACCTGATCATGTCTTGTACCGTTTTAGCGTTAATCATTATCCTGAACCGGATTAATGTGACCTGGATTAAAAGCTCCGCCATCCTGATTGCCCTGATCGTGGGTTATATTGTGGCTGGTTTTATGGGTCATCTGGACTTCTCTGGTCTGCAGGAAGCGCCACTGGTACAAGTGCCAACTCCAATGCACTTTGGTCTGGAATTCTCCTGGAGCCTGTTCATTCCAATGGCCTTTATTTACCTGGTCACGTCGTTAGAAGCGATTGGTGACATCACCGCAACCTCTAAACTGTCGAACCAGCCTGTGGATGGTCCAAAATGGATGCAGCGTATTAAAGGTGGCGTACTGGTCAATGGTGCCAACTCATTACTTGCGGGTATTTTCAACACCTTCCCAAGTTCGGTATTTGCACAAAACAACGGTGTGATTCAGTTAACTGGTGTGGCTAGCCGTTATGTCGGAATCTGGATTGCCGCGATGCTGGTGATTTTAGGTTTATTACCGGCTGTTGCTGGCGTGATTCAGGCTGTGCCTCAAGCCGTTCTGGGTGGTGCTGTCATGGTCATGTTTGGTGCGGTAGCCGCATCGGGAATTAACATTTTATCGGGTATTCATCTGGATCGTCGTGCCCTGCTGATTATTGCCATTTCTCTAGCACTGGGTTTAGGCGTTGCACAAGTGCCACAAATTCTGGAACATCTGCCAGAATTATTCCGTAATATCTTTAGCTCAGGTGTTGCGACCGGCGGTATTGCAGCGCTGATTCTGAATATTGTATTACCTGAAACCAAGAAGTAATTTCATGTCCAGAAAACACTGTCTGAGCCGGACTTGGACAGTGTTTTTCTATTGGAGAGCGACTCATGGATGCTAAAAGCGAAGTGCTATTACGACAATATGATTATTTATCAGGTCGTGTGTTACTGATCAATGCGCCTACAGACCAGCTGTTCGCTGAATTCGGTGAATCGGTCCAGCCTTTTTTCTGGACATGGAATTTTAACGATTACCACTATTTCCAGAACCAGACTGCCCCCGTTCATTTTGGTGCCGACTTTCCAGAAGGCGAATTTGATCAGGCGGTTATTTTTGTGCCGAAATCTAAAGAACTGCTGAATTATGTGCTGCACAATGTTGCCGCCCATCTGCAAACCGGCAGCAGTGTTTTTCTGGTCGGTGAGAAAAAAGGCGGCGTCGAACGTGCGGCCAAACAGCTACAGCCTTATGGTAAAGCCTTAAAACTCGACAGTGCCCGTCATTGCCAACTCTGGCAATTAACACTAGACTGCAGCGTCGAGAAAAAAGCACTGGCCGACTGGGCGCAGCGTTATACTGTAGCGACGCCGAAAGGCGATCTACAGATTTGTGCCCTGCCAGGTGTGTTCAGCCAGAACCGGCTTGATATCGGTACAGCGGTCTTCCTGCCTTATTTAAGCCAGGTGCCATCGGGTAAAATTGCCGATTTTGGTTGTGGCGCCGGCATTATCAGTGCCTATCTGGCCAAGCTGAATCCAGATAACCGTATCTTCGCGCTGGATGTAGATGCTTTTGCACTTGCTTCAACCCAAATGACTTTTGAGCACAACCAGCTCAATCCGCAGCAGCTTGAGATTAAAGCCGTCAGTGGCATTGAAGATGCACCGCTGTTTTTACATGCCATTGTCAGCAATCCGCCTTTTCATCAGGGGATTCAGACCGACTATGATGCCAGCGAAAAACTGTGTAAAACTGCGCGCCGCCACCTGAAATCGGGTGGTGAACTGTGGATTGTGGCCAACCGCTTTTTAAATTATCCCCTGTTGATTGAACAGAGTTTTGGCCAGTGTACGGTCAAGGCAGATCAACAAGGTTTTAAAGTGCTGTTCGCGAGCACTCAAAAAAATGTTAAGGAAGTATGATGAGCGAAACTCAACACAGCCGACAGCTGCAGCGTAAGCTCGGTGCTCGCCACTTAAATATGATCGCCATTGGCGGATCGATCGGGACCGGTTTATTCCTGGCCTCCGGTGCGACCATTGCCAATGCTGGTCCGGGTGGTGCATTACTGGCCTATGCCCTGATTGGCGTCATGATCTATTTCTTGATGACCAGCTTGGGCGAATTGGCGACCCACAATCCGACCTCAGGTGCATTCTTTACCTATGGCAGCAAATATGTCGAAGGTGGTTTTGGTTTCGCGCTAGGCTGGAACTACTGGTATAACTGGGCCATTACCGTGGCATTTGAACTGGTTGCGGTACAATTCATCATGAAGTTCTGGTTCCCGGATATTCCCGGTTTCTACTGGAGTGCCCTGTTCCTGACCGTGGTGTTTGCGATTAATGCCCTGACAGTCAAAGGCTTTGGTGAGTCCGAGTTCTTCTTCTCTTTAGTCAAAGTGCTCGCAATTATCATCTTTATTATTATTGGTCTGGTCATGATCGCCAAGATCATGATGACCCCGGATGTTGCAACTTTTGGTAACTGGAGCAAAGGTGAAGCGCCATTTGTCGGTGGTTTATCGGCCCTGATTGGTGTGGCGATGATTGCCGGTTTCTCCTTCCAGGGCACGGAAATGGTCGGTGTGGCTGCGGGTGAATCCAAAGATCCGCAGAAAACCATTCCGATTGCAATCAAACAGATTTTCTGGCGTATCCTGTTGTTCTATATCGTGTGTATTTTCATTATCGGCACCCTGATTGCCTATGATGATCCACGATTACTGCAGGCCGCTGCAACAGATGATGTGGCACTGTCACCCTTTACCTTACTGTATGAGCAGGCCGGTTTTGCCTTTGCTGCCAGTGTCATGAATGCAGTCATTCTAACGGCGATCCTGTCTGCGGGTAACTCAGGCATGTATTCATCTACGCGTATGCTGTTTGATATGGCACGTAAAGGCAGTGCACCAAAAGCCTTTGCCCGCCTTGATCCACGTGGCGTACCGATGAATGCGCTGTATGCCACTACAGCCATTGCTGCATTATGTTTCTTGACCACCTTTATTGGTGAAGAACAGGTCTTTAACTGGCTACTAAATATGTCAGGCATGTGTGGCTTTATTGTCTGGCTGGGTATTGCGGTTTCTCATTATCGTTTCCGCAAAGGCTATCTTGCTCAGGGCTATAAACTTGAAGATCTGGCGTATCGTGCCAAGTTCTTCCCGTTCGCACCATGGTTTGCCTTCACTTTATGTGCGATTGTGGTCTTGGGCCAGAACTATCAGGCGGTACTTGATGGTGAGTGGCTGGCTGTGCTTTCCACCTATATCGGGATTTTATTGTTCCTGGCCATCTGGTTAGGCTATAAATGGAAATACAAAACCAAGCTGATTCCTTATCAGCAGATGGATGTCCAGCCGATGAAGATCGACCGTGAATAATTGATTCAGCTTTCTTTAAAAGCACTCAACAAAAAAGCAGTCCAAGTGACTGCTTTTTTTATGATCTCGATAAATGTGGCTTAGCTATAACGCATCACAAAATTTCGGTCATCAATCACAATGGCCTGACGGCAAATGCCCTCTGCCTGACGCTGCTGCTCGAAAACCTGTGCTGGCATTGCATCAAAGCTGTCAAAGAAACAGACCTCTTCTGCATCCATCGAATAGATTAAGGAATGATTCCCCACGCCTTCTAGTGTGTCATAGAACACTATCACAAAGCGGCCCTGCTCAACACATGTCTGCAAAGCGCTATAGCTGAGTGCCGGCTGTAGCGGAATCTGTAATTGCTGCGCTTCCTGATAACACAGCACTTCCGTCGGGTGCTGGTGCGGATCAGGATCGGTATGAAAGCTCACCTCAAGCCCCAGCTTTTTCAACCCCACTGCTAGCGCAATTCCGAAAGTGCCATCTTCATTATTATGCCGGCACAGCTGGACCAGATCGGCAATTTCCAGATCAATCCCATAGTGCTGAAAAATCTTCCAAATAGCAAAAATACCACCATTGGCTTCAAGTTGAAGGAGTTGATCCGGAATTTCTGTGCTCATAATCCATCTTACCCAGACTGCGGGATTTTTAAGGCAATAAAATTCCATTATAAAAAAAAACGACTCCGAAGAGTCGTTTTTTCTAAGGTCTACTCAAATTATTGAGCAGCTGCTTCTGGTTGTACAGTAACTGTACGGCTACCAGTGATTGTCGCGAATACACGACGGTTCATAGCACGACCTTCTTTGGTGTTGTTGTCAGCAATCGGTTGATCCCAAGCGAAACCTTGAGTTGACAGACGAGCTGGGTCAACGTTGTATTCGTTTACAAGTGAAGATTTCACAGAGTTCGCACGAGCTAAAGATAAACGTTCGTTCAGTGCACGTGGACCAGTGTTGTCTGTGTGACCTTCGATACGCGCTGTTGCGTTTGGATACTCAACCAGTTTTTCAGCAACTTTAGCGATTTCTGGCTTGTATTGATCTTTGATGTTTGATTTGTTGGTATCAAAGAATACGCGAAGTTCCATGTTCAGGTCTTCAGTCAACTCTTGTGGAGCTGGTTGAACTGGAGCAACTGGCTCAACTGGAGCAACTTCTACCACTGGAGCAGCTGGTTTTAAACGGCCGCCAAGAACAACGTTCAGACCTGCTAAAGCAGTGTAGTTCCAGAAATCTTCATCGATGTTATAAGTAGCACGTGCTTCAGTACGCAGCGCTAATGCATCGTTTAAGTGCCAGAATGCACCCACACCAGCATTACCTAAAGTACCTTCATCTTCCCAACCTGCATCAGAAATTGAACCTTCACCTTCATATTTATAGTGACCAGCACCTAATAATACGTATGGCTTCACTTTGCTGTCATAGTTCTTAGTGATCAAATCAGAAGTCGCGTAGAAGTTACCATTGATTTGAGTTTGCTTATATTCAGCACCCGGAGCAACGCCTTCAACATCACCTTTCACTTGGTTATATTCAGCTTCGAAACCTAACCAAGGAGTCAGTTCAACACCGATAGCTGCACCAACGAATAAATCGTCTTGAAGCTCAGGACCACCAGTTAAGTGATCTTCCCAGCTGTTGTTGTGTTTAGTGTCTTGGAAAGTGTAACCAAGCATTAATGGAGTAACAGTTACGCCTGCGTTTGCAGCTGCTAAAGGCGCAGCTACGAGCATTGCCAATGCAATACGACTCATTTTCATGGATTTATCCTCCAGAGATAACAAATTGTTGTTCAAGCTCAAGCCTAAAGTTTTGGCTATCCTGAGATAGGCTTTTTTTACCCCAGTTTTCTTTTTAAGCTAGTCACTTTGAATCATACAAACACTTTATTCTTTTTCCAAGTGCTTGATAATTTTAATCAAGTAAATTATTGACAAAATTACTTACAATTTCCGTTGTAATTCGGTAAATTTTTACTCAATTTTTTGTTGTGGATAGCTTATTGTCACTTCCACTTTATTTTAGCAGCTTTATAGAAAGATGCGTAAAAATAATGACAACCTAGAAAAATATTACAAAACAATATTTTGTATTACAGAAACATAATAAAAATATAAAGATTATAGGTCTACTTAGTATGTACCCAATTAAATCTCACACTTCAGGCTTTAGTCTGTTTGAACTCATTGTGGTGCTTGCCATCATTGGCATCATTAGTGCGATTGCTTTGCCTCATTTTCAGCAATATCTGGCCCAGCAAGAAGCCAAGCGCATCCGTTATTTACTGCAATATAGTATTAACCTGGCCAAATCCCAAGCCCTCACCTATCGCGCCAATATTGTAATTTGCCCCAGTGCCGATCTGCAGCAATGTCAGAATAATCAATGGAACAGCGGTTTTATTATTTTTATCGATCATAACCGCAACCGAAGCCTCGATGCAGGTGAATCTATTGTCTTAACTGAAAAGACCCGCCTGAAATACGGTAACCTGGAATGGAAAGGCGCCCTGTCTCTGCCCAGTCTCAGATTTAACGCCCAGCAGGGTTTACCTTTAGGCTCTAATGGCAGTTTTTATTATTGTTCAGGTTTTACCCCCAATCAGCGTATTTTCCTCAGTAATCGTGGTTTTCTACGCATAGAATTTCCCAATAGCTGCTAAAACTTATGCGTCTAAAGATGTATGAAAATTACGCTTTATTCTGTGGATTTTTCCCCTATACTGCTAGGGCTTAAGCTCAAAATAAATATTGAATTGATTAGAAACAGATTGGAGATACAACGATGACGGATATCGTAATTGTTAATGGTGCACGGACAGCAATGGGTGGTTTTCAGGGTAGTCTTGCCAGTTTAACCGCACCCGACTTAGGTGCAGCCACCATTCAAGCCGCTATTTCTCGTGCTGGCTTACAACCGACCGATATCGAAGAAGTCATTATGGGCTGTGTTTTACCGGCCGGCTTAAAACAGGGTCCTGCACGTCAAGCCATGCGTAAGGCAGGCTTACCGGATTCAACCGGTGCTGTAACCATTAACAAACTGTGTGGTTCAGGCATGAAAGCGGTCATGCAAGCCGCAGATATGATTAAAGCCGGTTCAGCAACTTACGTGGTTGCAGGTGGTATGGAATCAATGACCAATGCGCCGTACATTCTGCCAAAAGCACGCGGCGGTTTCCGTATGGGCCATGGCGAAGTCAAAGACCATATGTTCCTAGATGGCCTTGAAGATGCAGAAACCGGCCGTTTAATGGGTTCTTTTGCACAGGACATGGCCAATACCAAAGGTTATACCCGCGAGCAAATGGATGACTTTGCTATTCGTTCATTAAAACGTGCACAAACTGCAGTGAATGAAGGTTATTTTACCGATGAAATCGTGCCTGTAACGGTGTCTACCCGTAAAGGCGATGTCGTGGTCGATAAAGATGAACAACCATTCAACGCCAATATTGAAAAAATTCCAACACTACGCCCAGCGTTTGCTAAAGATGGCACCATTACTGCGGCCAATGCCAGCTCTATTTCGGATGGTGCATCTGCACTTGTATTAACCTCAGCAGACAACGCTGCAGCAAAAGGTTTACAACCGCTAGCCAAGCTGATTGCCTATGCTTCGAATTCACAGCATCCATCTGAATTTACCATTGCGCCAGTCGGTGCAATTCAAAAAGTTCTGGATAAAACCGGCTGGACGGTTGCAGATGTGGACCTGTGGGAAATCAATGAAGCTTTTGCCATGGTGACCATGTGTCCAATGGACGAGTTCAAACTGGACCCAGAAAAAGTCAACATCAATGGCGGTGCCTGTGCACTTGGTCACCCAGTTGGTTCGACCGGTTCACGTATTATTTTAACCCTGATTCATGCCCTGAAACGTACCGGCGGCAAGCGTGGTATCGCAGCCCTGTGTATCGGTGGTGGTGAAGCAACTGCAGTGGCGATTGAGTTAATTTAATCTTTTAAACCCCTCTTTACCTTGCACTTCGTTAAAAGCAATACTTTTAATTTGTTCAGGGTTTGGGGAGATTTAATTCAGTCAATCCTCCCCTAACCCCTCCTTTATTAAAGGAGGGGGATTTTAAAAGACAAAAATAAAAAGCCTTCACTTGGAGGCTTTTTATCATCACAATTAAAGTAACCGTTTAAATTTTAATACTTAAAGAATTTCTTTACGCAGTTGTTCCGGTGACTTCATCGACAATAAACCTGGTGCAACATCAAATGCGGTTTTCGCACCGTACTGACCCATCTGGTTCATGCGGTAACACGCACGTGCATAAGCCACCAGTACGCTTGCCGTAAACTCAGGATTACTCTCCAGTTTTAAAGAGAATTCCATGACTTGATTATGGGCATCGCTGGTATTGCCACTACGAATCACGAATCCACCATGTGGCATACGATTGTGTTCATTGCGAAGAGTTTCTTCATCAATGAAGTTTACCGTTGTATTGTAGTCCGCAAAATAATCCGGCATGGTCACAATGGCCTGTTCAACCTTGGCTGCGTCTGCACCCCCTTCAAGTACCACATAGCACTCACGCGTATGCTTATCTCGGGTGCTTAACTCTGGACGTGAACCACTACGCACCTTGTCCATCGCATCGGTGGAGGGAATGGTATATTGCACACCCGCTTTCACACCCTCAACACGACGAATCGCATCTGAGTGACCTTGACTCAAACCTTTACCCCAGAAGGTATAGGTTTCACCGTCTGGAAGTAATGCTTCACCGAACAAACGATTGATGGAGAACATACCCGGGTCCCAGCCAATCGAAATCATGGCTGTTTTCTTGTTCGTAAGTGCTGGCGCATTTACAGCATCAAAGAACTCTGGAATACGTGCGTGTGTATCAAAGCTGTCGACAGTATTAAATTTACTTGCTAATTCAGGGGTCTGTTTAGGCAAATCATCTTTCGATCCACCACATAAAATCAGTACATCAATCTGATTCTGGAAGTCAACCAATGCATCCATATGAAAAACTTTGGTTTCAGTAAAGCAGGGTGAAACAGTTTCAGGCGCACGGCGAGTAAAAATACCCACAAGCTGTAAATCTGGATTCTTTTGAATGGCAGTTTCCACACCACGCCCTAAATTGCCATAACCAGCAATACCAATACGAATAGAATGTTGCATACAGACAAGTCACTTCAAGCTAATAGTTAAACTTTTCCAAATCAGATTCATAAAACGAAGATGATTGGGTGCTTCTTCTGTGGATTCAAGCCATGATTCAGCCTGCTCACAGAATGCACCATATTGTGCCACAATGTTGTATTTGCACCAAATTAAAGCAAAGTCAGTCGCGATGCTGATCTAAATCTATCGCATAAAAACAAAAAAACCTCCTGACGGAGGTTTTTCGCAACGGGTGAAATTAAGCACCCGTTTGATAACGTGCCTGAGCCACGGCCGTCGAAGCCTGATAAGGATGGGTAAAATCACCCAGACCGGCTGCCGCTTCCTGAATATCTTTACCTTCTTTAATCACGAAGGTATCGAAACCGGAACGCTTCATATAGTTCAGTACGTCTTTAAATACATCACCTGTTGCACGAAGTTCACCTTCAAAACCCTGACGGCGAAGCAGTGCAGCAAATGAATAACCACGACCATCATTAAAGCCAGCAAACTCAATAAAAATGGCATCGAGTTGATCTAACGGAAACTCATTGGTTTCAGGCGAAGCATCTACGGTTAAGTACAATGCTTTTTTACCTGAAACATTAGCAAGTTGATCGAGCTGCTCAACCGTTAAAACCACATCACCTTGTGGTAACACGCCATCTTCACCAATAATTTGGTAAGTATTGTCTGCAATCGTGCCATCTTTAGAGAGCACTTGTAGTGCGGTATTAAGCATATGCACGCTCCTTAAATGGTTGAATGCCAACACGGCGATAGGTATCAATAAACTCTTCACCTTCCTGGCGCAGGTCAAGATAAGTATTTAAAATTTCTTCCACCACATCTGGCACTTTTTCCGCAGCAAATGATGGCCCTAAGATGTCACCGATTGAGGCATCATGATCAGCATTACCACCCAGGGTAATCTGGTAGAATTCCGCGCCTTTTTTATCAACACCTAAAATCCCGATGTTGCCGACATGGTGATGACCACAGGCATTCATACAACCGGAGATGTTCAGATCCAGTTTACCCAGGTTGTAAATGGTATCAAGGTCATCAAAACGGCGTGAAATCGCTTCAGAAATTGGAATTGATTTGGCATTGGCCAGCGAGCAGAAATCACCACCTGGACAGCAAATAATATCAGTCAAGAAACCAATGTGCGCACGCGCTAGGTTGTGTTGATCCAGGGTTTGCCATAAGGCAAACAGGTCTTTTTGTGGTACATCCACCAAGGCAATATTCTGCTCGTGTGTAGTACGCAGTTCACCGAAGGTGTACTGATCCGCCAGGTCGGCAATCAGGTTCATTTCTTCCGTGGTGATATCACCCGGGGCAATACCGGCACGTTTCAGTGAAATGGTGACAATACGGTAGCCTTTCACTTTGTGTGCATTGGTATTGATGTTAAACCATTGCTTGAACTTCGGATATTGTGCAAACAGCGCGGTGAAGTCCTCATCTGCATAGTCCTGATAATCGAATGGCGTAAAGTTCTCATCCATTTTTTTCAGGGTGTCTGCATCGACTTTTAAGGTTTTCACCGTATGTGCAAATTCAGCTTCAACTTTCTCGGCAAATACTTCTGGCGTGAGTGCTTTTACCAGAATCTTGATACGTGCTTTATATTTGTTATCACGACGGCCGTGCAGGTTATAGACACGCAGCACTGCTTCCAAGTAAGCAATTAAGTCTTCACGTGGCAGCCATTCTTTAATCACTGCACCGATGATTGGGGTACGACCCAAACCACCGCCAACCATGATTTTATAGCCCATTTCGCCGGCTGCATTGCGTACAATATACACACCAATATCATGGAAAGCAGTTGCCGCACGGTCAATTTCTTCAAGTGCAGATACCGCAATCTTGAATTTACGTGGCAAGAAGGCAAATTCTGGGTGGAAAGTCGACCATTGACGGATCAGCTCACAGGTCGGACGCGGATCGGCAATTTCACCAGCGACCACACCGGCATACTGGTCCGTGGTGGTATTCCGGATACAGTTACCTGAGGTTTGAATCGCGTGCATCTGAACTGTGGCCAGTTCAGCCAGCATATCTGGCACGTTTTCTAGTGCAGGCCAGTTAAACTGAATATTTTGACGTGTTGAAACGTGGGCATAACCACGGTCATAGGCCTTGGCCAAGGCAGCGACTTTACGCAGCTGGGTCGAGCTCATTAAACCATAAGGCACGGCAATACGTAACATTGGCGCATAGCGCTGTACATATAAACCATTTTGGAGACGAAGTGGACGATATTCATCTTCTGTCAATTTGCCCGCTAAATAACGTTCCGTCTGGTCACGGAACTGCGCAACACGTTCATTAATCAGTTGCTGATCGAAATCAGTATATAAATACATGGCGTACAGCTAGTAGTTTCATTATAACGACCGACAGGATAGCGACATTTTATCTATCAACAAAATGCGTTTTTTACATATTTCATAGCGATTTTATTGATAAGTCAGCTGAACTTGCGCTGCAATCACGACTTTACAGCCATTCATTATTATTTTCTGGATCTTTCATTATTTTTTGCGTTATTTAGCATTTTTTTTCATAAGATGTTTATCCTCACTTTTGGGTCTGGATAAACATCTTATATTGGCTGATAGACCTCTTTTATAGACCTGACGGTTACCAGTTCCCCTGCCCCAAGCCTTGACCACGGAAATCATAACGGGCTTTGGAGCGCGAGAATTTAATCGGGCAGGCCAACTGCGCTTCAGTGTCTGGGCTGTCCTGTTCCAGTGGCACTTGAACCACCCATTCGCGTTGCTGGGCCAGTGGTGAATGCAGTGCTTCTTCTAAATACAGCACCGGTTCGACACAGACATCCTGCTCGGCAAATATTTGCTGCCATTCTGCCCAGCTTTTGGATTGAATTTTATTGCCAATGGCCTGTTTCACCACCTGCCGATCGCCTGAATCAAAAGAACTTCCTTTTTCCACAATTAGTGGCAACTCCAGAACCGTGGCCAAGCCCTGCATAAATTGTGGCTCCAGCCCACCGATCGAAAGATAGCGGCCATCTGAGGTACGATAGTAATCATAGAAAATCGCGCCATTTAAATGGCCAGCTTCGGGACGCTGCTGTTCCTGTCCGGCCAGGCTGGCTGCCGCAGCCATATTGTTTAAGGCCGCCACACAGTCAGTCATGGAAATATCAATATATTGTCCCTGTCCGCTGCTTTGCCGTTCAATGACTGCGGCCAATATGCCGACCAGCGCATGTAGCGAACCACCTGCAACATCAGCAATCTGAATGCCCATTGGCGGTGGCCCGGACTGTGCCCGGCCACTATGCCCGGCAATACCGGAAAGCGCTAAATAATTGATATCATGTCCAGCCTTGGCCTGATAAGGACCGCTTTGTCCATAGCCGGTAATGGAACAATAAATCAGTCCGGGATGAATTTCTGCCAATGTGGCATAATCCAGCCCCAAACGCTGCATTACCCCAGGGCGAAACTGCTCAACCACAATATCGTAATCTTTAATTTTGGCTTTAATTTGTGCAATGCTGTCCGGGTCTTTTAAATCCAGCGTCACCGACTGTTTATTGCGGTTCAGGTAACTGTGCGAAGTCGCCTGGCCATTGGCATAGGGCGGAAATAGCCGGACCAGATCGGGACGGTTCGGTGATTCAATATGCACCACTTCTGCGCCTAAATCGGCCAGATAAAGCGTGGCAAATGGTCCGGGTAACAAGGTGGAAAAATCTAAAACTTTGAGTCCGTTTAAAGCGTATGACATTGGAGTTTTTACTCTATTTGTGTTGATTTTTTCATCATCTTAGAAATATAAAAGCATAAACACAATGTCATGTTCAGCCATTTACCTTGATCATTTCGGCAATTTAATATGTAAAATGGCAAAATAACTCAAGTAAATTGCCAAAAACTTTATTTTTAATGTCATTTAGGTCAAACATACGTGATTACCAAAGACAAAGAGTCAGAAGGCTTTAATATGAGCCGCGATACCATCAGTATCCACTTCGTAAATGCGGCTCTAACCGGTGTCAAACGCCTTGGCATGGACGTCGAGACCTTATTATCACACGTGGGTATTGAGGCCGAGCTGTTACGCCAGCCCAAAGCGCGAATCTCGCCAGAACAATATACCCGTTTTATTAAAATGCTGTGGATGGTGACTCAGGACGAGCACATCGGCTTTGATGTTCAAGGCCGCCGCTTAGGTACTTTTGCCATCATGTGCCAGCTGATTATCCATGCCAAAACCTTGGGTGATGCCTTAGAACTGTCCTCCCAGTTCTATAAACTGTTTGGCGATGAATGGTCGGTGACGCTGGAACGTGACAAACACGAAGCCCGTCTGGTGCCGTTAATTCCTAAGAGCATGGACCCGGACCACTTTATTACTGAAAGTATGCTGATGATCTGGCATGGTCTGGCATCGTGGTTAATTGAACGCCGTCTGCCGCTGGAACGTGTCCACTTTGGTTATGAGCGCCCTGCCCATGCCGATGAATATGATGCGCTGTTCTTCGCCCCAGTGATGCAGTTTGATATGCCGCGTACCGAAATTACCTTTGCGGCCGACTATCTGGACTTGCCAATTCGCCAGAATGAAGAAACCCTGGAAGAATTCCTGAAAGCGGCACCGGCACAGTTATTAGTGAAATTCAAAAATACCAACTCTTTAACTTCACGAATTCGTGATGTCTTAAAGAGCCAGATTGGCGAAGAAATGCCAACCTTGAATGATGTTGCCTCAATGCTGTATCTGTCGCCGCAAACCCTGCGCCGCCGTCTGGCAGCCGAAGGTAAAAGCTATCAGGGCGTCAAAGATGCCTTACGTCGTGATGCCGCGATTCACCTGTTGCTGAATCCGGAACTGACGCTAGAAGATGTAGCGCAACAGGTCGGCTTTAGTGAAACCAGTACCTTCCACCGTGCCTTTAAAAAATGGACTGGAGTGACACCAGGGCTATATCGCCAGTTACACGGTTATCACTAAACATTTTTTAGACAACGTCTTTTCAGGTTTGATCTTCCTCTCCGCCCTCACCGCCAAGTGAGGGCTTTTTTTATTGGCGAAAAGCATCATCTGACCTCGCCCGTTCTCGTCATTGCACTTCATCAATTAATCATTACACTCAAAAAGCATAACAATTTAAAACTCATCAAAGGGATAGCACATGAGCGAGGCTTATATTATTGATGCCATTCGCACACCACGCGGAAAAGGAAAAAAAGATGGTTCGCTCTATGAAGTGAAACCGATCAGTCTGGTCACCACCCTGTTACGTGAATTAGAACAGCGCCATCAACTGGATACTGCCCAGGTCGATGATATTGTGCTGGGTTGCGTCACACCGGTCGGTGATCAGGGCGCCGATATTGCCAAAACAGCAGCGATTGCTGCCGGCTGGAACAATAATGTGGCAGGCGTGCAGATCAACCGTTTCTGTGCCTCGGGTTTAGAAGCCGTGAATCTGGCCGCGCAAAAAGTCCGATCTGGCTGGGAAGATCTGGTCGTTGCCGGTGGGGTGGAATCAATGTCCCGCGTACCAATGGGTTCAGATGGTGGCCCGTGGGCGCTGGACCCGGAAACCAACATGGCGTCGGAATTTGTCCCGCAAGGCATTGGCGCCGATTTAATTGCCAGCATTGATGGCTATAGCCGCGCCGATGTCGATGCCTTTGCCGAGCAGTCACAAAAGAAAGCCGCGGCTGCGCAGGCCAATGGTCATTTTGAGCGTTCAATTGTGCCGGTCAAGGACAAAGCCGGGGTGGTAATTCTAGTCAAAGATGAATTTATTAAACCGAATACCACCGCGGAAGGCCTGGCCAAACTTAATCCAAGTTTTGAAATGATGGGACAGATGGGTTTTGATGCCATCGCGCTACAAAAATATCCTGAAGTCGAGAAAATTCAGCATGTGCATCATGCCGGTAACTCCTCCGGTATTGTCGATGGTGCTGCGCTGGTGTTACTGGCCTCGGAAAAAGCCGTACAGGAACAGGGTTTAAAACCACGCGCCAAAGTGCTGGCCACGGCACTGGTTGGTGCTGACCCGACCATTATGCTTACCGGTCCGGCACCGGCAGCCCGTAAAGCTCTGGCCAAAGCTGGCTTAAGCATTGAGGACATTGACCTGTTTGAAGTCAATGAAGCTTTTGCGGCGGTGGTGATGCGGTTTATTAACGAGATGCAGGTCGATCCGGCCAAAGTCAATGTCAACGGCGGTGCAATTGCCATGGGTCATCCACTCGGGGCCACCGGTGCCATGATTTTAGGCACCCTGCTGGATGAGCTGGAACGTCAGGGCAAAAAACGTGGTCTGGCCACCTTATGTGTCGGTGGCGGTATGGGTATTGCCACCATTATTGAACTGGTTTAAGGAGGAGCCGCATGAGCGCTATTCAATTCGAAAAAAACGCCGACAATATTGTAATCTTAACGCTAGACTCGCCAAACCAGTCCGCCAACACCATGAATGCAGATTTCCGTGCAGCTTTGGCAGAAACTGTGGAAAAACTCAAAGCCGATGAACAGATTGCCGGAATTATCTTCCGTTCGGCCAAAAAAACCTTCTTTGCCGGCGGTGATCTCGATGAACTGATTCAGGCCCAGCCGGAACAGGCCAGCGACTTTTTCCAAATGGTAGAAGGCATTAAAGCCCAGCTGCGTTATATCGAAACGCGTGGTATTCCGGTGGTGGCTGCCTTAAATGGTACAGCGCTTGGCGGTGGCTGGGAACTGGCATTGGGCTGCCATCACCGCATTGCCTTGAATGACCCAAAAACCAGATTCGGTTTACCGGAAGTGACTTTGGGCCTGTTACCAGGTGGCGGCGGCATCGTGCGAATGGTACGTCTGCTCGGCCTGCAAACCGCTTTTCCATTTTTAATCGAAGGCAAACAGTTTGGGGTAGAAAAAGCTCTGTCTTTGGGCTTGATCCATGACACGGCCGACTCAGCAGATGAAATGCTGCAAAAAGCCATCGACTGGATTCAGGCACATCCGAAATCACAGCAACCGTTTGATGTAAAAGGCTATAAAATTCCGGGTGGTGATCCGAAACATCCGGCTGTGGCGCAGATGCTGGCGATTGCTCCGGCGATTTTACGTGACAAGACCAAAGGCTGTTATCCGGCACCGGAAGCGATTATGTCGGCTGCGGTCGAAGGCGCGCAGGTCGATGTCGATACCGCACTGACCATTGAATCACGTTATTTTACCTATCTGGCGACAGGTCAGGTCTCTAAAAATATGATTGGCACCTTCTGGCACGGCCTGAATGCCATTAAATCCGGCGCCAGCCGCCCACAGGATATTCCGCAGTGGCAGGCGAAAAAAGTCGGTATTTTAGGTGCCGGGATGATGGGTGCCGGAATCGCCTATGCCGCAGCCATTAAAGGCATTGCAGTCATCCTAAAAGATGTTGCTATAGAAAATGCCGAAAAAGGCAAAGCCTACAGCCAGAAACTGCTGGATAAAAAAGTTGCTCAAGGGCGGATGACTGCAGAAAAACGTGACCAGATTCTGGCACGCCTTACCCCAACGGCCTCAACCGCAGATCTGGCTGGTTGTGACCTGATCATTGAAGCGGTGTTTGAAAATCAGCAATTAAAAGCACAGGTGACCCAGGAAGCCGAAGGCTATCTGGCTGCCGATGGCGTGATGACCTCTAATACTTCGACCCTGCCCATTAGCGGTCTGGCGCAAGCCGCGAAAGATCAAAGCCGTTTTATTGGCCTGCATTTCTTTAGTCCGGTCGATAAGATGCAACTGGTTGAAATTATTAAAGGCCAGAACACCAATCGTGAAACCGTGGCCAAGGCCTATGACTTTGTCCAGCAGATTGGCAAGACGCCTATTGTGGTCAATGACAGTCGTGGTTTCTTTACCAGCCGTGTGTTTGGTACCTTTGTGCAGGAAGGTCTGCGTATGCTGGCAGAGGGCATCCATCCGGCCAAAATTGAAATGGCCGCGCTCAAAGCCGGGATGCCTGTTGGACCGCTGGCGATTCAGGATGAAGTCTCGCTGACCTTATCCGAGCATGTCGCGGCAGAAACCCGCAAAGCCTTGCAGGCGGAAGGCAAAGAACGCCCACGCTCAGGTGCAGATGAAGTCATTGAAACCATGATCCATCAGTTTAACCGTAAAGGTAAAGCAGCCGGCGCCGGGTTCTATGACTATCCTGAAGGTGGCAAAAAATCGCTCTGGGAAGGCCTCAGTTACTGGAAAAAAGAGCAGACTGTCGATGAGCAGGAACTGATTGACCGCTTCCTGTTTGTCCAATCGCTGGATACTTTGCGCTGTCTGGAAGAAGGCGTGCTGGAATCGGTGGTAGATGGCAATGTCGGCTCGATTTTCGGGATTGGGTTTGCTCCGTGGACCGGTGGTGCCCTGCAGTTCCTGAATCAATATGGCCTAAAAGATGCGCTAAATCGAGCACAAGCTTTGGAACAGCGTTATGGTGAGCGTTTTGCCCCGCCGCAGTTATTGAAAGACAAAGTCGCGCAAGGCGAACAAATTTAAACCCATCCAGCTTGGTAGCATTCAAGAGGCCTTTAGGGCCTCTTGTCTGTTCTGGCGACAGTATTAAGCCGTGCCTCGGCGCAAGGAAAGCATTTTCTTGGCTTGGACTTTGAAATAATTATGTTATAAAGTTTCAACAGATTCAGTTTTCTTTTTATCCAATTGGGCAGTTTGTTATGACCGACCACTCTTCTCCAGAAAAATCTCCTTGGGGTTGGAAAGCACTTATTATTTTCTCGGTTTTAGGTGCGTTATTTCTTGGCCTGTTCTATCTTGCCGTGAGCAATGAACCGGACTATATGCCAAGCCAGCAGAATAAACACAACACCCAGCAACATGCCTTTAAAAATGCGCCTGCCATGTCTGAAGAGGCTTTGGCCAAAGCTCAGGCTGACCGCGAAGCGCGTGAAGCTCGTGCGGCGGCCAGCGCAGAACAGCATCAGATGACCGAAGCGGAACACGCTGCCATGGATGAAAGCCATACCGATACCACGGGACACGGTCACTAATCAGCAAATATTAAAAAAGCGGACTTCACGTCCGCTTTTTTATGGGATGCAGATTGCTATTTTTCTTCGGTTGGATGCAATTCACGGCGCATCCGAATATGTGGAATGCCGCAGTCCAGATATTCCTCACCCTCGACCTGAAAACCAAGCTGCTGATAAAAACCGGTGGCATACACTTGTGCCGACAACACCAGAAACGGACGCTGTTCCTGCTGGGCCTGCTGAATAATGGCTTCCATCACTTTCTTGCCCAGACCTAAGCCCCTGTAAGACTTTAAGACCGCAACCCGGCCAATGCTATGGTTGGAGAGCAACCGTGCGGTGGCAATCGGCTGCTGCTGTGCATACGCGACAAAATGTAGCGCTACTGCATCCTCCTGATCCCATTCATCTTCCGGGGCAATCGCTTGCTCCTGAATAAAAACCGCTTCACGAATCTGTTTGGCATCGGCCTGCAAGTCCTGCCAGCTGCCAGCATGAATACTGATCTGGCTCATTGTTTTATCCTTAACATTTACGTCCGATATCCTGCTGGTCCCACTGATCATTCAGCAATAGCTCCAGCGAATGTTTCTGAATGCCATAGAGTTCTTTTAAGGCCTGAATCTGGGCCAGCACCGCCGCATCTGGCGCAGTATAGTCTTTGCGTTTGGTGGCCAAAATCATCTTGTTTTTGCTGGTATGTTCCAGTGACACAAACTCAAACACCTTGGTTTCATAGCCATAGGCTTTCAGCAATAAGGCCCGGATGGTATCGGTGAGCATTTCCGCCTGCTGTCCGGCATGAATCCCAAAATGCAGCATCGGTTGCAGCACTTTCGGTGCCTGTAACTGCGGACGCAATTCTTTATGGCAACACGGCGCACACATAATCATTTGTGCATTCAGGCGAATGCCAGTGTGAATGGCAAAGTCGGTGGCGACATCACAGGCATGCAAGGCAATCATCACATCCAGCTGTTCCGGTGCATAGGTACGAACATCGCCCTGGAAAAAGTCCAGTTGCTGAAAGCCAGAATCTTGCGCCACCTGCTGGCAGAACGCGACCATTTTCGGATTCAGTTCCACACCGGTCACATACGGCATCTGCTGATGCTTGGCCAGATAGTCATACAGGGCAAAAGTTAAATAGCCTTTGCCGGAACCAAAATCGACAATATGCAAGGGCTGATCTTGAGTGTTGAGCTGCTCCACTGCCCCGGAGAAAATTTCCACAAATTTATTAATCTGTTTCCATTTTCGTGCCATGCTCGGAATGATCTGGCCGTGCTGATCGGTAATGCTTAAATGCTGCAAAAATGGGCTGTCCTGTTCGACATAACGCTGTTTACTGCGGTCATGACCTTGCGTAGCAGTTGCCGGTGCAACCTCAGCTTTTTTCTTGTTCTTTTTCAGCTGCAGGTCTTCATCCAGGGTCAATAAATTGGCCTGTTTGCAGCAGTCAAGTAGCGCAGTGACCTGAGCCAATGCCTCAGATAAAGGATAGTTTTTGGTGACATCCTGGGTTTTATATCGGTACACACAGTTCAGTACAGCTTCATTTTGTAAAGAAATGACCCGGAAGGTCATTTTTTCCAGCTGTTCAAGTTCGCCTTTGTACTGACTCAGAATTAAACGCTCAAAACGCTGTGTTTCAATGGCTTGCTGAAACGCATCTAGAAATTGTTGTTCCGGATTGGGAGAAGTCGCCAATTGAGACATGAGTAAAACCTGAAATGAATTGCAGCTAAAGTGTAAAGCGTCTTACGCGAAATGCAAAATTGAATTACTATACATTTGTATATTTTAATTATAACGATCCCACGCTTATGAATGCACCCTTGGCACCTGACTACGATCCGGTTGAAGAACGAATGAACTTCATCAGCCATGCCATAGGCGCGGCTTTGGCACTGGTGGCCGGTATTTTTTTAGTGATTAAAGGCAGTTATTTGAGTATCGGACCCTGGATCGGGCTGTGGGTCTATGCGCTGAGTATGTTCCTGCTGTTTTCGGCGTCCAGTCTGTACCACTATGCCGACAGTCCGCAGCGCCGCGGCTGGTATAAAAAGCTCGATCACACCGCTATCTATTATTTAATTGCTGGCACCTATACCCCTTTTCTGTCTATCGCCATTCCCACTGCCAAAGCACAATATCTGTTAATCGCACTGTGGATTATTGCCCTGATTGGCACTGTATTTAAGCTGGTGTTCATCAACCGGTTTCAGAAAATTTCGCTAATTGCCTATCTGGTGATGGGCTGGTTAGCACTTCTGGTGATTGATGATATGCAACGCTTTTTAAGCCGGCCTGCGCTAACTTTTTTATTGATTGGTGGAATTTCTTATACGATTGGTGCATTGTTTTATGCGTTAAAACGGGTAAGATACACACACGCTATCTGGCATATTTTTGTATTGATCGGGGCAGGATCACATTTTCTGTCTATCTATCTGTACGTGATTTAATTGTTTTGATTCTCCATTTCAGTGACCCTGAGCGCGTTGAATCGAAACGATTGCCGTTGTTTTTTTAAGAAATTACGCCTTTTTTAAAAAGATTACGCTTGTAAAACTAATTTTTTATTTTTAATAAGTGTAAGGTCATTCATGGCGTCATCAACTTCTGCTGCAATCAATGAAGAAGCAGCACCAACGAACTCAAAATTTCGTGTCCTCACCGCGAGTCTGGTAGGCACTACCATCGAATTCTTCGATTTTTATATTTATGCGACTGCTGCGGTCATTATTTTCCCGTACCTGTTCTTCCCGACCAGTACCGATCCAATGACCGCCACCATTCAGTCTCTGGCCACCTTTGCCATTGCCTTTATTGCCCGCCCGATTGGCGCGGCACTGTTTGGTCACCTCGGTGACCGTATTGGCCGTAAAGCCACCCTGGTCGCTGCGCTGCTGACCATGGGGATTTCCACTGTCGCCATTGGCCTGTTACCCACCTATGCACAAATCGGCATTGCCGCACCGTTACTGCTGGCCCTGTGCCGCTTAGGTCAAGGTCTGGGCTTGGGCGGTGAATGGTCAGGTGCGGTTTTACTGGCCACCGAAAATGCGCCGGAAGGCAAACGTGCCTGGTACGGCATGTTCCCGCAACTGGGTGCTCCAATTGGTTTTATTCTGGCCACCGGTTCCTTCCTGCTGTTAGGCGCGTTCATGAGCGAAGAAGCGTTCATGAGCTGGGGCTGGCGTATTCCTTTTATTTCCAGTGCTTTACTGGTGATTGTTGGTCTGTGGATTCGTTTGAAACTGCATGAAACACCGGCTTTCCAGAACGTTTTAAATAAACAGAAAGAAGTGAATGTACCGTTTAAAGAAGTCATGACCAAACATTGGGGCATGCTGATTTTAGGCACCATTGCCGCGATCTGTACGTTCGTGGTGTTCTATCTGACCACGGTATTCGCGCTCAACTGGGGCACCACCCAACTCGGTTATAGCCGCGCCGACTTTCTGGAATTACAGCTGATTGCTACCCTGTGCTTTGCAGCGTTTATTCCACTCTCAGCAATTTTGGCAGAAAAATTCGGCCGTAAAGCCACGTCTATTGGGGTATGTATTGTATCGGCGCTCTTTGGTCTGGTTTTTGCCAGCATGCTGGAATCTGGCAATACCTTGGTGGTGTTCCTGTTCCTGTGTATTGGTCTGGCGATTATGGGGCTGACCTATGGTCCAATTGGCACCGTTCTGTCAGAAATTTTCCCGACTTCGGTACGTTATACCGGGTCTGCGCTGACCTTTAACCTGGCCGGTATTTTCGGTGCCTCTTTTGCTCCGCTGATTGCCACCAAACTGGCGACCGAATATGGTCTGGCTGCCGTGGGTTATTACCTGACAGCTGCATCTATCTTGTCACTTCTGGCCTTCTTGGCGATTCGTGAAACCAAGCATGATGATGTCAACAGCCAGATTTAAAATGTTCATCTGACTGAAAAAACCAGCGTAGATAACGCTGGTTTTTTTATTTGTGATGCAAAATCATACACAAACACACTATTGCATCTGGCCAAGTTTAGAAACAATAAAAGCTTATCCCCCACCAGCAGGTCATTGTATGGATCGTCTGATTGAAACCCTTCGGGAAGAACAACTGGTGAAAGTCATTTTGTTGCTGGATGATGGCAAACGCCATGAAGCGGTGCAGTACCTCAGAACAGACAGTCATTTGACTGAAGCAGAAGCCCAGCAGCTGATTGATGAACTGATTCGCCAGCACGGTCTGGCCATGGATGCCTCCAAGGGTGAATGTGCCCCCAAACCGATAGACGACATCAGCACACCCTATTTTGATACTGAAGATCCACCGCGCCCGCAGCTGCATACCGAAGCACAAGCCCCGGTCGAAACACCGGCAAATGGCATTGAAGATTTAAACCGGAACAATCACCGCCTGAATATTGGGGTGTTGGTCTTGATTGGCGTCGTGATTCTGATTGCCTTGCTGTGGTGGGTCTTTTAAAACACCTCCCCTTTGGCATTAGCAGAGTTCAATAATATCAATGGTTGGTGGTACCCGAAAACGAAATGGCACACCCACCATTCCAGTACCAACAGTGACAAACACATCGGCATGTTCATGCCGGTACAGGCCTTTTTTATGACCAACAATAGACACGCGTTTCATTACATAATCGGTCAGCCACGGCAATTCCACCTGACCGCCATGGGTATGCCCCGACAGCATTAAGGGATGAGTTGGCAATTTCGGCACCATATCAACCGTATCAGGGTTATGCGACAAAATCAGCCACGGCTTGTCTTGCGGTAAATCCGGCATATAGCGCATATCGGTACGGCCGGACCATAAATCGCCAATCCCAATCAGGCGAAACTCGTCAAATTCGACAATCTGCCCTTCAATATCAATCACATGATTAACCTCAAGCGCATGTTTGAGCAGTTCCTGAATCGGCGGACCAGGATACTGTTCATCATGATTGCCGGTCACAGAATAAATTGGCGCTTTAATCTCTTTTAGTATTGCCAGCTCATCGGCCAGTTTATTTTCCGGCTCATAGGTCCAGTCACCTGCCACCAGCACCATTTCCGGTTCTTCCTGGTTAATCTTGGCGACAATCTGCTTGAGCTGGCGTTCATGCCCGGAAAATAGACCTATATGCAGGTCGGCAATCAGGGCAATTCGGACTGGTCGTTGTAGCGGCTGATCGGGCAGCATCTGATAGCGGGTGGTTTTCACCAAAATCAGATGCGGTTCAATAAAACGCGCATAGACCAGCACACCACTGACCAGCCCGATAAAAATGGCTTCATGCAAGGAGTAATAGCCAATCCAGCCGGCATAAATACTAAAGAAAAACAGCGGAATTAATAAGTAAGACAGATAAAAGGCCAGCAGATGCACAAAGGCTTTAAAGGGATGAATCGTTTCTGTATTGGCCTGACTACGCCATGCCTGCGACACAGCCCAAACTGCCAATATGGCCAGGCCGATATAGAAATACAGTATAATTGATTGGCTATCCCACATAGTTATGCCCGACTCTCCCCCGGCGACTAAATTCGTCCGTTCTTATATTTATCTTTTCACAGCTGGCAATTATACTCAAACCAAATTTTGGACTTGTTTTAGACAATATGATACATCCTGACAAATTTAATTTGCAATCAAATACATACGCGAGAAGTTCTATGTCTTCTTCTACCGCGGCCATGCTGTTGAGTTGCAGTTTAGTGTTGGGAGTCAGTGGCTGTTCAACCCTGCCCAAACAGATTGAATATCCGGTTCAAATGGCTTTTGAAACGCCAACCGAGCATACCCATCTGGCCCAGATTGTATTGCCGCTGCGTGAAAAAAATCCGCAGCTGACCGGTTATCGGGTGCTGTACGATCCGCTGGAAGCCCTGTCAGCACGCTTGTATTTAATTGATAAGGCAGAAGAAACCCTAGACCTGCAATATTATATCTGGGACAACGACAAAATCGGGGCGCTGGCACTACATTCAATTATTCGCGCAGCTGATCGCGGCGTGAAAGTGCGCTTGCTGGTCGATGATAACAATGCCAAGAAAATGGAAGGTATTTATCTGGCGCTGGACCAGCACAGCAATATCGACGTCAAGCTATACAATCCGTACCGCTTCCGTAAATACCGCGCCATGGACATGGTGCTAGATTTAAAACGTATCAACCGGCGCATGCACAATAAAAGCTTTATTGCTGATAACCAGATTGCCCTGATTGGCGGGCGTAATATGAGTAACCAGTATTATAACGTCAGCGACAGCTACCAATTTTCCGATGTCGATGTGATGCTGGTCGGTTCTGCCTCCGATGAAATCATTCACTCCTTTGATGAATACTGGAATGATGATTATGCCTATTCGGTCAAGCAGCTGGTCAATCCACAGCAGCATCATCTGCGTTATGAAAGCCTGAAACAGCAGCTCGAAGACCATTCTGCAGAAGTGGCGGTACAAAATTATCTTGATTTAGCCACACGCTCCCAAGCCATTGAACAGTGGTTTAACCACAAAATCCAGTTTGACTGGGTCAAAGCAGAAGTGGTGAAAGACTCGCCAAGCAAGATTAAAGACCGCGCACCCAAAGAAGAATTACTGAATTTCCAGCTGCTCAGTCATCTGGAAAAACCGACTGAAAGTGTGGATATTATTTCGGCCTATTTTGTGCCGGAAGAATCTGGAGCCGACCGCTTAAAACAGCTGGCCAATGACGGCGTACAGGTGCGGGTACTGACCAATTCCTATAAGGCCAATGACGTTCCGCTGGTACACGCGTTTTATGCCAAATACCGTCAGGACTTACTGGAAAATGATGTCGAGCTGTATGAGTTTTTATATGCACCCGAGGCCGAGCATCTGAACAGCAATACCGAAGAACTGTCGAAAAAAGCCAAAGTCAGCTTAAAAGGCCTGAGCCGTTCCAGCCTGCATGCCAAACTGATGGCACTGGATGAAAAACAGGTCTTTATTGGCTCTTTTAACTTTGACCCGCGTTCGGCCTATTTAAACAGTGAAATTGGCGTATTGCTCAACAGTCCGACGCTGGCGAAATCGGTGCATCAGACCATGGATGCCAATTTATCCAAATATGCCTACCGTCTGGTGCTGGATGCACAAAACAACATTAACTGGCGCGTCGTCAACAGCAAAGGCGAAGAACGCGTATTTGTTAAAGAACCGAAAATGAAATGGTATGAAAAAGCAGCCATGAAAATCATTTCCTGGCTGCCAATTGAAGGCTTTATGTAAACCTGCAACACAGGTTAAAGCTTAAGCACTGGCCTGCTGAATCAGGACTTTTTGATGCAGCTGCTCTAAGCCCTCAATCATCTTGTTTTGAACCAGCGAGGTCAGGCTTTCCACCGTATGCCCTTCTACCGAAATCGGGTTTAGAGCCATTAAATGTGCGGTGACTTTCGGCATTT
The DNA here is from genome assembly GCF_013420655.1 of Acinetobacter sp. Q186-3. Lineage (NCBI taxonomy): Bacteria > Pseudomonadati > Pseudomonadota > Gammaproteobacteria > Moraxellales > Moraxellaceae > Acinetobacter > Acinetobacter sp. Q186-3. The sequence continues at coordinate 12,243 of NZ_VOXS01000014.1, read as the reverse complement.
CCAGCACATTTTTAACATGCTCAATAAAGGTCATTTCATTGATAAACGGCGCTACGGTATCCAGCTCGCCCTGCTGGTTGATATAACAGATCAGGCAGATTTGCACCGGACGCTGCGCTTCAATTGCCGCACCCAATAAACGGCCATGTACTTTTTTAATTTTAGTCCCGTCCGAAGTGGTGGCTTCCGGGAAAAACAGTACCGGCACATCCTGTTTTAAAAACTGGGTAATCTGGTCGCGGATTTTAATTGAATCTCCCGAACCGCGTTTAATAAATAAGGTCCCGCCACCTTTGGCCAACTTTCCAAACACCGGCCATTGCTCAATTTCAGCTTTGGCCAGAAAAAATACCCGTGCGCCAGAACCGAGCACCGGCACATCTAGCCATGACACATGGTTGCTGACCCATAAGGCCGGCTGGGTGGGAATTTCTCCATGCACTTCAACTTCAATATTGAACACCTTGCACAGCTGACGGCAAAAATGCTGCACATAACGGGTATTCTGCGGATTATTCGGCTGCTTATACAAGCTGTGACGATACACCAGATAAAAGCCTTCGCTCACCGCTGCCAGACCGGCAGTGATTTTTTTAGAATAGAGAAAAAATTTGGACAAACTATTCATTGAAGCGGATGAAGATAAAGAAACTTGAGACATAGCATAATCGTGAATTGCGAAAATCACAGCAAGAATTGTTCAGAGAACTGTATTCTATCTTGAAGCAATTGACCAGACATTGATCATAAGCATCGAAAAACTGTCCAGATCGCTCAATTGAAATGCGCTATGCCAATTCTTCTACAGTCTTGCTGTAATGGATAGATCCAGAACGAATCCCTTGATGCAATGATCATCCTGAGGGATCAGATACAACGATCAAACTACCTATCCCCCTCTCACAAAGAGGATGATACTGATTCCAAATTGAGGATTGTGAGGATTCGCCTGCTTTTTGTCATGCTGCTGTAATCATCTTCATCTAGTTCACGCAGCTGGCGCTTTTTGCTCTAGAATAGAATTTTCATGAGGAGAAATGCCCAGGTGCCAGATTACCAGCAACATCAAGGTGGTGAACGCGTTGTGCTCGTGAGCGTCAGCGTACAGATTTTAGAAGACCTTGATGCAGAAGAATTTCATCTGCTTGCAAAATCTGCAGGTGCTGAAGTTTTGCAGCATGTGTTTGCCCAGCGGATTAAACCCGATGCCAAGTTATTTATCGGTTCTGGTAAAGCGGACGAAATTGCTGCGCTGGTTGCAGAACTCGAGGCTGAACTGGTGATTTTCGATCATGCGTTGACGCCGGCACAGGCACGTAATCTTGAAAAAATCATGAAATGCCGTGTGGTCGACCGGACCGAGCTGATTCTGGATATTTTCGCCCAGCGCGCCCGGACCTATGAAGGGAAATTGCAGGTCGAGCTGGCACAATTGCATCACCTCTCCTCACGCCTGATTCGTAGCCGCGGCAATCTGGACAGTCAAAAAGGCGGGATTGGTTTACGTGGTCCGGGTGAAACCTTGCTGGAAACCGACCGCCGCCTGTTAAGAATTCGTATGGGCCAGCTGAAAGCCAAACTGGATAAAGTCCGCCAGACCCGTATGCAGGGTCGTGTGGCCCGTCAAAAAGCCGCCGTTCCTACCGTATCACTGGTTGGCTATACCAATGCCGGCAAATCGACGCTGTTTAATATTCTGGCCAATAGCGATGTCTACGCCGCCGATCAGCTCTTTGCTACGCTCGACCCGACCTTACGCCGGCTGGAATGGGATGGGATTGGTACGCTGGTGCTGGCCGATACCGTGGGTTTTGTCCGTAATCTCTCGCACTCGCTGGTGGAATCATTTAAGGCCACGCTGGAAGAAACTCTGGAAGCGACCTTGTTGCTGCATGTGATTGATTCCAGCAGTCCGGACATGCTGGAACAGATTGAAGCAGTTGAGCGCGTCCTGAAAGAAATTGGCGCAGATGTGCCGGTGCTCAGGGTTTATAACAAAATCGACTGCACCGGCGAGCAAGCCAAAATTGTCTATGCCAAGCCACATCAGCCGGAGCGGGTTTATATTTCTGCGCATTCCGGTCAGGGACTGGAGCTGTTACGTCAGGCCGTGCATGAATGTCTGATGGGCCAGATTCAAAGTTTTGATGTGGTGTTAAAACCGGCCTATGGCAAATTACGCAACCAGTTTTATGAACTGAATGTAATCCAGTCCGAGCACTATGATGAGCAGGGACAACTGAATCTGCGCGTAAATATGGCCCCGGCCAAACTGGAACAGATGATCCGTCAGGCGCACTTGCCGCTGGACGAAATTCTGGGTGCCAAGGCTCAGCAATTTAAACGGCCTTTAGAAGAATTTGAAATTGATGATGAGATCAGTTAAAACTTGAACAGTAAAATATGACCGACTGATAAAAAATGAACAGGCTTAAACGTATCGACTGGCCAGCTTGGATTGGCACACTGCTCTTAATTATTGTATTTCGTGAAACAGCCGTCTGGATTGCGACCTATTTCAACCATCCTGAACTGGGCAACCTGATGGGTTTACTCAGCCTGCTGGTGGTGCTTTTCCTGTGGCGCCGACTGCATAAAATTCCAGCCCGGATTGTCGATACCAACAATAAAATCATGAAAGAAAGTGCGTTTGCCTTTTTACCGATTAGTGCCGGCTCACTGCTGATGCTGACCCATATGGGCAATAAAATTCCGGCTTTTCTGGTGGTGCTGTTTCTCAGCACCCTACTGCCGTTATGGCTGTATGCCAAAATGGCCAAACGCTGGCTCTAGGAGATTAAAACATGCTCGCAATTGTTTATGGCTTTTTAATCACCCTGGTGGCCTATCTGCTTGCCAAACCCTGTAACCAGAAACTGCCGCAAATTCCGGTCATTGTCTTTGGCATGATTTTTATTGTGCTGTTGCTGTATGTATTTGGCATTCCCTATGAAGATTATATGGCACAGGTCAATCCGCTGTTTAACCATCTGCTGGGTTATGTGACTGTGGCACTGGCAATTCCGCTGGCGGCCATGCGCTATGATGATCTGCCACTCAAAGCTATTTTGGGTATTTTGCTGTTTGCCAGCATCAGTGCCGTAGCCTTGCCAATGGGACTGGCCTATCTCTTACATATGGCCGGGGATGACATCATGGCATTTGCCACCCGTGCCGTGACCACACCCATTGCCATCAATATTGCCACCCTGCTGGAAGCGCCGGTCAGTCTGGCCATTCTGATTGTGATTTTATCTGGGGTGATTGGTGCCGCTTTCTCGCCGCTGCTGCTGCGTCATATTAATGATGAGCGCGCCTCAGGACTGGCCTTAGGCCTTGCTGCTCATGCAATTGGCACAGCGCAAGCCTGGCAACGCGGTAGTGTGGCCGGTCGTTATGCTGCTTTTGGGATGGCGGTGAATGCTGTATTTACCGCAGTCTGGCTGCCAACATTTATACTCTTTATTCAAAAAATGTGACTCAAGAATCAATATTTACATCTTGTGTTGATGAAAAAATATTCTTAAGATGAAAATTGAATTTTTTGAAGTGTATTAAAGGGATAGAAACATGGGGAAATTTAAATATACAGTGGCACTTCTGGCAGCCACATTCAGTGCCGGCGTTTTCGCGGAAGATCTCTCCGGTACCTGGCGCAATATTGATGATAAAACCGGTTCATCCAAAGCCATTTTAGAGATTCGTCAAGAAGCTAATGGCACTTATACCGCTAAAATCGTCAAAGTAACGCCACGTCCGGGTTACACAGCAAAAGAAACCTGTGTCAACTGCCCTGCGCCTTATACCAATCAGCCCATTTTAGGCATGGATGTACTAAAAGGACTGGCGTATAAGGGCAAACTCAACTATAGCGGCGGCAAGATTATTGATCCGCTGTCTGGCAATATTTACAGTACCAAAGCTAAACTGAGCAGCAACGGTAAACGTCTAACCCTCAGAGGTTATGTCGGTGTATCGGCCTTAGGACGCAGCCAAACTTGGATTAAAAGCGAATAATTAATCACTTCTCTTTTCACATAAAATGCCACACGTTCGTGGCATTTTTTATTGGTTTTTCTGCATCTTAGTTGCAACTTTAAGATTAATTACCTCTCAAATCGCTTGACTCCTTCCACAACTCGCTTTATACCTTGAATTAACCTCTGTGATAACTTTCGACAATCAAAGGAACTGATATGAAGAAAAATGTATTGATGGGCGCATTTGCAAGCTTCATCTTCAGTGGCTCAGCGTTTGCATCAGACCTAACGGGTATCTGGCAAAGTATTGATGACAAAACAGGCTCACCTAAAGCACTTATTGAAATTACCCAAGCTGAAAATGGCAGCTTTACAGGTAAAATTATTAAAGTCACACCAAGACCAGGCTATACTCCAAAAACTATGTGTGTGAATTGTCCTGCACCTTATACCAACAAACCTTTGGTGGGTTTGGAAGTTATTCATGGCTTAAAGCATGTGGAAAATAACAACTATGCCGATGGACGTATTTTAGATCCACTTACAGGCAAAATGTATAGCCTGAAAGGCCGTTTAGCGTCTAATAATAAACGTCTAACTTTACGTGGTTACGTCGGAATTTCAGCCATTGGTCGGACACAAACGTGGATTCGCCAACAATAAGCGAGTAATTGTGTCGCATCGGTCATTTTTTCTAGATACTCGGGACTTTGTGTCAGTCAATTCACAGATTAGACTAGCCGCAAAGACCGAGTAAGGGAAATAAAATGATTCAGAAATTGGCTTTAGGAATAGCCGTCATCTTCGGCAGTCTAAGCACTTTGGCGATGGCACAAGATTTAGCAGGGACTTGGCAACAAATTGATGATAAAACAGGCTCACCTAAAGCTGTCATCGAAATTCGTAAAGAAGCCAATCAAACCTATACGGGTAAAATTATTAAAGTAACTCCACGTCCAGGTTATACCCCACGTGAACTTTGTAATAAGTGTCCTGCGCCTTATACTGACCAACCTATTTTAGGGATGGATATTTTAAAAGGCTTAAAACAGATCAAAGACAGCAATAATTACGAAAAAGGACGCGTAATTGATCCATTGGCAGGTCGTATTTACGATGCAAAAATCCGCCTCAACTCGACAGGTAAGCGTTTGACTTTGCGCGCTTATATGGGGGTGTCTACACTAGGGCGCAGCCAAACTTGGATTCGAATTCAATAAAATTCAAAAAAACAGCCACTTTAATAGGTGGCTGTTTTCATTTCGACATCACATTTTTAAATTATAAAGATAAAATATTGTTACCATTCTTCCAGTGGATTATCCACTGTAAACAATTGCTGGTCTTCCAAACGATAAGCCACCAGTTGATGCCCCCAGACACAGCCCCCATCGACATTCTGAATCTGGGCGGAAATAGTTTTGCCTTGCAGCGCGGCCCAGTGCCCAAAAATAATCTGATGCGTTTCAGCTGCAGCCGAAACATATTCAAACCACGGTTTAAAGCCGGCCGGCATCGGATCGTCCAGACTGTCTTTAAAACTGAACTCCAGGCGTCCTTCTGCATCGGTCAGGCGCATGCGGGTTAGATAGTTGACGATACAGCGTAAGCGTTCATTGCCTTGCAAATCATCTGACCAGAGGGCTGGCTCTTTGCCAAACATCTCGGCCAGAAAATGATCCATCACCGCAAAATCGTCATGCTGAATCACCGCTTCGACTTCTTTGGCCAGCGCCTGAGTTTTTTCCGCACTCCACAAATGCGGAATACCGGCATGGGTAATGATGGTCGATTCATTCGGACAGACACATAACGGCTGCTTGCGTAACCAGTCAATCAATTCATCGCTGTCAATGGCATCAATCACATCGCGGGTCTGGTCTTTGTCTTTAATCTCTTTCAGGCCACGTGCACCAGCCAGCAAAGTCAGGTCATGATTGCCCAGCACTGTGGTCGCAACACCACGATCAGCCAGCTTTTTGACAAAGCGCAACACGCCAAGCGAGTTTTCACCACGTGCCACCAGATCACCGGCAAACCAGATAAAGTCCTGATCCGGATCAAAGCGGATTTCCTTGAGCAAGGCTTTCAGGGCTTCAAAACAGCCCTGTACATCGCCAATCACATAGTTATAACGTGCCATCGTTGTTTTACACCACCATTTGATCTGCCAAAGCCACAAATTCGGCCAGGGTCAGGGTTTCTGGACGTGCCATCGGATCAACACCGGCTTTTTCAAAACCATCTTCTGCCAGCATGCCTTTTAAGCTATTGCGCAAGGTTTTACGACGCTGGGTAAACACATGCGAAACCAGACGTGATAAAGCCTTTTCATTTTTTGCCACAATCGGTTTCACCTCATACGGCTCTAAACGAAACACCGCAGAAGTCACTTTTGGTGGCGGGTTAAAAGAGCCCGGTGGCACTTCAAACAGGAAAGTTGGTTTGCAGTAATACTGAATCATCACCGACAAACGGCCGTATTCTTTGGTATTTGGCGCAGCAGTAATCCGGTCGACCACTTCTTTTTGCAGCATGAAGTGCATGTCTTTGACTTTGTCACCAAACTCCAGGAGATGGAACAACAGTGGGGTCGAAATGTTATACGGCAGGTTACCCACCACACGGAGTGGACGGTCATCTTCAAACAGATTGCTAAAATCATATTTCAGCGCATCGGTTTCAATAATGGTTAAACGTTCCGGATGTGGCACACGCCCCGGCAAACCGGCAGCCAGATCACGGTCCAGTTCCACCACGGTCAAGGCATCACATTCACCAATTAATGGTGAAGTTAAGGCCGCCAGACCCGGGCCAATTTCAACAATATTATCGCCCGGACGCGGATTGACCGAGCGTACAATTTTCGCAATCACACGTTGGTCATGTAAAAAGTTTTGACCAAAACGCTTGCGCGTGTGGTGCCCTTCATCTTTCGGGTTTAAGGCATTAATCTGATACATAAAGATTTCCAACGTGTAATAAAGACAAGATCAGTGACGCGCTAAATCCAGCGCCAAATCAACAGCCACATTCAGGCTTGAGCTTTTCGCAAGACCGCTGCCTGCGAGGGAGAGTGCTGTGCCATGATCAACTGAAGTGCGAATAAACGGCAAGCCCAAAGTAATATTGATGGCTTCACCAAATCCTTGCGATTTTAGCACAGGTAAGCCCTGATCGTGATACATCGCCAGAACCGCATCGGCATCTTTTAGGTTTTCCGGAGTAAATAAGGTATCAGCCGGCAGGCTTAAACTCATCTGGATGCCCTGCGCGCGATAGCTTTCCAGCACCGGATTAATCACCTCAATTTCTTCCATGCCCAAATAACCGCCCTCACCGGCATGCGGATTTAAACCACAGACCAGAATATTCGGCTGCTCAATTTTAAATTTGGATTTTAAATCGTGGATGAGAATATCAATCACCTGATGCAGACGTTCAGCGGTAATCGCATCAGCCACTGCACGCAGCGGTAAATGCGTAGTGGCCAGGGCCACTCTTAGGGTTTTGGTGGCCAGCATCATCACCACGCGCGGCACGCCCGCAAACTCCTGGTAATATTCGGTATGGCCACTAAAGGCTATACCAGCGTCATTGATGACTGACTTCTGTACCGGCGCAGTCGCTACCCCGACACTTTTGCCTGACATGGCATAATCGGCCGAACGACGTAGCTGTTCCAACACATAAGCGGCATTTTGCGGATTCAGCTCGCCCATCACCACAGCTTGCTGTAAAGGCACATGCTCGACATAGAGCTGCCCTTTTTCTGAAGAAGCAGTTTGCCCGCTGTATTCAATCAGTTCTACCGGCATCTTCAACACTTGCGCACGCTGGGCCAGCATGGCCAGATCGGCCAGAACCACAACGGGACGCTCATCTACACTGTCGGCAAGATGCAGACAAATATCCGGGCCAATGCCGGCAGGTTCACCACTGGTCACATATAAAGGCAGCATGATTGATCCTAAACAATAAGGCATCTCCCATTATAAGCAGACTTTGACCGCAGCGGCCGTGAATTCTGCTGAAGATTCGGGCAGATTGGCCGGTTTTGGGGCAATCTAAACTGCTTTTGAAGGCGGATATTTAGCTGAAAGTTGATCAGTACTAGGCACGGCAGATGGATGTTCTTGGCAAGTCTTTTCTTTTCTCAGGATTTTGATTAAAATACAGCGCTTGAAATTTTATATTTTCATTGTGGTTCTCGACAATTTCGTTTAGAATCTCGTCTCCTTTTTGTTTGGACTGATTCACCGTCCAAACCAACTATAATAGGTAGTGGTTTAATGAAAACTCTCAGCGCTAAGCCAGCTGAAGTTCAACACGACTGGTACGTTGTTGATGCTTCTGGCAAAACTTTAGGTCGTCTTGCGACTGAAATCGCTCGTCGTTTACGCGGTAAGCATAAGACTTCTTATACTCCTCACGTTGACACTGGTGACTACATCGTTGTTATCAACGCTGAACAAGTTCAAGTAACTGGTAACAAGTCACTTGACAAAAAATACTATCGCCACACTGAATTCCCAGGCGGTTTAAAAGAAACTAACTTTGAAAAGTTAGTTGCTCACAAACCTGAAGAAATCTTCCAACGCGCTGTGAAAGGCATGTTGCCAAAAGGTCCTCTTGGTTATGCAATGATCAAGAAAATGAAAGTGTACGCTGGTAGCGAGCATCCTCATACTGCTCAACAGCCACAAGTTTTGGATATCTAAGGGATACAGCACATGGCTACTAACTATGGTACAGGTCGCCGTAAGACCGCAACTGCACGTGTTTTCTTATCTGCTGGTACTGGTAAACTCGTGATCAACAACCGTTCATTAGAGCAATATTTCGGTCGTGAAACTGCTCGTATGGTTGTTCGTCAACCTTTAGAGCTTCTTGAAGCAACTGAAAAATATGACCTTTACATCACTGTTGCTGGTGGTGGTATCGGTGGTCAAGCAGGCGCGATCCGTCACGGTATTACTCGTGCATTAATCGCTTCTGACGAGACTTTAAAACCTGCTCTTCGTCAAGCTGGTTTCGTTACTCGTGACGCTCGTGAAGTTGAACGTAAGAAACTTGGTTTACGTAAAGCACGTAAACGTCCTCAATTCTCTAAACGTTAATTCGTTTACCGAGTTGGACAAAAAGCCTTGGTTTATCCAAGGCTTTTTTATTGGCTGTTATTTTAAAGATAAAGGAATTTATTGTTCAGGTACATCTTTACCCCAACTGCCCTCATGCAGCCAGAAGGCCTTGCTGAAATAATAGTTCACTACCCCAATTCCTAAGCAGAACATCAGAAACACAAGTTTTATCATCATACTGCGCCGCTCCTGTTATTTTTTTATAATCTAACCCATTTTCACCCGATTCATCCTTTTTCGCTTCGTGCTTTTTAGGTTGAATTTTAGTATCCTAACTGATTCATTTTGCTGCTTACTGATTTATGTCCTTGGAAAATACACCGCTACAGGGAATTACACTATACAGTCATGCAGACGATTTCCGCTCGCACTGGATTCGCCTGGTACTGGCTGAGAAGAATATTAAATATCATCTGGTCCTGGTCGACCATGAAGATGAAGATTTAGCCAGCCTGAATCCTTATAATCGCTTACCCATGCTGGTAGAGCAAGATTTAAAACTGTTCCATGCCCCAATTATTTCCGAATATGTTGATGACCGCTACCGGCAAAACAAGCTCTATGCCGATGCACCAGCACCCCGCGCAGAGCAGCGCCAATACATCTGGCGTTTTGAGCAGGACTGGCTAAAGCTGGCCGATATCCTGCTTTGCCATGAAGATACCCTGAATAGCGCAGCACAGGCCAAGGCACAAAAGCAGCTTCGTGATACACTGGTCTCACTCACACCATTATTTCAGCATTTCCCTTATTTTATGGCGGAAAATTTTGGCATCCTGGATTGTATGCTGGCCCCAATTTTCCTGCGCCTGAAAGCCATGGGCATTGAACTGCCAAAACAGCATTGCCGCCCGATTCATTTATATTGCCAGCGAATTTTTAGTCGCCCTGCATTTGTAAAATCCTTAACCGTGCAGGAAAAAAACCGCTATAGCGAATTTTTAATAAATAAGTAGAGAGTAGATATGTCTGAACAGGAACTCAACTTAAGCCCAACCCGTCCCTATCTGGTGCGTGCCATTTATGAATGGATTTGCGACAACCAGCTTACACCGCATATTCTGGTCGATGCCACCCAACCCAACACCATGGTGCCAGAGCAGTTCATTCAGGATGGCCAGATTGTGTTAAATATCGTGCCACATGCAGTCCATGGCTTGCACATCTCCAATGATGCCATCAGCTTTTCGGCGCGCTTTGGTGGCGTAGCACGCGATATTTATGTACCCATTGCTGCAGTTTTGGGGATTTATGCTCGCGAAAATGGCCAGGGTTTATTCTTTGATCCAAGTGAATATGAACATATCCAAAATGATCCAAATGCTTTAAAATCAAGCACAGAGGAACAAACTGAAACACCAAAGAAAAAACCAAGCCTAAGATTATTAGATTAAAAAAGAAATAGGAGTAAATGCATGGCTTTTGATTTAGTACAATACTTTAGCGATCAGGTTAAAATTCAAAAGCCTCAGCTTTTGCAGCAGTACGATGCTGATAGCCGCAATGCATATATCCAGGAACTCAATGCGCTAACTCTAGGCAAACTGATTCGTCTGTGGCGCGAAGATGACAATAAGCTCTATCAGGAAATCAAGACCCTCGATCCGCTGTATATTCAGGAAGTGTCCCGTCATCTGACCACTTCGGTACACAACCAGTCTGAACTGCCTAAGCCAGAACTCGAACACAGTATTAGCGAAATTTTAAGCCTGCAACTGACCGAATTAAAACAGCTGGATGAAACCGGTAACTTTGGCAGCAACGGCTTAAAAGAGCTGTTACAGGGTCAAATTGAACATCTGTCAGGTCAGGCGGATGATTGGGTTTGGTCAACAAACGAGCTAACAGAGTTAAAGGGCTCTAAACCCCTTCCCCAAGAAGAGCTATCATTAGATGATACGATGAAGGAGTTTAATCAAATGTTACATCAACAAGCCGATCATGCACCGGTAGAAAGCACAGTCGCAGCAGAACCGACTGTTCCAGGCTGGGCCAAAGTTCTGGAACCAGTCGTAGCGATCGCGATTCTATGGATTCTATATTGCGCAGCAAGCCAAATGTTTGCTTAAGCAGTCTGATTCCAAACCGCCTGACATAGGCGGTTTTTTATGGCTGAAATTTTCCAATAAATAGTTCAGTCTCCTTGTACGTTTTGGCTTACATTGAATGAAGATAATTGAGGCTAGGCGTACACACAGAATTTTCGTATTCTAAATTCATCAGGAAACAGGATGTTTCCCAAACGGAAAACAACAATAATAAGTTTGTACACCAGGATCGTGAGGTGTGACAGGAGTTATACCTAAAGCACGAAATACGAAGAAACCCCGTCAGGATGATGGGGTTTCTTTTTATCTATTCTTTATTTTCTACAGCAACTCTACCATTACACTCACTACGAAAATAAATACCGTTCAACTTGCTAGATGGTGAAGGTATGATCTTGAGATGAGATTCTTACTTACCCCCTATCTCCCCTTTGAAGAAGACTTAAAGGACGTATTAAAGCATGCTGCTACGGCAGTTCAATGAGCCTTAGAGATGGTTTAGGGAGCATAATAAAAACTCATATTCCCTGTAGATAAGCCTGCAATAAACGCATATTCAACATAAAACTCTGTCATGTTGAATACATATAACACGGTACACACCAAGCCAAAGACCACTAATCCAGACATTACGGGTGCTGCCTTATACTCTGCATGCTTATATATTGGGGTTTGTACAATAGAATAATGTAATTTTTTTCGATTAATATAAAAGCGATTAAAAAGCGGTAAACGGATAATCAATATATGCATCAGCACAATTCCGAGAATCCAATGTATTACCACCATCCAGTAGTTCAATAATATATGCTCAGGATACATACCAATAGCCACGAAAATGACTGAAATGCAAATATTTAACAGCAAATAGCGGGGATAAAATTTTCTATACATGGGTTATTTTTTGATAATTTTATTTATATTGAAGCACTATAGCTTTATTAAAAGCATAAAAAAATCCCCCTGCTATTTAAGCTAGGGGGATTTTGAATTAATGAGCTGGCGATGACTTACTCTCACATGGGTAACCCCACACTACCATCAGCGCTAAGAGGTTTCACTTCTGAGTTCGGG